>JBDLJD010000186.1:0-7281 GCA_039714495.1 Thermodesulfobacteriota bacterium
TTACACCAATTGCCCCCAGGATCGAACATCCAGAAAAGCAAGGTGCCAGATATTAGGATTACTTCAATAAAAAATGACCACTTTTAATCAGGACTTGACCCAACTCGCAACATGCAACCTGAAACATATCGTAATTTTCTGCTGTTAGAACTTAAATGCCTTTTCGGCATCCACCCTCACCTGCTTATAGCGGCCCGCAGCCCAGTTATCGAGATCCGAGGCATACCATTTCGAAAATCTCCGGTCTGAAGGACCGCCCGCCAGATTGGTGTAGAGATCGTCCTCGGCAAGATCGGTGACCATTCTCAAGCTCGGGGCAAAGGTAGTCAGTCTGTTGGCGCTCTCGAAAATCTGTCCCTGGTGGGGGGTTGCCAGGCTGCCGATTATCGTTATGGGACCGCGGTCAAAGCCCAGAAACCTGGGCAGTTTACCATCGAAAAGGATATTCTTCATGATCACGCGTCTGACATTTCCCCATTTTTCCGGTGCGGTGGCCAAGGCCTTTTCAGCCGCTTCCCTGTAAATTTCCGCCCGCGTTCTATTCCCGAACCAGGACGAGTTTTCCGAAAGAAGTACGCGATCGAAGTTAATGTAAAAGTCATTGAAAATGCCGGTATGCTCCTGCAGTTGCCCCACGGCCGCCTCCCCAAAGCCGCTTATGCCGAAAACTTCCCGGTAGAGTTCCCTGTAAAACCGGTCAAAAAGATAGGCGCCCTTTGAATCGGCTGCGTATTCAAAATCCCATTGCTTGAGCATGTCCCCGTTGGGAGTGTCCGGGAGCAGCGGCGAGAGAATTTCCATGAACGCCTCGGCCTGCTTGGAATAGACATCCATGTGCAGTTGATACATATATTCCCGCGTGATCGCGTCGTTTTCCGACAAGAGGTCGCTGATGCGGTCGGATCGATAAGGCCCCATGCCAATATTGATGGGGTCTACGTTTCCGTATTCATTGAGATCCTGGTTGGACGTCACAAAATAGCCGCATTCAGGATTGAGGCAGCGCGGGAGATCTTCCACCTGATGAAATCCCTGCCAGTCGTTTTTTTCTTCCCAGCCCGGCAGGGGAACAAATCCGCTGACCCCTTCTCGCCTTTTGGGCATGAGGCCCGACATTTGAAAGCCGATGCTGCCTTCCCGGTCGGCCAATACCCAATTCCAGGAAGTCTCGATGCTGCCCAGCGCAGCCATGCCCTGCTCCACCGTTTTGGCTGAGAACATCGTGACAATATTGTTCAGGGTTTGAGCACCGGAACGGCCGGGGGCCCATGCGGTGGTTATGTAATACCCTTCCAGGTGCGGGTTTCCCTCGAGCACGCCATGGTTGTTCTCATAAAAAACAACCTCTACCGGTTCTTTTTTCTTTCTTTTGATAATTTCCTTTCTTTCATCAAAAGGCATCCATTGGTCAGGCTCGCGATAGTATTCCCCTTCCCTGCAATGTTCTATCCAGGAATCCGTGCCGTCCATGAACGTATACGTCGCGCTCCAGGCAAGGTCCGGGCTCCGGCCCACAAGAATAGCCGGCAAGCCGGGCATGGTGGCTCCCATCATGCATGTGTCGGGTGTTTTGAGCACGATCTCGTACCACACATTGGGAAGCCGGTTGATTTCCAAATGCGGGTCGTTGGCCAGTATCGGTTTTTGTGATGCTGTTTTGCTGCCGGATACCGCCCAGTTATTGGAAGCCATCATCAAGGGGGCGGCTATATTCCAGAGGGAGGAGGGGGCCACCAACCGTTCCTGGAGACTTATTTTTTTGATGAGATCCAAATCGAGCCCTCCCAGAATTCCAGGGAAAAGCTCTTCCAGGCGCTCTTTATCCACACCGGCCTGAACAAGTTCGATAAAGAAGCGTTCCATTTCACCCTGGGACTGGGATAAAGTAAGGTAACCCACCATCCTGGAAAACAGAATGATATCTTCGGGCCGCCATGGTTCGGGTCTAAACCCAAGCAGCTTGCATTCCCAAGGAATGCTTTCCGCCATGGCCCGATTCACCCCGGCACAATAGGCCTCAACCACGTTCATTGCCTCCGGGGTAAGTTTTTCAAGCTCACTGGCAACCGACCCGGTCCAGTTCATGCGCCTGAAGAATGTGTCGATCTCCAGCATGTCATCGCCGGCGTTGAGGAGTTCAGACGCCCTCCCCTGCCCGAGCGTCCGCATCAAAACGATCTGCATGCACCGGTCCCTGCCGTGGGCATAGCCCATCATTTCAAAGGCGGAGATTATATCATCACCCTCGGCATGGCACACACCATTTTCGTCTCTCCATATGTTGCTGTTGGATTTCATATTTTTCCTTTTATCCATATATGGGTTATCGGATCAGGCGAGAATTTTTTATTTCACCGCAGAGATAGATATGGCCTTTTCAGGGCCTGATTGTTTTCACCACCCGCTACGATTGAGACACGGAGATATCTTTCTTTAAAAGAATCCTCGTCTCCGGATTCTTTTTCAGGCATCAAACAGATGGCGGGCCTTGAGGAAATAATCGGCACCGGACCAGAGGGTGAACACCAGGGCGCCCCAGAGGAAGAACATGCCCACCACATGGACATCGATACCAATAAAAGGATAGTGTATCATAAGCGGTATAATGGCCGATATCTGAAACCCGGTCTTGTATTTGCCCAACCAGGAAGCCGATACATCCTCGCCCTTTCCCGCAATGATGTTACGCAGACCTGTCACGGCCAGTTCGCGGCCGATGATGATGCAGACCACCCAGGCAGGAACCCAGCCGTGGTAGACCAGCATGATAAAGGAAGATGAAACCAGCAGCTTGTCCGCCACCGGGTCCATGATCTTTCCAAAGGTGGATTCCAGGCCCCGGGTTCTTGCCAGATATCCGTCCAGATAGTCGGTAATGGCCGCGGCACTGAAAATCATAGCTGCCAGAAACGTGCAAAAACGATTGGGGTAATAGAGCAGGACAACGATGAGCGGGATGGCGGCCACGCGGCCCATGGTCAGGGTGTTGGGTTCACTCAATTTTTGTTTCAGTTTTTCGCCTGATATCATTTCCATCAAATCCATGTCTCATGCTCAAGCGTACCCTTTTCAAGCATGATGTGTTGCCTGATCGTGCACGACCAGGATTTTACCCTGAAGAGGATGAAAACTTATCCCGGCATTCAGCACTGCAGAAATAAATATCCTCCCCCTGATGCCTCAGAAGCACACCATCCCTTTTGGCAAAGTAAACGCCGCAAAAGGGATCCTGGACCATATCGTCATCTATCTCTGCGGCTGTTTTGCCCTGCACGGTACCTTGTTGCGAACCGCTCAGCAACCAGGATTTAAATGCCCGGTAGGCAAGGTAGCCGATCAGCAGCAGTATCAATAATTTCATTTAGAGTTCAAAAACCTCTTGTCCATTGTCTCCAAGCTGATTCAGTAACGATTTCACAGGCATATTCAGCAATGGGTGTATGATGTCCGGATCTATATCACATATGGGCTGCAATACAAAGTGCCTTTTATGCATGCGGGGGTGCGGAATCTCAAGCGAGGTTGTTTTCATCACAAGCTGGTCATAAAAAATGATATCCAGGTCCAGCACCCGCGGCCCGAAACGGATACCGCCTTTTGTGCGTCCGGCCTGCTGCTGAATCTTCTGGAAGAGTGCTAAAAGGTCGAAGGGCTCGAGATGGGTTTCGATTTGAACGGCAGCATTCACGAACCAGTCCTGATCGAGATAGTCCACAGGGCTGGTGCGGTAAAATCGGGACGCCTTTACAAGGCTAGCTTTACCCGAATCCAGAAGACCATCGATGCCCTTCCGGCAGTTGGCCTCTTTGTCGCCCATATTTGAGCCCACGGAAATAATGGCGGAATGCCCGTTCATCTCTTGCCACCCAAGGTTTTCATGAAATATATTCTCCCGCCAACTGCGTTTACCCCAAGGTTGCATAAACAACATGGCAAAAATAGATAATATGCTGTAATAATACGCAATATCATATCGATAGTACTATTTCCTGGATTTGCCCACAGGTGAATTCCAAGGATGATGTCTATTTTGCCATGTTGTTTACCCTTCGGGAAAGCCTGAGGACTCCAGATTCTGTGTTGTCAAGGGTTCGAAGTAAACCACTACGACTTCACCCTGGACGCCTTGACTCTGAAGCCCTCAGGCTTTTGCAACGTTGGGGTTTAAACACGCCGATATTTTAAAATTAACCGCAGACGGCCGTAGACAATCGCAGACAATAAAATATTTATGTCGCTCCGCAACGGCCCAATGCATATAGCATTTGGATGACTTGTCTTTGCTGACAGTATATTGCATTTTTCAACCTAATTTTATAGTCCGCGGTTGTCTGCGAGTGTCTGCGGTGAAAAATAGTGAGCCCTGGCTTCTGTTTTCTAGTCTCTGGCAATCCGTCTTCAGAGTTCTGGATCCCCGCCTGCGCGGGGATGACGGTCCGGGAAAACCGGCAGGGATAAATCCCTGCGCTACATGGTTGATTCGAGGAATGGGCATGTAGGCCAGGGCTTCAACCCTGAAGTGTCTAAGTACTTGATTATTGGATATTCAAAAAGGCAAAAAGCGAATGTCCAATATCCAATAACGAATAGCCAATTTCCAAGTGCCCTGTCCTCAGTCCTCCGTCTTCTGTCCTCTGTCACTCCGACCTCTGACACTCTGTCCTCCGCCCTCTGTAGCTCCGGGGCTCTGACCTCTGTGGTTCTCTCCCTACTGCTTACTCCATACTCCCTACTGATCAGATCTGTCCTCTGACCACTGTCCTCTGGCTCTGTAGTTCCGTCTCTCTCCCTACTACCTACTCCTTACTGCCTACTGGAGTTCTCTGGCTCTGTTTTCCGGCTCTCTACTGCCACGCTTCCGGACTGAGCTCGCCTTTATAGATCACCCGGGCATCCCCTTCCAGGTATACCTCTGAAAAAGTATCACCCTCCTTCTCAAAATAGATGCTCAGGTATTCGCCGCTGTGCGTAAGGAGTCTGACAGGCGACGGCAACCCGTGCCGCAGAGAAGAAATCAGGGCAGCAGCTACATTGCCGGTGCCGCAGGCCAGAGTCTCATCCTCCACACCGCGTTCGTAGGTACGGATGCCCAGCGTACCGTCGTTCTCCATTCGGATGAAATTGACATTGGTCCCCTTGGGTGCGAATGCCTGGTGGTTGCGAACCTCCCGGCCTATGTCCACGACATCCACGCCTTCCAGGTCCTCAACCGCGATCACGACATGCGGTACACCGGTGTTGATGGATCGGTACGCAAGCCTTGTCCCGGCCAATTCAAGAAAGGCCTCATCACCGAGGTTCGTGGGATCGGTCATTTTGATTTTGACCTTTGGACCGTTCACAGCCCCAGCTATGATGCCGGCATCGGTCTCAAAGGCAAGGGTTTTACCGGCAATGCCCTCCAAATAGGCAAACCGGCTCACACAGCGGGCGCCATTGCCGCACATTTCCGCCCGACTGCCGTCAGAATTGTAATAGCGCCATTTAAAATCAACATCTTGGGCATCTTCCACCAGAATCAGACCGTCAGCACCGGCGGACATTTTTCGCCGGCAGGCACCCACAATCAGTTGGTTAAGATCGGCCTCGTCGAATTTCGGCTGCCGGTTGTCGATGATAATAAAATCATTGCCGCTGCCGCTCATTTTGTAAAATGGGATGGTTTTGTTTGTTTCAGGCATGATTGGTTTCCTGGATATTGGTTGCACGTGGATTACTTTTAGAAAAAATATATTCAGACAGGATTAACAGGATTTACATGATGGAAATAGGTATAAGGTAAACGGTATACGGTACAAGGTGGCTACACGCTTATAGCTGACAGCATTCTTTTTTTTAGTAATCCTGTATATCCTGTTAATCCTGTCTAATAAATTCTTCTGATCACTAACTACGAACAACGCTGTTCTGCTCTCTGGAGTTCTGTTCTCAGTCCTCTGGTATTCCGGTCTTTAAGAACGACGGTACTGACTCGCCTTGAACCAGGTCTTCATACTGCTGGCGTTCTCTAACGATATAAAAATCGCTCCCCTTTACCATGACCTCGGGCACTTTCAGGCGGGAACAGTAGTTGGACGACATTGTGTAGGCATAGGCGCCAGCGCTCATAACAGCCAACAGGTCGCCAGCCGCAACATCCTCCATTTCACGTTCACTGGCCAGGAAATCGCTTGACTCGCAGATGGGCCCCACAAGGTCGGCCGTAATGCGTCCCGAATCCTTTTGCCGGACAGGTTGAACAGCGTGAAACGCTTTGTACAAAGAAGGCCGCAGCAGATCGTTCATACCGGCATCGGCAATGACAAACTCCTTGTCCTTGCCCGATTTGCGGTACAGAACCCGCGTAACCAGAATACCGGCATTGCCCACAATGACACGCCCCGGCTCCAAAATCAATTTCAGGGATCTGGTTTTGGCGGTTTCGACAATGGCCCTGGCATACTCGTGGGGCTGTGGCGGCATTTCAGAATCATAGGTGATCCCCAACCCGCCCCCCATGTCCAGGCAGTTGACTGTTATGCCCGAATCTGCAAGAGAATCAACCAGTTTCATCAGATTCTGCATGGCATCCTTGAAAGGACCGGCTTCGGATATCTGGGATCCTATGTGGCAATCGATGCCCTCGATTTTCACATGCTCCATTTTGTGAGCGGTTTTGTATGCTTCCAATGCCGTATCGGTGTCGATGCCGAATTTGTTTTTCTTAAGACCCGTGGAAATATAGGGGTGTGTTTTGGGATCCACGTCCGGGTTGACCCGAATGGCCACAGGCGCTGTTTTACCCAGTCCCCCGGCACGCTGGTTGATGAGTTCCAGTTCCTCCAGGGATTCCACATTGAACATCAGGATGTCCTGTTCGAGCGCAAAGTCGATTTCGTCCACCCTTTTGCCCACACCTGAATAGACAACCCGGTCCGGTGGGAAGCCCGCTTTAAGCCCCCTAAATAGTTCCCCCCCGGAAACGATATCCAACCCGCTGCCGAGATTGGCGAAGAGTTTTAGAATGGCCATGTTCGAGTTGGCTTTTGCAGAAAAGCAGACCAGCCGCTGCACACCGTCAAAGGCTTTGTCAAACGCCAAAAAATGGCGTCCCAAGGTGGCGTGGCTGTAGAGGTAAAAGGGCGTGCCCACCTTGTCCGCAATTTCGCGTATGGGCACATCCTCACAAAAAAGTTCATCCTGTTGGTAATGAAAGTGATGCATGGTGCCTTTTCCTTTGTATAGTTTAAAGATTGTTTTCTCGTGTTATCTTTTGTCTCAGTCAACGACAGATTATTATAG
>JBDLJD010000187.1:0-7231 GCA_039714495.1 Thermodesulfobacteriota bacterium
CAAGGCGCGAAGGGTTTAAGGTTTCGGGTTGAATGTATCTGACAGGATTAACAGGATTTACAAGATATAAATGGGTAATAGGTAAACGGTATAAGGTATAAGGCGGCTATACGCTAATGGCGGACGGCTCACTTTTTTATTAGAACCCTGAAAATCCTGTTAATCCTGTCTAATAATGGTTCTTCTAAAAACAATCAACAATTTGATTTCTGCTTACTGTCTATTGGTCATCCGTTCTCTGGGCGAACACACAGGTTCGCCCCTAGAGGCTTCCGGCCGCCAGTACTCCGGCTTTATCTCCCTACTCCTTACTCCCTACTTAAGGCCCCTCTGTCTTCTGTCTGTCCGTGAACAAAGCCGGCCAGGGTCTCTGGATCCGTCTGCTCGAGTTCCACGCCGAGGACGCTTTGCATGTTTTCTTGAAGCGAGCGCCGGACAGCCTGCATGTCGATGGGCTTGCCGGCAGCCTCCGCAAGGGAGGTCATATTGACCTCTTTAAGCCCGCAGGGATTGATCCAGGAAAAGTGGGTCATGTCAAGGTTGACATTCAGGGCCATGCCGTGAAAGGTGATGTCCCTGCGCACGGCGATGCCGATGCTGCCGAGCTTGGCCCGGCCTACCCAGACACCGCGGTTCAATGGATTGCGACCGGCCTGGATGCCGAAAGCAGATGCCGTATTGATCATGATCTCTTCCAGGGATGTTACAAGCTCTGTGACGCCCAGGCGGGCACGCCGGATATCCATAAGGGGGTAGGCCACCAGCTGTCCGGGGCCGTGATAGGTGATGTCCCCGCCCCGCTCGATCTGGACCACATCTATACCTTCCTCGGCCAGCCGGGTACGCGGTACGCACAGGTTTTCGATGCCCCCCCTGCGCCCCAGGGTGTAAACCGGGGGGTGCTCCAGTACCAGGATTACATCGTTCACCAGACGACCTTCTTTCTTGGCGGCCACAATGGCCTGCTGCAGTTCCCAGGCCTCCCGGTACTCGGTCAGGGGCAGCTCGACATATAAACAGGGCCTCGTTTTCACTAGATAACTTAAATCCCAGCCCGGCTGAACCGGAAAAAGATATTTAATCACGAAATCACGAAAAGGCGAAAACACGAAATACACCGTAAACTTTTTCATATTTCGGGACTAAAATCCCACGCAAATATGAGGCGATTTCAATATAGAGGTACTAAAGGGTTTATAGCGCCGCAGGCGCGTAGAATAATTTCGCCGCAAGGCGAAATTATCCGGATAGGCACGGCTTCCGTGCGGCAGTCGTTTCATCCAGTCGGCGTACTTTGGGCACCACCGGCGCCTCCCGAAGACGGTCGGGCTGCTCCTCTGCCTCCGCGGCAATGGCTATTAACGCCTCCACCAGCCGGTCGAGATTTTCCTTTGATTCGGTTTCCGTCGGCTCTACCATGATGGCCCCCTGTACCACCAGCGGAAAATAGATGGTGGGCGGATGGAACCCGTAATCGATAAGGCGCTTGGCCACGTCCAGGGTAGTCACTTTGTGCTGCTGCAGGTGTTTGTCGGTGAAGACACACTCGTGCATGCAGGGCCGGTCATAGGGCAGGTGATAGACCCCCTTGAGCCGCTCCTTGATATAGTTGGCGCTTAACACGGCAAACTGGCTGGCCTTTTTCAGGTCAGGCCCCATGGAGAGAATGTAGGCATATGCCCTGATCTGGATGCCGAAATTTCCGTAAAAAGCATGGATCTTGCCGATGGAGCCGGGGCGGTCATAGGACAGCCGGTATTGATCGTCGCTTTTTTCCACGCGGGGGACCGGCAGGAAAGGTTCCAACTCCCGAGTGACGCAGACCGGCCCGCTTCCCGGGCCGCCCCCGCCGTGGGGCGTGGAAAAGGTTTTGTGCAAATTGAGATGCAGCACGTCAGCCCCCAGGTCGGCCACGTTGATGATGCCCATCACCGCGTTCATATTGGCGCCGTCCGCGTAAACGAGCCCGCCCTTGGCATGTACGATGTCGGCCACCTGGCGGATGTTGTCCTCGAACAGCCCCAGGGTGTTGGGGTTGGTGATCATAATGCCGGCCGTGTCTTCGTCCATGAGCCCGGCCACCGTGTCCGGATCGAGGATCCCCTGATCATTGGATTTAACAGGTATGGATTTGTATCCGCACAGGGCCGCGCTGGCCGGATTGGTGCCGTGGGCCGTGTCCGGGATGAGTATTTTGGAGCGTGTCTGGTTTTTGCTTTTGTGAAAGGCATAGAAAAGCAGCATGCCGGTCAACTCTCCCTGAGCGCCGGCTGCGGGCTGCAGCGAAACAGCGGGCAGCCCGGTGACCTCGGCCAGGAGCCGTTCCAGGTCGTACATGATGCCAAGGGTGCCCTGGGCGAGTTGGGATGGCAACAGGGGGTGCGCCTGGGCCAGCCCGGGAAGAGCGGCCTGTCTTTCGTTGGTTTTGGGGTTGTACTTCATGGTGCAGGACCCCAGGGGGTACATGCCCGAGTCCACACCGAAATTCCAGGACGAAAGCCTCGTGTAGTGCCGGACAATATCCACTTCGCATAAATGCGGAAAATCAGGGCCTTCTCCTGTGAGGCTGCTGTCCATGGGGGCTGGGTCGACATCGCGGCGCGGCAGGGAGAATCCCATGCGGCCCTTTTTCCCCAATTCCCATAGCAGGGGTTCGTTGAGAATCAGGCCGGTTGTTCCAACGGTCGCTTTCATGATGTCACCTCCTTGACCAACAGGTCCATGTCCTCTCTGTCCATTGTTTCCGTTGCGCACATGAGGTAATGGCCCTCGAGCTCGGGGTAAAAGGAAGCAAGCGGCAGGCCGGCAACAATTTTTTCCGACAGCAGCCGGTTGTAGGTTTCCTCGGAACTGCCCGGAAGTCGCACCACAAACTCGTTGAAGAAAGGCGCGCCAAAGGGCGTTTCCAATCCAGCCTGATTCAGAGCGCCTTTGAGGTAGGCGGCTTTGTCATGGTTGAGCTGGGCCAGTTCGCGGACGCCCGTTCCGCCCAGGGCGGCCATGTACATGGCCGCGGCCGTGGCGCACAGGCCCTGGTTGGAGCAGATGTTGGAGGTGGCCTTTTCCCGGCGGATGTGCTGCTCCCGCGTGGACAAGGTCAGGACAAAGCCCCTTTTGCCGTCCAGGTCCTTTGTCTGCCCCACCAATCGGCCGGGCATGTTGCGGAGATACGCCTTTTTAGCGGCAAACATGCCCAGTCCGGGGCCGCCAAAAGACCTCGGGATACCCAGGCTCTGTCCTTCGCCGCAGGCAATGTCCGCCCCGAGGATGCCCGGACTTTTCAGGAGCCCATAGGCCAGGGGTTCGGTAAAAGAGACGATCAGCATGGTTTTGGGATCAGTGTGAACGTTTTCCGACAGCGTCGCGATGTCTTCGATACAGCCCAAAAAGTTGGGGGACTGGACGGCAATGCCGGCACACGCTTCCAGGTCGGTGATGCCGGAGAAATCAGTGCGGCCGTCATCACGATAGGGGAGTTCCACGACCTCGTACCCGGTGGGCTCGAAATAGGTTTGAACCACCTGCCGGTAGAGCGGGTGGCACAATTGAGAGACATATACTTTTTTCCGCCGGGTTACCCGGATGGCCATTAATAGGGCTTCGGCCAGTCCGGAGGCGCCGTCATACATGGACGCGTTGGCCACGTCGAGGCCCAAGAGGCGGGTGGTGAGGGTCTGGTATTCATAGATTGCCTGCAGGGTGCCCTGGCTCACTTCGGGCTGGTACGGGGTGTACGAGGTGTAGAATTCGGATCTTCCCAGGAGCTGTTTCACGGCTTCGGGAATGTAGTGATCGTAGCTTCCCGCTCCCATGAATACGAGGTATTCCGGGCAAACCGCCATGGCAGAGGCCAGTCTTCCCATGTGTTTATTGAGTTCCCACTCGGTCATGGCCTCGGGCAGGTCAAGAGCGTCCTGGCGCCGGCATGCCTCAGGGATGGCGGCAAACAAATCGTCGAGGCTGTTGGCGCCTATAACGGAAAGCATCTCAGCTACATCGTTATCGGTATGGGGTAAATATCTCATGGCCTTATCCTTTCAGCATGTCAAGGTAAGCGTCTTTTGTCATGAGGTCATCCAGCTCTCCTGGGTTCGCAAGTTTAATTTTTAGCATCCATCCGCCGGCGTAGGGTTCGCTGTTGACCAGTTCCGGGGTGTCCTCGAGGTTTGCATTGACAGCCGTCACCTCGCCGCTCAAGGGGATGATCAGCTCGGAAACGGCCTTTACCGATTCGACGGTGCCGAACTCCTGCCCCCTGTCAAAGGTGTCGCCAACCTCGGGCAGTTCCACGAACACCACGTCCCCAAGCTGGTCCTGGGCATAATCACAGATGCCGATGGTAACTTCGCCGTTTTCCATCCGTGACCATTCATGATCTTCGGCATACTTCAAGTCATCGGGGAAATTGAGCTCACTGATTTCTTTCATGCGTTTCCTCCTGTTATTCTGTCATTTTAGGTTACATATTGACGATTTTGTCATGATATTAACAGGTTCTGGCCACAAAGCCACAAAGACTCAAAGAAAAGAATAACACTTTGTGCCCTTTGTGTCTTTGTGGTTATATCCATTTTGGGTTTAAATGCTTAACGCAGCAGTTGATGCAGTTTCTGGATTTCATTTTCAAACTCTGCTGTGGAGTAGCAGTACTGCATGTCCACGAACTGTTTTCTAAAATCCACAATCTCTTTTTTCACGTTGCTGCCATCGGTGATAACGGCATGCATCAACCCGGCCAGTTCCGAAAAATGGTCCGGCTGCATGCCAAAGCGGGTCATTTCCTGCACGCCCATCCTCAGGGAACCGGAAGCGGTGAAGCCTTCCTCTTCCGGCGCGGCCTGGTAGTTGACGATGATGTTGTTTTTTTCCAGTCGGTCGGCTATATCGGCCCCCCTGGCATAGCCCACGTTGAGAATCACCTGGTGGGTCTGGGTGTACGAGATGTCCGGGTCCCCGGCAACATCGAGTCCGCAGGCGTTCAGAGCAGCGGCGAATGCTTTGGCGTTGTTAAGGATGTTCTTCTGGTAGGCGTCTTTAAAATGGTTCAGCTCGTAAGTCGCCATGAGCATGCCCAAAAGGGTGCCCAGGTGATGGTTGCTGACGCTGCCCGGAAAGGCCCGGCGACGAATGGCCAGCCAGAGATCGTATTCAGGTTCATACTCCTTAAAACGAGCGCCGATGATGCCCCGTTGGGTGCCGAAAAAGGTCTTGTGGGTCGAACCGGTGACAAGGTCGGCGCCTTCTTCAAAGGGCAGCTGAAAGCGGGGCCCGATGAGACCCAGCACGTGGGCCATATCGTACATGATGGTGCAGTCCAGGCCCAGATCATTCACCATGGCCCGTATGTCGGCCACAGGTTCGCGGTAGAGGGTCATGCTTTTGCCGAAAATGATCAACTCGGGCCGGTGCATTGCCAGAAGGTCGGCGCAGGCGGCTATATCTATTTTATAGGGGTTGTCCGGTAAAACCGGGAAATTGACCACAGCCGGGCCTTCGGTTTTCGGGTCGCGGGCCACGAAATCGCGCAGGGCCCCCATGGGTTGGGCGCTGAGGTGGCCGCCGCGAATAATGTGATTGTTCATTATTTTGCGGATGCGCCGCTGTTCTCTTTTGCGGTCGGCCCGGTTGATGTAGTCCACCAGAGCGCTGAATACCGTGGTGTTGGCCATCTGGCCGGAAATCACCCTTGTTTCCACCTCCGGGCACCCCAGGTACTCGCGCAGCTCTTCCTCCAGCAGCTTTTCCACGCTTTCGATAAAGTCCGTGGCCTGGTAGTAGAACACCTCGGCGTCATTGAAAGCCGGGACCTGTTTGTGCTCGGCATACCTGCCGCAAGGGTCCATAACCGAGAGCAGGCGGGTGACGGCGGACTGGGTCTGCTCCGAAGGGATGAGATTAATGCACTCTTTCTGCCGCCAGAGGGAATTGTCAATCGCCCCATCCAGGAGGGTGCGGGCTTTGGTCAGGCGCTTTGCTTCAACGGGAGGTTTTTTACCGGGATGAATCTGGTCCCAGGGGATGGCCCGGGCATAGGGAGGCGCTTCGCTGCGCATGTGAAAGGGCACCACCACGGCAGGTATGCGCCGCCCTCGCATTTCAATTTCCACGGCGTCACCTACGCTGATATTGCTGTCCAGGAGCGCCAGGCAGATTCCGCGGAGGCTGTGTTCGTCCGTTAGTACGGACCCGATGCCCTCACCACGGGTGTGCCAAAAGGGCACCATGGTGCCGCTGGTGATATAGCCCGCATGATCGTCGCCGTGGAATAGTTTATATCCGGCGCGGGCCACGCCCTTGGCCGTAAGTGCCACCGTCATGACCCGCCGGGGCAGATCCGCCATGGCGGAAAAATCGTGGTTGAATATTTTTTTCAGCGCGGCAAACTGCTTTTCAAGGGCGGCCCGGCCTATGAAATCTCCTTTGAGGGGTGAAAAGCTTACGGCAAACCTGGCAAGCGTTGAGGAAAATATCGGTATTTCCTTTTTTTCCGGATCCTCACCCAGTTCGTGGCCGTAAAGCGGCAGGGCCGCTTCCAGCCTCAAGGTGTCACGGGCGCCCAGGCCTACGGGCAGGGCGCCTTTTTCGATTAAAAGGTCCCACACCTTCAAGGCATCTGCATTTTCCATAAACAGTTCAAAGCAGATGGGCTCCCCGGTGTAGCCCGTGCGCGCCAGGAGGATGTCGGCGCCAGAGAGTGTGGCGGTGCTCAATTTGTTCCGCAGAGGATCGGGGAGGGATCCTGAGTCGATGAGTTCAAGAAGGATGTCCTTGGAAAGGGGCCCCTGCAGGCTCAGCATGGATGTCTCAAAGGTCCGGTCAATTAATTCCACGCCCCCCATCTTTTGGGCATGAGACAGCAGATGCTCCCAGTCTTTTTCACGGTTGGATGCATTGACCACCAGGAGATAGGCGTCTGCCACAAACCGGTAAAGGTAGGCGTCGTCCAGGGCGCCGCCCTGCTCATTGGGAATGAGGGTATATTGGCTTTCCCCTACATCCAGCGCATCGGCATTGTTGGTAAGGACGTACTGCAGGAAGGGCAGGCTGTTTTTCCCGCGCACGATAAAGCGCCCCATGTGCGACACGTCGAAAAGGCCGGCCTGCTTGCGGGTGGACAGGTGTTCCTGCACAATGCCGGATGCATATTGCACCGGCATTTCCCACCCCCCAAATTCAACGATCTTGGCGCCAAGCGCCACATGACGGTCATAAAAAATGGTTCTGGGCAAAG
>JBDLJD010000188.1:0-7188 GCA_039714495.1 Thermodesulfobacteriota bacterium
ATACCTTATACCGTTTACCTATTACCCATTTATATCTTGTAAATCCTGTTAATCCTGTCAGATACATTCAACCCGAAACCTTAAACCCTTCGCGCCTTGGTGTCTTCGTGGCTACAATAATTTTATTATACAAGGTATTTAGAGCATAACATGAAAAATTCAACTAAACCTGCGGGGAAAAAACCACCCTGGCTGAAAAAGCGCCTCCCCACTGGCCGGACCTATGAAAATGTTCGCCGGCTGATGCATGAAAACTGCCTCCACACGGTTTGCCAGGAAGCCAAATGCCCCAATCAGTGGGAGTGCTTTTCCAAGGAAACCGCCACGTTCCTGATTATGGGGCCGCGCTGCTCACGCAATTGCCGGTTCTGTGCGGTCGACCATGGCCCCATGTCCCCGCCCGACCCTGAAGAACCCGCGAGGGTGGCCGAGGCGGTCAAAGCCCTCAGCCTGGAATATGTTGTGGTCACTTCAGTCACCCGTGACGATCTCACAGACGGCGGCGCCGGCCATTTTGCCGCCACCATCCACAGTGTCCGTAAAAGCAGCCCCGGTGTCCGCATCGAGGTGCTCATACCGGATTTTATCGGCAGTAAAAAGGCCCTGGACATGGTCGTGGCTGCCGGCCCTGACGTCATCAACCACAACCTGGAAACGGTTAGAAGGCTCTACCCGACTGTCCGCCCCGAGGCGGTTTATGAACGATCTCTGGCGCTTATAGCGTATGCCCACAAAAGCGCGCCGCCGGATATGCCCCTTAAATCAGGATTGATGCTGGGCCTCGGCGAAACCCATGCAGAACTTATAGAAACGTTCCAGGACCTGCTGCAGCACGGCTGCAGTCTGCTGACCCTGGGCCAGTATCTGCAGCCCTCAAAATCCCACCTAAACGTCGACCGTTTTGTACCGCCGGAAGAATTCGAGGCTCTACGCGAAGACGCTCTTGGCATAGGGTTCAAGGATGTGGCCAGCGGCCCCTTTGTCCGCAGTTCCTACCAGGCCAAAGAACTATTCATAGGGTGAACGTTTCAAATTTTAAGAATTGTTAGAATACCTTAATTCCGCACTCCGCATTCCACATTCGATCCTCTCTTTGACTCCTTGGCCCCTGCTCTTCTCTAAATTTCCTGGAGAAGAGTTAATCATGTATTTTGTCTAGGTGTTTTGGGGTTGGTTTTTCAGCATTGACTTCAGGGGCTCGTACGATAGAATAAGCGTGTGCAGAATGTTCGGCCTCCTTTGCACCTCATACTCTGCACGATGGTTGAGAGGGGAGGCTGTAGGCCCAACAGCCTCCCCTGACTCAATATGCCGGACGATTTTAAAAGGGGCGCCCGAAAACGATCCACGCTCACCGCAGGCGAATCCTGCGGGTAAACATTATCGAGAATACGCCAATGTTGAACGTTGAAAGCCTGAAAGAACTCTTTGAAGCACACCCTGGTGAAACGACGCTGAATATCCAGGGCAAATGCATTGCCTGTGAGCGCAACCTGACTGTGAAAATCTGCCCCACAACGGATGGTTTCGGTTTCAAGGGCGGCATGCTGCTTGACAAAGACCAGCAAATCAGCTGCGTGAATTGCATCCATACTGCACCGCACGCCATTAGAAACACGCCTGACCAGCCGAACCTTCCTCTAAAATCCGCCTAAGGTGCCATTTTAAACATCAATTTGACCATCGATTTCAATTGATGGTATTATTCAGCATGACATCGGCTATCAACAAATTGCAAAAGCTGATTACCGTAATCTGCATCCTGTTGCTCGTAACGCTTCCGGCTTGTGACCCCGCCACCACTTCCAGCAGCAGCGTACCTCAGGCAGCACCGGCAAAACAACCGGACGCACCTGTGGAAGTGGGCAGCATGGAGGAGCTGGGCAAATATTATGATTCCATTGGATTCAACATCAACGCCAACCCCGATATATTTAACACTGTACCCCGGCTGCGCTTCACGCATATCCCCAAAACCTGGGAAGAAGAACCGTCGATTCCGTTGAAGCAATCGGTTTTTTTTCGTACCATGACCACTATGGCCTTGGAAGTGAACGAAGAGATCCTTGACCAGCGCCAAAAGCTGCTCAGCCTCGACATCGATGGGCCCCTTTCAGCCCATGACCAGGCATGGCTCCAGCAGATGATGGCCCAATACAGGGTGTCCTATAAAATCGGCCCTTATTCACCCGAACAGTTAGCCGAACTACACATCAGAGTCGACATCATTCCACCGTCCCTGACACTGGTCCAGGCGGCCATTGAAAGTGCCTGGGGAAGCTCCCGCTTTGCCCGGGAAGGCAATGCCCTTTTCGGACAGTGGACCGCTCCCGGCCAGGGGATAAAGGCGGAAGAAAGCGATGCCTGGCTTGCAGCTTTTTCCAACCCCCATGAGTCGGTCGCCGCCTACTGCTTGAACCTCAACACACATCCTTCCTATTCGATCTTCAGGGTCTCCCGGGCTGAGATGCGCAAGGAGGGCCGCCCTCCAAACGGCGCTGAACTGGCCATACACCTTGAAAAATATTCTGAAAAAGGGGTTGAATACACCAGCCTGGTTAAAAACATGATCACCCGGCACAGTCTGGAAATCGCTGACACTGCCAGGCTTCAAGACGGCCCCGCGATCCTGATCAAACCCATAGACCGCCCTGCCGCTGAAAAGCCAACGCCCCCAAATGAAATGGCTCCCGGTCCACAGGACCAGGCCTAGATCTCACACTATAGTGTATTTCCTAAAAACTCAGGTGCCGGGTGTACCTGGTTGCGGGTTAAGCTCTATCCCGTCTCAATCAGCGACCACCGGCAGAGCCGGAGGTATGAGGAGGGCCCCTCGAAGGGGCCTGATCTGCCGTCGTCGCTGATTTGTATCAAGAATTTTTTCTTTGTTTTCTTCTTTCTTTTGGGTATGCATGATTCCACAATTTGAAATGATAATCGGTTTGTGCTGCTAATACTGAATTTGGTTAGATTGCCTGCACTTGGGATGGTCATTTGGTTGAATACAAATAAAGATAAAATTCTTGGTTGAACTCCCTTCATCTGACACCGGCAATGGTAATGGCAACCCTGGCGTCACATGCAACCCTCACTGGATCGGTGGAACCTTTTCAATTCTCACCGGCTGAGCCGGTGGCTTATGAAGGGAGTTATTGGAAAAGAGAAAACAGTTAAGAGGGCGGCTATTGGCTATGTGCAGTCAGCCCCAGCAGGGATAAATCCCTGCGCTACATTGTTGATTCGAGGAATGGGCATGTAGGCCGAGGCTTCAGCCCTGCATCGTCCGGTCTTTTGACTTGGTCAAGTCCTGATCTAAAGTTGTCACTTTAAGTGTTGTATTGCTGTGTCTTAGTACTTGATTATTGGACATTGAATATTGGTTATTGGATATTTAAAAAGACGAAAGACGAATGTCCAATAGCCAATAGCCAATAACGAATAGCCAATTTCCAAGGGTCCTGTCCTCTGTGGCTCTTCTGGTTCTGGCTTCTGTTTTCTGACGTCCTCTGGTTCTCCCTACTGCATACTCCTTACTCCCTACTATTCGGATCACCGCTCCTTTCCTCATCAAATTTCATACAATATTCAAGAAGAATTGCACTCCGGATTATTTTCATATATGTTCCCGCCATGAAATTACAGGCATTTGGCTTTGATGAATGGTTCCAGGGGCAGGCAGATGCCCTGGGCATGAACGGGATGCAGCTTACCCGCGTGGTTGCCGTGGACCGGGATCAGTATCTTGTTCAGCATGAAGACGGCATGATACCGGCGGAGATCACCGGAAAACTGATGTTCGGTGCTGCATCGCCCCTGGATTATCCCACGGTGGGTGACTGGGTGCAGGCCCAATTTGTGGATGACGGCGCCTTTGCCGTAATCCACGCCATCCTGCCGCGCAAGTCCCTTTTAAAACGAAAAACACCGGGGAAAAAAGTGGAATACCAACTGATCGGAGCCAACATCGACACGGCGTTGATCATGCAGTCCCTGGATGACAATTACAGTCTCAGAAGACTGGAACGCTACCTGGTGATGGCCCGGCAGGAGAATATCCAGCCGGTCTTCCTGCTCAGCAAAAGCGATCTCATTGCCCTGGACCAGGCAGATGAAATCGTGGCCAGTGTTCAATCCAGATTTAAGGACCTGTCGGTCTTGCACTTGAGCAGCCATGATATTTCCGGCCTGGAAAGGATCAAGACGCTGCTGGAACCCGCCAGGACATACTGCCTGCTAGGGTCGTCGGGTGTGGGCAAAACCACCCTGATCAACTGCCTGCTTGAAAAAGAGCGGTTTGCAACCCGGCATGTCAGGGAGAAAGACGGCAAAGGACGGCACACCACCACCAGGCGGCAGTTGATTATGCTGGCCAGCGGCGCCATGCTAGTGGATACGCCCGGCATGCGGGAACTTGGAAACATCGACGTGGAAAAAGGCATTGCCAACGCCTTTGACGACATCGTGCAGCTGGCCGACGGATGCCGATACGCCAATTGTACGCACACCGGCGAAAAAGGCTGCGCCGTTCTCGGGGCACTGGCGAACGGGTCGGTCACGGAGGGCCATTTTCAGAACTATATGAAACTGCAAAAGGAGTCTGAATACAACCGCATGTCCTATCTGGAAAAAAAGCAGAAGGACAAGCAGTTCGGCAAAATGGTCAAGTCGGTCATGAAAAATAAAAAATTAAACTGAATGAAATCTACGGGAACAATGTCAACTGCCGCCCTCCTACAATATCGCTGAAGCTCAGGCCCAAAAACTGCAGCACGGCATCGGCAATGGGCTTCAGCTGCTTTTCAATATAGTGGGTATAGTCCAGGTCATCGTGGGGCAGTTCCTGTGGTATTGGGCCGCGTTGGGTCATGACATAGCGGATCTCCTTCAAGCCCTCGGCCCGTGGGCCCAGCAAACGGGCGGCCTTCACATGCGGGGGAACGACCTTCACGTATTCGGCGGGAGCCTTCCTCAGGCGTTTTCTGTATATCAGATCGTCATCGTATACCTGGCGCCGTATATCCGACACCATTCCCCTGATCCAATCGATCACTTCCCGGTCATGAAAGATGCGGTCAAACAGGTCATATTGAAAATTCCGGGCCAGGCGGGTCCAGTCGGAACGGACAAACTCCAGCCCCGTAAAAACAAGCTCCTCGTTTTCAGCTTCAGCCACCAAACCGACATATCTCTTTTTGGCACCTTCCCCGCCGCCCCTGAGGGCGGGAATGAACAACTTCATGAAGTGCCTTTCGAACTCGAGTTCCAGGTGTGACTCCAGTCCGAACGCCGTTTTGATAGTGTCGGCGATAAATGTGTTGATGCGCCGGACCAGTTTGCGGACCGCTTTGTCAGCATCGAAACGCTCCCCTCTTTTCAGTTGTACGAACACGGAGTCGGTGTCGCCGTACAGCACGTCATACCCGTGCTTTTCAAAATGGTCCCGGGTGAGTTTCAGCACCCATTGGCCCGTGCCGGTGATGGCTGCCGGCAGCCGGTGGTCGTGGAACCGGCAGCCCGGGGTCCCCATAACGCCATAGAAGCTGTTCATGAGTATTTTAATGGCCTGGGAAAGGTGCGGGTCCTTATCCTTTTTGGCCTGCTCGCGTTTGGCCATCAGTTCGGTGATGGCTGCCGGCAGGATATGCTCGGTTCTGGAAAAAGAGGTGCCCACTGGCGTATCCAGAGGATCGATGTAGGCCCTCAACCTGGACAGGGGATCTATTTTAAAGGTGCGGATAATGGATGGATAGAGGCTTTTGAAGTCAAAAACCGCAACATGCTCGTAAAATCCCGGTGATTTGACAAAAACCCAGCCGCCTGCGGCGGAGCCGGTGCTTTCCACATCCTGAACATTGGGCGCCACGACCCCATGGCGGTGCATCCTGGGCAGCATGAAAAAGTCAAAGGCCGCCACCGACATGCCGACCCGGTCCATGGGCAGGCCGCTTATGAAAGCCCGCTTGAAGGTCAGGTCGACCAGGCCAGTTTTTGAAAATATGCCTGAGACCAGCCTACAATCCTGTAGATTATAGCTGGCCAGGCTTTTCTTGTCCTCCTGGTAGCGCCGCTCTATCTCGGCAACCTTGTCCGTTTTCGCATCGATGTCCTTGCCCTGGCCCAGCAGTTCGGAAGCCACTGTCTCCAGGCGGAAATTTTCAAAACTGTAAAACGCCGCCCTTAGGGCCGGCGGACCGTCTATGACGATCCTGCCGGGGATGTCGGCCCTGAACACCCCTTTGCGAACCTCGAATATCCTGGGGGGGCCACCGGCCCGGCCGATGGCGAAAGGCAAGCCCCAGGCCTTGTACTTATTTTCCAGGAACATGAGATCAAACCCGATCACATGCCAGCCGATGATGATATCCGGGTCCAGGGCGCCCATCACGGACAGGAACGCCGTGAGCAGCTTTTTTTCCGTTTTGAAACGGAATAGAACCCCCTTGTCCGGCAGGTGCTCATATCTCTTACCCAGCAGCACGTCCTCCCGGGGACGCTCCCCGTTCTTCACATGGGGTGGAGGGTCGGTGGCCTCATGGTCGGCATCGAGCAGCAGGACCACACCGACATCGCAACTTTCGCCATCGTCGGGATGCGGTCCCAAAGCAGGCCGGCCCTGGAAATGGCCGGCAATGGAGTAGAGCTCTCCCTTTTGCCCGGTTTCAATGTCCAGGGAGAGTACTGAAAATTGCGGCTGAAACGTCTTGGCGCGCATCCGGGGGTTGACAAACTGCCGGATGCCACCCACCCTGTTGAAATCTCCTTCGAATTCAATGCCGCCGTGAATGAAACGCTCCATGAGAAAGCGCTCCTCTGGGCGCACATCCGCTTCGAAGGTCGGCGTGCCCTGGGCCTTAAGGCGGTCCCGGGCACGGTAGAGGTCGTTCTGGGTGCGAAAATAAACCGCATCCACCGGGTTGCCAGTGAAATCTGTCAAGTCTACCTGCCGCCGCTCGAGGTAGGCCAACCGCTGGGGAAAAACAGTGCCGCGGGGAATGAAGAACAGGGGTCGATTATTGGTGATGACAATTTCAAAGGGACCGTCCCTGCCGATGCCGGTGAAGTGCAGGCGACGCCTTCCGCCGTCTTCCAGGCATTCACGCGTCAGGATATATCCTTTGTAGGTTGCCATACGTTTGGGTGCCCGGACATTGTCGATTATCAAAAAATTGACACAACGCTAAACGCCAT
>JBDLJD010000189.1:0-7184 GCA_039714495.1 Thermodesulfobacteriota bacterium
GTATATTTGGGGAGATATAGATGACCGGGTGGGTTTTGACCATTTGATTAGCGATTGAATTCACCACATATTTAACATCCCAGCTAACTTTAGATTCCAAAGAAAATATGTTAACTTATTGAAATCAGTGATATATGATACTGTGTTACACAATCTCAACCTGAGGGGTCTCCCTTGTGATGATGTAATCACCGCTGTACGGCAATTGACAAAAATTGAAGGCTTCTTTCGTAAGCCCTAATGGAGGTCTTTTCATTTTCAGATTAATTTCGGAGGAGCTGATACCATAAAATACACTTATCTGTTAAGTGTTCTTGTATTTGATATCTGGCTACTGGTTGCCCATGCCCGAGCTACCATAGGAATTGAACCATCTGACTGGATGGGCAATCGTTCACTTAGAGCATTTCGAAGGTTATTTCTTTTTGGTTTGTTTAAAGATGCCACATATGTGGGGGCTGGTCCCTGGCCACCTAGAAACGGTTTCCAGTAGTCATCAAAGCTTTGAAAGTTAGTCTCTATTTCTATAGGGAGGGTTACAGGTTCTACGAAACCTGCGGATATGAATAGTTCATCTAATGCATCCGTATTGGTATCTGGAAAACGCTTACTTTCATGTAAATCTGAAGCTTTTGGATCAAGTTCAGCTGCGACGTCCCAAAAATAGTTAAGAAAATCCATTTTACCAGCATAATCCCAGACATATGCGGCGACTGTACCGCCTGGAGCTGTGACTCTCTTCATTTCGGATAAAGCCTTATCTGGTTCTGAAATAAAATTCAAGACGAGACCTGACACAGTGATGTTTATGGAAGAATCTTCCAACGGCAAAGCTAATGCGTTACCAATCTTACAATCAACCCAGTTTCCAAGTTGTTGTACTTTGATTAAAAAACCTTCATATTGATCCACTGCGGTCAGTTGTGCTGGTTCGTGGTTGTTAATAATTTCCTCAGTCAGAGCGCCGGTACCGCATCCTACATCAAGCCATTTTTTATCAGGCAAGGGGGACAACCAATTTAGGAAAGATCGCGCTACAAGACGGCTCCATCGACCCATAAAATATTCATAGGGGTCACTTGATGCCCATGAATCTTTCATTAGTAATTATCTCCAGTTACAGCAGAAAAGGGATCATCGATTGATAGGCTGCTTTCCAGGGTCACCTATTATAGGCAGGATGAGAAGCCAGGGAAGCGTTAATTTTTTCTCATCCCGAAACTGTGAAAGACCAATTACCATTGCGGTATGCCCTTTCGTGGGCTGGTCGCAATAGGTCCCGAAAAGCCGATCCCATATTGATAGATTAAAACCATAATTGCTGTTCGTTTCACGGATGATGACAGAGTGATGAACCCGGTGCATGTCTGGGGTTACAACCAACAACCGCAGCCATTTGTCCACAGCTTTTGGTATTTTTATATTTCCATGGTTGAACATAGCCATTCCGTTTAAAAAGACCTCGAATATCAGTACTGCTATGACTGGTGGTCCCAAGGCTACAATCACCATCATTTTTAAAACCATTGACAGGATAATCTCGACCGGGTGAAATCTTAATCCAGTTGTGAAATCAACGTCAAGATCAGCGTGATGTACCATATGCAAACGCCATAGAAGTGGGACAGCGTGAAACATCACATGTTGCAGGTAGATCACCATGTCCAGTACGACAAATCCTACGATCAGCGCTATAAAACTGGAAATGTCAAAATAGTTGAGAAGACCCCACCCGTTAGTGTGTGCTTTCTGGGCCATACCTGCAGCGAAAACTGGAAACACTAACCTGAGCAAAAAGGGATTGAGAGCAACAATCGACAAGTTGTTGAGCCAACGCACCTTTTTTGACGTAGTTAGGGCACGGCGAGGCATTAAGATTTCCCAGAGCGCAAGTATGAAGAAAATCAAAATGAATGAAATTAGACGGATAGCGCTTTCATGTTCCATGGTAATTCCAATATCCTTACCTTTATCAATTATCGCAACCGAAGGGACACTATGGTAGAAGTTCTAACTTAAACGTCTTACATCACCATTAATATACTGTAGGAGACATTTTGTCTGAACGTATGCGACTGCTTTGTGACGTGAAATAATCCCAAGAAATATTAGGTGATCGGGCCACGATCAGGATGCAGAGAGTAAAGCATTTCATAAACCTCCCGTCGTATTTCCGTTGCTTCATAGGCAGATGGGATTGTCTTAGCTAACTCAGTTCCACGAAATTCAGCGAGTGCATCCTGATCTTTAAAAAAGTAAATCCCGCAGACTTCACCGGTTAACTCGTCTCTTCCGTATATCTTCTGTACCAGCCCTGGAACCTCGTGGAAACGAGGTCGACGCTCAATAAGTCGGCGCCCCAATTCAACCGGATCAAGATCTGATTTAACACGTACAAATAATATAGCTGCCATTTCGTTCCCTCTCTCAAGCATGCCAGGTTTTGACATATCTTTAGTAATGTTCTCTGTTAAACAATTAAAAAAGTATTCCTATGTTCGGAAAATACACCTTATCTGTAAACCAGATTTTCAAGGGCTATCTCGAATTCCCGCTGGTTTACATCATACTTGACCGAATATGCAGTAGGATAGTATCCATTTTTTGCGTAAAACTTTGGGAGTTTGATTAGATCGATACTATTTGTCTTGGCCGTTAAAAAATCTTTTGTCATCATTGGTTCTAAAAAAACAAGCTGTCCATCGTAAAACCCATAGATAAAAGTTTTCGAAAAAGGCTTATTGTTGAACTCGGGAGCCGAGGGATCGATCGCGTGGGCGCCCATTT
The DNA here is from genome assembly GCA_039714495.1 of Thermodesulfobacteriota bacterium. Taxonomy (GTDB): domain Bacteria; phylum Desulfobacterota; class Desulfobacteria; order Desulfobacterales; family B30-G6; genus JAJDNW01. The sequence continues at coordinate 2,788 of JBDLJD010000189.1, forward strand.
TTGGTACTTCAGTCCCCTCTGGCAGGATATAACCCTCAGGCATATATTCCGGCGTAGGTTGCTTGTTAATCCTTACAAGATCCTCTCCTTTTGCCGTGATATTATTTCGTTCTGCTTGGCTGATCATATAGAAATGAAAATCAAAGTGAGGCTTGTTATATATCCCATCAGGTATATGTCCCCTCGGATTCCAGTCAATTCCGATATGGTCATATCCTGCGGCAGTTGCTTCCTTGGGCAAGGGTATGATGGTTTCCCATGCAGTATCGGCATCATTCGGTGGCTCCGATTGTAAACCATTCAACGAAATTTCAGACATCCTCACGCCTATGGATATTGGTTTCCCGCTATCATCCAGCGTGGCAAATGCGTAGGCAATGCCATCCCCCAGCGTTTTAGACGATCCTTTATATGTTCCTGCCATTTGACTCGATTTTATGACCTCTGAGCATCCAAACAAATACACCACCATAGCCGTAAATAATAATACTAATATTCCTCTTTTAATAATTTTATATTTATTCATATCGGTCCTCCATTCCTTGAACGGCGTGTTTTATGTGTTCACTGGAATTTTTATAAGTCCGGAAGCTAACTCCATTGGTTATAAACTCTAAAGCACTCGAAGAACATCGTTTTACCAAGATTTATCTGACATAGCATGAACGGATTTCCTGTGTCGGCAATAGAGTCAATATTTGCTTCCGGTATGATTCTGCAGGAATAAAGAGCGCTTTTTTAGATGAAAAGCGCTCCTTTCTAACATTAATTGATTGTAATTGCAGAATAGTCCTGCGCCTGATATCCAGCGATGGAGATAAACCCGTTGGCCACATGGTCAACTTCTGGTAGCACAGTGGCCGGATCAACACCCATTACTTTCAGCGCATAATCACAAACTTCAAATTTTACACCATGATTTTTCATTTCCCGAATCGTTTTGGCGAATTGATCTAGCGCCTCATTATCAGAATCTTTGAATCCATTTCGATCCGTTGAAATCATTTTAACGGCCGGGCCATGAAACACAACTGCGACTTTCGGTGGTTCCGAAAGCGATTGAGTGCTTTTATCGTCATGCACATTCCGAATAGCCCAAAAAACAATGTTGGCAACCTGGGGTGATCCCTGGCTAACATCAAATACAGTTTTAATGCCTTTAACTCCATTTAGAGCAGAATATTCGTCCGAAGTAGCTGGAATCGCAATCAAAATAAAAAGAAACAATGTTATTACAATGGTATAGAAACGACGTATAATTAAAGGATTGTTTTGATTCATGATTCACCTCTCTTTTTGGAACCTCACGGTCAGTAACGCTAGGATGACCTGATGACGATTATCACGAAATCATCCTAGCCACGTAATTATATGAAAATGTCATATGCTGGCATGCTGTGGGCAAATTCAATTCAATGTCAGATCTTAAAGGAATGCGATTTCAAAGATCAGATCACTTAGAAAACTGTTTAGAATTCATGGTAACGGAATACAAATATGGTTGACATTGAATGATCTAAATTACCACATTGTGGTTATTCGATAATAATTTGTATTTTTTATTAATTGTCAAGAGGTGAAAAGATTTTAATTATGGGGTTTATAATGACAGTTACAAACAGTAAGACTATAAAGCATGATTGGATAACATTCGACACTGTCGATGAGTTGATGGAATTTTTCAGCGATCGTTGCGGCGAGTACGTAGGCTATTATGCCTGATTAAAGATTTCTTAAATAATTTTCACCAGGATAATATTTCCAACAATAAGAATGCTGCCAACGGATTGATTAGTGGCCCATTTGATTTTCGAATTGAGTCCCAGGAATAATGTCATCTTAATAGCATTTAGATTCCCTCATAATTATGTTAACTAACAGTAATTCAACCGACCGACATGGCATTCGGCCTTGCAGCCATCCCAAACAATTACCAAGTTAGTCGTTTAGGCTGTAGGGAAGTTCTCCGTAGGGTAAACGGTCTACGGCTTTGCCAATGGATTCTAGTATATCACCGTTCTTGACGTTCACTAGTGGGTCATCGTTTAGAATACGCCTTGCAGAATATAGGCATTCGCGGTCCAAACGGCCATCCGCTTCTTCGGTGTAATAGGCGAAATGGGGGGTGATCAGAACATTGTCCAGCACATAAAAAGGGTGGGTTGAGTCAAGAGGTTCTGACTCAAAGACATCAATGGCCGCACCGGCAATGCGTCGATCTTTCAATGCAGCCAATAGGGAGGGTTCGTGCAGCAAGGCTCCCCTGGCAGTATTGATAATATATGCCGAGGACTTCATCAGGTCGATTTCTTTTGCACCGATGATGTGGTGTGTTTCGCGATTCAGTACGGCATGCATGGAGATAAAATCCGATCTTTGCACGAGATCTTCCAGGCTCGTCATTTCCACGAAGTCAAATTCGCTGGGAACGGCTCCGCACACAGGGTCATAGGCCAGTATCTTCATGTCGAATCCGGCGCATCGACGGACCATTTTTCGGGCAATCCTGCCGAACCCCACCAGGCCGACGGTTTTGCCTTCCAGGTCAACGCCGGCCCACTCCCGTGAGGGTTCCGGCCATATCCAGCCACTGCGCCTGGTGGCGTTCACTAGGGGGACGAGCTTGCGGGCCATCGCAATCAACGTTGCAAATGCATGATCGGCGATGGTCCCGGATCCATAGGTGGGGCAGTGGCACACGGGCATCCCGTATTCGGTGGCGGCTTCCATATCGATGGAATCGACTCCCACACCCCATTTTAGAACCGCTTTTAGATTTTTCCCGGATTGGATCACCTTGCGGGTGATGCCGGCATAACAGATGATGATCAAGTCCGCGTCCGACACCTCCTTGATGAGCGTTTCTTCATCGTCGTTATCGGTTACGCGGATATCGCCAAGGGCCTGCAGTTCTCCCCACACGCTGTGCAGCATTTTCATTTCAACATCGGTCAATACAATCTTCGTCATATTGTCCCCACATTCAATAAAAACAGATATTGATTTTTCAGCTGTTCTTTTCCACGATGGAAATACACGCCTCGATGATATCCAGCGCCTTTTGCATTTCTTCTTTGGTAATGGTCAACGCAGGCGTCAGCGTAAGAATGTTGCCCATGGTCGTCTTGAAGCTGAGGCCCCGCGACAGGGCCTCGTACATGACGGCCTCGGCTTCATCGGTAGCTCTTTCGCGGGTGTTTCTGTTCCTGACGAGTTCGATGCCCATGAACAGTCCGAGCCCGCGTACATCGCCGATCAGCGCATGCCGTTCCTTCATCTCTTGAAGTTGCCCAAGGGCGAAACGGCCTAGCTCGCTGGCATGAGCCACCAGGTCGTGCTTTTCGATATGGTCGATGGCGGCCAGCGCGGCAGCACTTCCCACCGGGCTTTTTTCATGCGTGTAATGGCCCAGGGCCCGGTCACCCGCAACATCCAGGCTGTCCCGGGCAATGACTGCGGCCATGGGGAAAATCCCGCCCCCAAGGCCCTTGCCGATAACGACGATGTCGGGAATAACGTCGAAGTTTTCAAAAGTGAACATCTTGCCCGTGCGCCCGAGGCTGTGGGGAATTTCATCAAAAATCAACAAGGTTCCGTGCCGGTCGCAGGCCTTGCGGATTTTCTGCCAGTATTCGGGTTTGGGGATGTACGGTGTACTGCGGATGGGCTCGGCAATAACCGCCGCCACGTCGCCCTCTTTTTCCAGAATGTATTCAACATAGCCGGCACACGTGAGATCACAGCCGCCCCGATCCGAACAGCCGAATGCGCAGCGGTATTCATCCGCCGGGGGTACATGTTCGGTGCCCGGCAAAAGAGGGCCCATATCCTTGCGAAAGACAGCTTCGCCGCCGATGGAAATGGCATCCAGCGTGGCCCCGTGAAAGGAATCCCACATGGAGACGGTTTTATGTCGGCCGGTAACGATGCGGGCCAGCTTCATAGCGATGCCAATCGCTTCGGCACCGCCCGGGCAGAACAGGGATTTATTGAGATCCCCCGGTGCAATTTCAGCAAGTTTTTTAGCAAGATCGATGGCCATCCGGTTGGTATAGCGCCGGGTACAAAAGGAGAGCTCGTCAAGCTGCTTTTTTACAGCGGCAATGACATCGGAGTTTGCAAAACCCACCTGGTGCACGTTGTTGCCATGAAAATCCATGTAGCGACGCCCCTGCAGATCCTCGATGTAGATGCCGCCGCATCCTTGCATGGCGTTCAAGCACGGGGTTGATAGGGATTGCTTCAGAAAGTAACTCGCATCTTCATCCAACAGCTCGCGTGTGGAGCCATCGATATTTTCTTCCTGCCATCGATCCCGCAGGGGAGAAATATTGATATCACCTTCTGATTTATTATTCGAATCCATATTGATCCTTTCATTAGGGCATGAAAATTTA
>JBDLJD010000190.1:0-7112 GCA_039714495.1 Thermodesulfobacteriota bacterium
TTGGTGAATTAGAATTTAGTATTTTTTTACATCCAACCCGGTGAATCCGGAACCAAGATCCTATGCAAACATGATGCGATTTCAATAAATAGGTACTAAATCGATTGCTTTTATCATTCGACGTTGGATGTTCGATGTTCATTTTGGAATAAATAGACATGGAAGACAGGATTAACCGGATCTACAAGGTAATATGGTAAAAGAATGCTGTCAGCTACTAACGTGTAGCCACCTTACACCTTATACCGTTTACCTTAAACCTATTTGTATCTATGCAGTCCGTGAAATCCGTGTCTTAAAAACTATTTCGGATAAACAATGGCAGTCACTCCTCAATTAAATACCATCATGGATGCCGCCAGCACGGGGGTCATGTCTGTGGATGCCCAGGGCAGCATCCTTTACTGCAATGCCCATGCATCGACCATCCTGGACTATGATGTGGCCGGCACCATTGGTGAGCACATTGCCGTTTCCTACCCAAAAATGGCGCAGCCGGTGAACCAATGCCTGGACACCGGTGAAGCCCAGCTTGGCAGACATATACAGACCGATGGTAAGGAGCTTGTCCTGGATGTCACCCCCATTCTGGAAGGTGAGGTCATAAAGGGTGCGGTCTGCTGCATCAAGGATATGAACGAGTTTGAGGAGGCCGCCCTGCAGCTGGAATCGTATAAACGCCTCAACAAGCAGTTCGAGACGGTTTTCAACGCATCTTCGGACGGTATCTGGGTGCTGGACAACACCGGCGCGATAATCGACATCAACAGCACGGCCCAAAACTATATCGGCATCAAGGCCGAAGAGGTCATCGGCAAGAATATCGCATACCTGGTGGAAAAAGGCTATATGGACAGGGCCGTTACCCCCGAAGTCCTCTCGAGTAAAAGGCAGGTCAACCTGCTGCAGTATGTGCACAAAACCAAGAAATATGTGCTGGCCACCGGGACACCGGCCTTTGACGAAAACGGGGAGATCGCCCTGGTCGTGGTCAACGAGCGGGACATGACCCGTCTTAACGAGCTCATGGAGCAACTGGATGAAACCCGCCGGATGTCCAACAAGTACAAGGAAGAACTGACCGAACTGAGGATGCTGGAGCTCAAGCGCGGGGAAATCGTCGCTGAAAGCCGGGCCATGAAACAAGTCCTGAAAATGGCCCTCAAGCTGTCCCACATGGAGGTTTCCAATATCCTGATCCAGGGGGATTCCGGGACCGGCAAAGGGCTTCTGGCCAAATTCATCCACCAGCAGAGCCAGAGGGCCGGCAAACCCTTTATCCAGATCAACTGCGCAGCCCTGCCGGAGAACCTGCTGGAGGCAGAGCTGTTCGGCTATGAGAGGGGGGCTTTTACCGGCGCCCATCAAAAGGGCAAGGCCGGCCTGTTCGAACTGGCCCAGGGCGGGACGCTGCTGCTGGACGAAATCGGTGATCTGCCCTATGCCATGCAGGCCAAACTCTTGAAATGTCTCGAAGACCTGGAAATCATGCACCTGGGTGGACTCAAACCTATCAAGATCGACTGTATTGTCATGGCCGCCACCAACCAGGATCTGGAGAGCCTGGTTGCAGAAGAAAGATTTCGCAAGGACCTCTACTACCGCCTCAACACCTTCAACTTCAAAATACCTTCCCTCAAGGAGCGTCCTGAGGACATATTCGAGCTGGCCAATGCGTTTCTGGCAAAATACAACAGCACCTTCAAGCAGGATAAACGGCTTTCATACCGGGCCATAGAGGTTCTGGAATCGCATGATTTTCCAGGCAATGTGCGCGAGTTGAAAAACCTCATTAAAAAAGCAGTGGTCATGGGGGATGAACGGCGCATCGACAATATCATTCTCCAGAGCCTCGACAAGAAATTCATCCCGGATCCCGCGCCCGATGAAGGGGATGGCGGCGATCGCTGCTATTTATCGGAAAAACTGGATCACGTGGAGATGAAGGTGCTGAAAAATGCCCTGGTGCATTGCCGTTCCACGAGAGAGATGGCAAAGTTTCTGGGCATCAGTCAGCCCAGCGTGGTCAGAAAAATGAAAAAGCACGGTATTACCATGGCTGATACATGATTGAATCAAGTGGTTTACTGCAGGTTTTTGTGGGCAATGAATATATTGAAAACAGACAGTTAGCTATAGTTTCTTCCAGTATTGTTCCCATCTTACATCCGCATTGATCCATCAATGAATCAATTGACCTGCCATTGATAGATGTAATTATATAATTGTCCGATATTAAAATGAAAAATTAACTCGCTCAAGGTGGCTTGACTTTTGCAGAGGATATTTATTCTGTATTGAAAATCTGGTCCTATGGGCCAGGTCAGAGCCGTTAGGCTTTCCCGGAAAATTTATCTGAAGTTTAAAGTGATCTTAAGTTATAAGTGAACTAAAGTTGCTGAATCGCTTCGCTCTGTCGTTTATAAAAATAGATAGAATTCCTTAACTTTAGGCACTTTAGAGCACTTTTGCTCACTTTAGTCACTTTATGTGATAGGCACTTTTTAGAACATTTGTGCGTTGTCCTGTTCAAGCAGGGCTTTGAAAATTATAAAAAAGGATGAATATGAGCGGGCTCAGCCTTGTCGGATTAACTGATCGCAATATAGATTTAATCCACCAGGCCTCTTTGGCTGTGTTGGAAAAAACCGGTGTGCGGGTGGAATCCCAGGAGGCTGTGGAGATTTTCCAGGGAGCGGGCGCTGGTGTGGAACCGGACGATACCGGGTTCAGGGTTAAACTGCCGCCTTCTCTGGTGGAAGATTGCGTACGGCTGGCACCCGGCAAGATCACCCTATTCGGCAGAGACCCGCAGCGCGATGTCACCCTGGAAAAAGGGCGGTCCTGTTTCACCCTGTTCGGGGAGAATGTGAATGTCATCGATCCTCACACGCTGGAGCACAGATCCTGCACAAAAGCGGACCTGGGGCAGGCCACGCGTGTTGCCGACAGCCTGGATGAAATCGGCATTGTGGAAAAGTGCATGGGCGCCCACGAAAAGCCGGCTTCCACCCAGTCTCTGCATAATTACGAGGCCATGGTCACCAACACGGGCAAGCATGTCCTGCATGGGTTCTTCTCTGCCGAGAACACGCGCAAGATCGTAGAAATGGCTGCGGCCTGTTCAGGTGGCATGGACACCTTTAAAGCGCGTCCCTGCGTCACCGCCGTGGTCTGTCCCACCAGCCCTCTCACCCTGGTCCAGCAGTGCTGCGAGGTGATTGTTGAAACAGCCCGGTCCGGCGTGGGGATCTGCTGCGTGACCATGCCCTTGAGCGGCACCACATCGCCGGCAACCATGGCAGGGACGCTTGCCATTCAAAACGCGGAACTCTTGAGCGCCCTCACCCTGGCCCAGCTGGTTGCCAAGGGCACGCCATTTATCTACGGCTCCTGTGCCACGATAATGGATTTGAAAATAGGCAACCCGGCCATGGGTGCACCGGAAAACGGCCTGTTGAGCATCGGTACGGCCAAACTGGCCCAATATTATGATATCCCCAGCTGGTGCGGTTCGGGCATTACCGGCAGCAAGCTCCCGGATGCCCAGGCAGCTTACGAGTTCGCCCTCAACACTTCCCTGTCCGTGCTTTCCGGGGCCAACATCCTGTTCTGCTGCGGAGGGATCGAATACGGGCTGACCTTTGATTACGCCAAACTGATCATGGATACGGCGCACATCAACAGCCTCAACCTGGCCAAAGGCGGGATAGAGATTGGAGAGGAGGCCCTGGCCCTGGAGGTGATTCAATGTGTCGGGCCCGGGGGAGAGTTTCTGACGCATCCCCACACCATGGCGCATATGCGCAGCATGTCGGGCGGCGGGTTGTTCGATCGCTCGAGCCGCGATACATGGCTAGAAACCGGTCACGGCAAAAGCACGACCGAACGTGCATACGAGAAAGCCAGGCAGATCATCGATACCCATTGCCCCGTACCGCTGCCATCCGGCGCAGCTGGAGCGATGAAATCCATCATAGAAGACGCGGAAGCCGAAATCAATACTCAGAAAGGAGATGAAACCGGTAAAGGCTAAAGCTTTTATGAGATATAATCATTTTTATTCACCATTAGAAACAATTAACAGCTTAGATAGCGGTTATGGCCTTAGCTTGGGTGCAGGTATGGATCAAGATATAATAACTAACCGTTTCTAATGAAAGGGAGGTGAACCAGTGAGACGAAATCTGCATGCGGGTAAAAGGCAGAGCGGGGGGTTGAGCCTGAATATTTTTACCCGGGAAGAATTGGACGAAATTCATTTTGCCACATTGGAGGTGCTGGAACACACAGGGCTCTTGATAGACAATGACGAAGCCCTGGAGATGTTTCACGGTGCCGGTGCCAGAGTGGACAAGCAAAAAAGAATCGTAAAAATGCCCCCTTATGTCGTGGAGGATGCGATCCGCTCCGCCCCGTCAAAACTGTTCCTTGCCGGTCGCCATCCAAAAAATGATTTTATCATGGAGGGAAACCGGGTCGGGTTCACCAATTTTGGCGAAGGGGTCTTTATCATCGACCCGTACACCGGAGAACACCGGGAGACAACCAAACAGGATGTGGCCGACTCGGCAAAAATTTGCGACTACCTGAGTGACATCGATGTTTACGAACGTGCCGTAGGCGCCTCGGATGTTCCCATGGAGACCGTACAGCTTCACAATGCCGAGGCCTGGCTCCCCAATACCTCCAAGCACGGTTTCATGGGGCCGGGCAACGCGTATCTCATGCAGAAGATCACGCAGATGGCGGCAGCCATTGCCGGCGGCATGGACAAGCTCAAGGAGCGGCCGATCATTTCGTTTATCACCTGTCCGGTCAGCCCCCTGCAACTGGTGCCGGAAACCTGTGAAATCATCATGGAAGGAGCCCGTTCGGGCATGGCCGTCAATATCCTTTCCATGGCCATGGCCGGCGGCTCGTCACCGGTAACCCTGGCCGGGACACTGGTCGACCACAATGCCGAGGTGTTGGGCGGCATTGTCCTCAGCCAGTTGACCAACAAAGGCGCCAGGGTGATTTACGGCTCATCCACCACCGCCATGGACCTGCGGCTTGCCGCCGCTACGGTGGGGAGTCCGGAGTGTGCCGTCATCAATGCTGCCGTGGCCCAGATGGCAACCTATTATCTGTTGCCGAGCTGGGTCGCAGGCGGGTAGGGCGACAGCAAATTATGTGATGCCCAGTCCGGTCACGAAACAACCCTCACAGGCCTCTTACCGGCGTTGGCAGGTGCCAACCTGATTTACGGCCTCGGGATGATCGAAATGGGCATGACCATCGATTTCGGGCAACTGGTCATGGACAACGAGTTTGCCCGCATGATCAAACACACGGTGCAAGGGGTTCCGGTAAATGACGAAACCCTGGCAGCGGATGTCATTCGGGAAATCGGTGTGGGAAAAGATTTTCTCAGCCATGAAAGTACCTATAATTACATGCGCAGCCAGTCCCAGCCCAAATTGATCGACCGCAACATGCGCGAGGATTGGATAGCTGCGGGAAGCACCGATATTTACCAACGGGCCCTGGAAGAGGCGAAATTCATTCTGGAAAACCACCAGCCCGACCCCCTGCCGGAGGGTGCTGCCGAGACCATCCGTTCGATAGTGGAGGAAGCCGAGGCTGAATTGGGCGTGAGGAAGTAGCGCGGAGGCCAGAGGCCAGTAAGCAGTATGGAGAAGGGAGTAGGGGGAGATCCAGAAGACGGAGGGTGGAGGCTAGAGGACCAGAGATCAGAACCACAGAGCCACAGAGGGCGGAAGACGGAGGCCAGAAGACGGGGGACGGAGGACGGAAGCCAGAGGACAGAGCCACAGAGGCCGGAACCACGGCTCCTCAGAATATCAGAAGGTAAGAAGGTATGAAGGTGAGCGGTAGTCGGTGGTCAGTGGGCTAAGGCTTTGCAGGGCTGAAGCCCTGGCCTACATGCCCATTCCTCGAATCAACCATGTAGCGCAGGGATTTATCCCTGCTGGGAAGCAACAGAGCGCTTAACCCGCAACCCGTAACTCGCAATACGAACCATTAAAGATATTCAGAAGGTAAAAGGAGAAAGAGATGTTAATTGTAGGCGAACTCATCAATGCCAGCCGCAAGGCAGTTAAAGCGGCCATCGAGGCGCAGGATGCGGCGGCCATTCAGAAAATTGCCCAGGATCAGCATGAAGCCGGTGCTGACTTCATCGATGTCAATGCCGGTGTGTTTGTGGGCCAGGAGCCCGAGTACCTCAAATGGCTGGTTACCACAGTGCAGGAGGTCGTGGACGGGCCCTGCTGCATCGACAGCCCTGATCCCAAGGCCATAGAAACGGCTCTGGCCGTTCACAAAGGCACGGCCATGATCAATTCCATATCCCTGGAAAAAGACCGCTACGATGCCCTGATGCCCATTGTCGCAGGTACCGACCTGAAGGTTGTAGCTCTGTGCATGAGCGACGACGGCATGCCCGAAACCACGGACGACCGCATGGCCATTGCCGACAAACTGGTGAACGGCCTTTTGCAGAATAACGTGCCGGTGGAGAACATCTATGTGGATCCCCTGGTTCAGCCGGTGTCCACCAGCAACCATTTTGGCGTGGAATTCATGAAAGCCGTCGAAAAAATCGTGGAAACCTTCAAAGGCATCCACACGGTATGCGGGTTGTCCAACATATCCTTTGGCCTGCCCAACCGGCCTTTTCTGAATCAGACCTTCGTGAGCATGGCCATTGCCAAGGGGCTGGACGGCGCGATCATTAACCCGCTGGACAAGAAGATGATGGGCAATATCGTGGCAGCCAATGCCCTGGCCGGCAAGGATGACTTCTGCATGGAGTACCTCACGGCGTACCGGGCCAATAAACTGGATTTCTAAATTTGAATGCCCCGCCCTTGAGGATGACGGAGAAGGTCAATCGTCAGGGCGGGCAAAAAAATAACCATAGAAGAAAGTGTCATGGATTAATTTATAAGATTAACTTATTTATCCTAAATAACTAAATTAATAATCATTTAATGTTAGTAACTGGGGGAGATCATGGCGACAATATTGACCCGTTACGGTGATGGAACGCCGCTCACCATGAGTGAAAAAGAGCTCATGCAGGACCTGGAGACAGGCACCCAGGA
>JBDLJD010000191.1:0-7080 GCA_039714495.1 Thermodesulfobacteriota bacterium
CGGATCGTCCGCGGCTGTAATAATGGTTGTGGGGATCTGGATGTCCGCAAGGTCATGACCGTAGATGCCATAAGACCTGAAATAGGTTCTGGTATCAGGGTAGTCGGTGTAACGACGCAGGAGAAGGTCCGTCATTTTGCGAACGTTTTTTTTACGCAGGATGTCCGTGAAATCGTATTGCTCTGGAAAAAGATGCTGCTTGTGTCGCAGGGATTGTTTCCATTTTTTCATGAAGTAGGCCAGCAAAAAGGGATTGCCGTCGATTTTATCAGTGGCTTTGTCGGGATCTAGAACCGGGCTGATGCTGATGACATGCTTCAAAGGGCTGATGCCATTGTCCAGGCAGCGCCTGGCGATGCGTAAGGCAAAGTTGCCGCCCAGGGAAAACCCCACCAGAAACACAGGGGCGTTGTTTGAAAACCGGGCGGCTTGTGCGACCGCCTGGTACACTTCCTCGAGCAGGGTGGCATAAAACAAACCTTTATTCAAATGGTGGCTATCGCCGTGGTCCCGGTAATTGAGCCTGAACACATCGTAACCGTTTTTGTAAAGGTGTCTGCCGCAGTTCAGAACATAGGTGGAACCCGAACTGCCTTCCCAACCGTGCAAAAGAATGCACAGCCCTTTGGAAGGCTGGTTTAGGATCGAAGAAAAAGATCCCGACAAGCGGATGCCGTTGCCGGCATCTAAGATGTGATGTTGCGCAGCCTGCAGCATGGGGTTGAGGCCCCATTTGCGCAGCCCGATGCTGGCCAGGACGGTCTGCAGGGCAGTGTGCTTCAGATAAAAGGGCGGGTGGAACGTATTGCCGGCAACATTGGTCATCAATATGTATCCTCCTAAAGCAACACGCCCTCGTGTCTGAGCAGCCATTCTTTACGCCATATGCCGCCGCCATAGCCTGTCAGGCTACCGTTTTTCCCGATGATGCGGTGGCAGGGCACGATGATGGAGACCGGATTTTGACCATTGGCGGCCCCCACGGCACGAACGGCCTTTGGATTGTCCACGGCATCGGCTATCTGTTGATAGGATGCTGAGCGGCCAAAGGGCACGGTGAGCAGCGCCTGCCACACGGATCGCTGAAAGGGGGTTCCGGCCATGTCCAGGGGAAGATCGAAGACCTGCAAACGCTTCTCAAAATAGGCCTTGACTTGTTCGGTTGCCAGGCGGAGCACCTGGCTGTGATGAGGGGTTGTTTTCAAGGGGTGATCAATAAAATTCAGATCAGTGACACATTCGGTGCGCGCTCCGATCTCCACGGTTCCGATGGGGGAATCAACGTAAGCGAATTGAGTTGTCTGATCCATTGGCTCTCCTTATGGCATTTGATCAAAAGGGATGGACAATAAACCGTTGCCCAAGAAAACCATCTATGCATCTGCTAACCTGGAACTTGTCTTTTAAGCTCATCCATCCGCGCAGCTGATTTTCACTGGTCATTTTCAACTAAAAGAAATATCGTACACGTAGTTCTACTTTACTGTTATTCAACTTTTCTCCATATTCGGTAAAATTATCGCCATTTAAGAGCGCAAAACGTAAGCGTCCTTCCCAATTTGTAAAACCGCTATACACTACCTCAGGGGTTACAGAATAACTCTGGTCTTCAAGATTGATGATTGCAGTGAGTCCTGGCGTGAAATACAGAAAGTTAAAAGGGTCTTTCTGGGTAATTCTGAGGTAAAGATAGTTGTATCCACTCTGGGGCCGGTTGTATCCACTCTGGTTCAGGCGCAGTGCTTCGTCCAAAAAGCCAGGGTCACCGGTGGCAAGAAAATCATCGCCTGCGTCGGCCACAAATTGATAAAAGCGATCCATTTCCGCTTCACTGTATCCTGCGCCATTATGATAGAACTCCATAATGGCAGTGATATCGTTTTTGGTAAGGTAGCGTATTCCCAGCAAATAGCTGGTATTGGCCACTTCCTGGGTTGCTATGTTTCCATCTGACGTGAGGATCTTTTTATTTTGTTGGGGGACGTAAAGCAGTTCCCCATGAATTTCAAAGTTGGAGGCGAGGTTCTTGGCAAAATCGATTCCATACTGGTTGGATCGGCTCTCTCCGGTGAACCAGATAAGATCGATATCGGTATCCATGTAAAGGAGATACAGCTTGGTGGCCAGATTGGCGCCGGTTGCACCAAAATCCTCGTTCACTTCCGAGGTGACCGGTAGAAAGACTGCCGTAAAGGCCGCTGTTTGCAGCGGCGTTGAAAAACTCTTGATCAGATCCAGACCGGCACCGAAATAACCTTCCTGGGCCAGTTCCGGGTTGTTGGGATCTTTGAGGCGATCGATGACCGCCACAGGATTCCAGGCGTAGCCTTTGCCCCATTTGAACCTTTTTTTGCCGAGGTCAATGGCAGCCTGAGGTGTGGGCTTAATAGCGGCATATGCCTCGAATATGTCAGCGTTTCCCTGCCAATCCGTTTGATCATATTGCGCGGAAGCCTGCAGCAGCCAGATAAATGAGGTCACATCTTTATCCATGTTACCTTCAAGCTGCATCAGGGGGGTAACAATGTCGAGCGTTGAGGGGGAATCTTGACCAAACGTGAGCGGATAGAAGACACTGTCGCGGTTTAAAAAGTTATGCTCCCATTTAAGCTCGGCATAGCCGCCCCATTCAAAACTTTTTTTCTCGAATTCATCGAGATCCAGCGTGTATTCTTCGGCAGACAGCAGAATGCCGGACATAAAAAAAAGAAAGAGGATCAGAGATAGGATCAGTGTAGAACGAGCAATATCATACCCCCATCCAAATTTCATCGCAATTCATCAACCCTCGGCAGATAGTTAAGGGAAAAAACTTCGTCTGCAAACTCTTTTTGCTTTATTTTGGCATACACCATGGCGGACTTATAGCCCTTGTACAGGGGACTGTCCGTCTCGAGCACCGAGGGTCGGACGAGTCCGTCGCCAAAATCCTTAGGTTGCTTATAATAGAGGGTTTTGATCAACATGCCACTGGCCGCGTAGCACTCTATTACCGTAGGCACCATGAGTTTTTTGTCGACCCACATTTTAAGGCGGTCGTAAGCAATTGATGTTGTTTTGGCCTTGAGTTCCAGGAGATGGCTGTCACCCTCCTCAATAACGCTTTCAGCATTGTATTCAGCACTGTAGTCCAACCTGAGGATGTCAGAATTATTGAACACGCCCCCCACAACCGACTGCAGGCTCGTAATTCTGATGGGTTTGCCCACATTGGGAATATAGAGCCACATGTTGTCGCCCAGCCTCAAGGTTGCCCGCCCTTTTTCACTGGCTGGCGATAGAAAAAGAGCCACCATTTTATCCGGGCCTTTTTTTACCGTATAGAGGATGAACTCTTTTCTTTTGCCGTCGGGCTCGATGTTGATCAATTTACGATACATTTCGTATGACAGCGGCTGTAGATTCCTGTCCACCTGCAGCAGGATATCATTGCCGTCCAGGGCGATTGCCGGCGTGGCAGACAAAAGCAAAACGACACAGAATAAAGATAGTATCAGCGTCCGGCAGTTCGTAAATAATTTGTTGTTTATCATTTTATTCGGCTCCCAATCCGTAAAAGGTTTGAACACAGGAGATTTTTCCCACCTGCTGACAATCCACGGTCTATCAATGAAAAAAAAGATCTTTATCGCAAAAGTATGCAACTACGAAAAATACAATCAAGACGTTAGTGTTTGTCTATCATACGTGCCGCAGGGCTGCAATCGGATCCATTTTTGCAGCCTTGTATGCCGGCTGCAGGCTGGCCACGACCGCTATCCCGATGACTGTAAGTACGACAACGACAACCTCACCGGCGGAGATGGTGGGGGCCAGTAGCAAACCGGTCTGTCTGCTAAAGTCAAAACTGATCCTATATGCGTTCATGATCGCAATGGCGATCAGGCTGATGATCGTACCGATGGCCGTGCCCAGTACACCCAGTAAGAATCCTTCGACCATAAAAATACCAAGTATTCTTGCCGGCAAGGTGCCGATGGCCGAGATGGTGCCGATTTCATTAATGCGCTCATAAACGGCCATGATCATTACATTCATGATGCTGACCAGTACGATGGCAACCAGCATAATTCTGATGAAAAACGTCATCAGATCGATCATCTTGGCGATATTGAAAAAAGGCGAGAGCTTTTCCCATGTATGCACTTCAAAAACCGGTTGCCCCTGCTGATTTTTTAGGGACGATAGTTTTGCTTTGAGGTTTTGGTAGGTTTGAGGGAGCTGATCCATATCCTTCAGACGAATGGCGATCTCACTGATCTCCACACCGGTGATGCGCAGCAGGGTTTTGGCATCTTCCAAATGGATAACCCCGTCGCGACCTCCCGGACCGGAAATGCCCTCGAGGATGCTGCGAACCTTCAAGGATAGACCGTTGACGGAACCATCCTTATTGTTGGCAACCAGCACAATGGCGTCACCGACCTTGACTTTCATCCCCTTGGCAATCAATTCCGGGATCAATATTTCACCTTTTTCTATCAACCCGTCCGGCTGCCCCTCGATAATCCTGTTGGAGAGAAGGGGTACGGTATTTAATTCCTGTTCAGGCAAAATCGCATTCAATCGGATATTCGTGGTTTCGGCAAAATTGCTGAACATGGCACCCAGCTTGATCCTCATGGAGTAATTATTTACAGCATCTTCCCCGGCGAGCACCTGCTCCACCTTGGCAACCTGTTTGGCACTGAGGTTCCGGTTCAAGGGCAGGCTGTCGATGGCGGCCAGGTAGCCCTTGCGGTGGACCTGAAGATGGCCCAGCATGGAATCGGTGATCTGGCCGATCATCATGGCTTTGAACGAACCGGATATGGAAACAAACAGAAGCACGGCAACCACACCCAGTGTGATCAGCATGGACGTCAGAAATGTCCTGCGTTTATAGCGCTTCAGATTGCGGGCCGCCAGCTTGAAAATATTATACATGATGCCCTCCATTGTCCCCTTGGCTTTTTTTCAACCTGCCGTCTTCAAGGGTATAGATGATTTCGGCGTTTTTGACGACTTTTGGATCATGGGTCGAGAAGACAAAGGTGGTGTCAAACCCGTCGCGCATTTTTTTCATCAGATCGATGATACGGGTAGCCGTCTCTCTATCCAGATTGGCAGTGGGTTCATCGGCCAGAACCAGTTTGGCGTTGGTTACCAGGGCTCTTGCTACGGCAACCCGCTGTTTCTGACCGCCCGAAATCTGACCCGGATACTTGTTGCCCTGGTCAGCCATCCCCACAGCCGCCAACAGCTCCTCAACCCGTTTGTGACGTTTGCTTACGGGCCATTTTTGCACCATCTGCAAGGGGTACTCCACATTCTCGAAAACGGTGAGGACCGGAATCAGGTTAAAATCCTGAAACACAAAACCGATATTCTCCCCCCGGAAACGGGCCGCTTCCCTGCGATCCAACCGGGTTATATCATTGTCGGCCACCTGCAGGTCTCCTGCAGTCGGGGGATCGAGACAACCGATCATATTCAAAAGCGTGGACTTTCCGCTGCCCGAGGGACCTACAAAAGAGACAAAGGAGGCTGGTTCGATGGAAAAATCAACGCCTTGAATAGCATTAACCGTGATATCGCCGGCGGTATACGTTTTTTTCAGATTTTTTGCGACGACAAGTGACATGGTCTCTCCTTATTTAGCTCAGCATGACAATCCTGTAGATTAACATGGTCAACCGCTACCGCAGTCGAAACGGTTCCTATTTCATTTTAAGGGTGACGCTCGGAAAGGCATCCACATTGGTATGCGGCAGAAAAAGTGCAGACGTATATTCGTCCATGAACTGACTGTTGCTGGAGAAGTCGATGTACGTCATGCTGTTTGAAATATCGCGCGCTTCCTTTCTGTATTCATCACCCAGCAAAGCCATGTATGCGCCGCCGATGGAACTGTTGCCCAGATATTTGAATTTATCACGGTCGATATCCGGCAGCAGCCCGATGGTAATGGCTTTTTCCATGTTAAGGTACTGACCGAAGCCGCCGGATATCCAGATCCGGTCCACCGCCGAAAAATCGAGGCCCGCCTGATTGAGCAGCACCGTAAAACCAGCATAGACCGCACCTTTGCTCATCATCAGGCTGTTGATGTCGGTTTCCGAAAAAATGATGTCCTCGCCCATCTGCGTTTCTTCTGCGGGCACCAGGACATAGGAGACTTCTTCGTTCTCCTGTTTTCTTCTGGGGTGGTCCGGTTCCAATTTGAATTTCCCGTTGGGGTCGACGATGCCTTTGAGAAGCATCTCTGACATGAGATCGATCATGCCTGAGCCGCATATGCCCCGGGGGGAAAGGCCGCCCACGGTCTGCAGCGACGGTTCCAGCGTCTCGGGATCGATGCTGACCTTCTCGATAGCACCCTCTTCGGCCCGCATGCCCCAGCGAATACCACCCCCTTCAAAGGCAGGACCTGCGGAACAGGCCGCCGTCATCAACCAATCCCGGTTACCCAGAACGATTTCACCATTGGTGCCCACGTCGATAAACAGGGTCAGGGGCTCTTCACGGTGGAGCCCGGAATAGACCATCCCGGAAACAATGTCGCCGCCCACATAGCTGGCCGGTCCCGGCATGATGAAAACCGCGGCAATCGGGTGGGCCTTGATACCGATTTCCGCGGCTTTGAATATGGGGAATTCCGACGCGGTGGGGATGTAGGGCTCCCTGCGGATGTAACGTGGCTCAATTTTCAGCAGGAGATGCATCATGGTCGTATTGCCGGACAGGACCACATTTTTAATTTGCCGAAAATCGCTTTCCGCACTGCCCAAAGCTTCGCCGATCAGGTTGTTGATGGTGGACAGCACCATGCTGCTGAGCTTTTTCACCCCGTTTTTCTCGGCACATACGATCCGGTTGATGACGTCATCCCCGCAGGCCGCCTGCTTGTTGTGACCCGAAGTGGCGGCCAGAATCGTTCCATCCGCCATGTCCACCAGGTAAACAACGATCGAAGTCGTGCCCACGTCAATGGCCAGGCCAAGTGACTTTTCAATGCCGTTCCCCGGTTGGACCTTCAGGATCTCATTGGAGCATTTTTTACGGATTATAGACACGTTTACTTTCCAGTTCTCATCCCGC
>JBDLJD010000192.1:0-7079 GCA_039714495.1 Thermodesulfobacteriota bacterium
ATTTTTCTGACAAAAAACAATTCATCCAGATCTAATCAATCAAAACAAGCATAAATTTGATGGTATCTGCAATTTTATCATGCCGTTAATATTCTCCATGTATCACTACCAATTCGATACCCGTGTGCGAAAATAATCACAATCGACCTAATCTTGTATTTTATTTGAATAAAAAAGAAAGGAAACACGATGTTGGATACACTGATCAAACTCATAGATGGCCAATCTTTGATGAACCAAGTTGTCGCCTATCTGCCAAATATTTTCAGCGCTGTAGTGTCTTTAATCATTTTGTGGATAGTAAACAGAGCCATTCAAAAAACGCTTTCAGCGACCCTGACTCGCATGAAGGTTGCACGGCAGTTGCAGGGGCTTATTTTACGAGCGGCGCGTTTGGTGTTATACATTTTTGCAATACTCACAGTGGCGGACCAACTTAAGTTTAATATAACTTCCCTGCTTGCAGGTGTCGGTGTTATGGGGCTTGCCCTGTCATTTGCAGCAAAGGATACCATCGGCAACATTATTTCCGGCATTACCATCATCATAGATGGTCTGTTTAAGGAAGGCGACTGGATTTCTATGGGTGAAATGCATGCCACCGTAACCGATATTCGGATGCGCACTACAGTGCTGACTACCTTTGACAACGAAACAGTGGTTGTACCGAACCAGCAACTCGCCCAAGAGCGAATAGTCAATTATACAATGACGCCTAAGTCCCGAGTTAAAGTGTCCATCGGGATCGCCTATAAAGAAGACATTTCACGGGCGCGAAACATCATGCTGGAAACTGTCAAAAGAGATGATCGCATCCTGACGAATCCAGAGCCAGTTGTAATCGTTAATGGTCTGGGTGCAAGTAGTGTGAATATGCAGCTGCGGTTCTGGACAGAAGACCCTCTATTAAATTTCGTTCTCATGTGGGAATATACCGAAACATGCAAGATAGCGTTGGATCAGGCTGGCATTGAGATCCCTTTTCCTCATATGCAGTTATTTCTTGAAAAAACAAAAGGATTGCAAGTGCTTGCCGCTGGGAAAGGAGCATAAAATTAGTTGTCTATTTTTTTGATATCACAAGTTATAAATGGGACAATGATTTTTTGGATGTCTCCATCAACAGGTGAGGCAAACCTTTGTTACCATCATTACGGTTACTGCGAACCCTAGTCTGGAAAAGTTGTGTTTTCGTGTTATCAATTTTTCGCAATTGACCCGAAATTGAAAAGAGCTCCTATGATGATTACCGAAAGAAGCATTCGATTATAGACCATTGCCGAAAAGCGGTGATTACATCATCCCCGAGGACACCCCTCAGGTTGTGATTGTGTAACAGCACCTTTGAAACCAATGTGGTATAAATCTGGCTTGAAAATTGGATTCATCTTGACCTCTATGTGACGGTCTGTCCACAGAGATTACTTCTTGTAATCATGAAAGCTAATTTTTATCAGAAAAGGAGTTTAAAGCAGACTCCCTTTACCCGAGAGTGGATTTACAAATTGGTTGCCCCTGGATATGCCAGATCGAAAGCATTGCGAACAAGCTCGATCTGGGTGTCTTCTCCCAAGACCAATATGCTGACCACGTCAAACCGGGCATTGGCGCCGGTCTGGTTGGTCATTTTGAGGTAGTACAGTGCAGCCATGGAAATGGCTTTTTGCTTTTTGGGGGTCACCGCCCACTTTGGACTGCCAAATGATCGGGAACGCCTGGTTTTGACTTCAACAAAAACAAGGGTTTTCTTATCCCTGGCAATGATGTCGATCTCGCCTGCCTTTGAGCGGTAATTCTGCTCGACAATCTTGTAGCCCTGTTTTTTCAGGTAGCGAACGGCAATGGATTCTCCCTGCTTCCCGAATTTTTGTTTCCGGTTCGTCACGACACATGCTCCTTCACCCCTTTGAAACTCCTGCGGTGAATGGGGGTGCACCCATACTCCCGAATAGCGGCCTTGTGGGCCTTGGTAGGGTAGCCTTTGTGTTTGGCAAAACCGTATTGCGGGTAGCGCTGGTGGTATTGGGCCATCATGTTGTCCCGGGTCACCTTGGCAATGATGGAGGCCGCGGCAATGGACACGCTCCGGGAATCCCCTTTGGGAATGGCGGTTTGCGGCAGATCGGCATCTATCTTGAAAATGCCGTCGATGAGGAGGCAATCCGGAGGGGGATTCAGGCAGGCAACGGCCATGGCCATGGACTTGAGGGAGGCCTGCAAAATGTTGATCTCGTCGATGCGATGCGGCCCGACAACGCCGACCCCGACGGAGACGGCGCGAGCGTATATCTCACCGAACAGCGCCTCCCGTTTTTTGGGGGTCAGCCGTTTGGAATCATCAACGCCGTTAAGCCCGAAGGGAACCGGCAGAATGACGGCCGCAGACACAACAGGGCCGGCCAGGGGTCCCCGGCCGGCCTCGTCGATTCCGGCTATGAAATGAAAACCTTCCTGGAGCGCGGCGCTTTCAAACGCCCACATGTCGGTGGTCATTTTATCTATGTATCCGTCTAGTTAGGTGCCTGTCCCGCGAAAACCTGCACAGCATCCCCACATAGGGATTTCATTGGGAGGGCAACCCCGTCCTTCAACGGGGCAGGCTTAGACAATCGCTCAATTTAGGAGAAGCGGCGTTCCCGGATCCTGGCGGCCTTACCACGCAGTTTGCGTAGGTAGTAAATTTTTGCACGCCGCACCCGGCCTCTGGTGATCACCTCGATGCGGTCGATGATGGGTGAATGAAGTGGAAAAATACGCTCGACACCTACACCGTAAGACACCTTGCGGACGGTAAAAGAGGCGTTGGTGGACCCCTTGCGCTTGCTGATCACCACGCCCTGAAAGGCCTGGATACGCTCTTTTTCACCTTCCCTGATTTTGACATGCACTTTGACGGTGTCGCCCGGGATAAAGTGGGGCAGGTCCAACCGCATCATTTCTTTTTCCAGCTGTTTGATCTTTTCCATGATATCAACTCCAATAATATTATTTCTTATACATCTATATTTAAGACAAACCTGATAAAACGTTGTCACTTTGAATGCTATATTATCCGGTCTCGGGTTGCGGGTTGCAAGCTAAGCGTTCCCCATCATACGGAACACCTCATTATCAATTAAAGATTAGCAATTGATTATTAGCAATTAATCTATCAAACATCCTATTAGAATAATTAATAATCAATAATTAATTGTTAATGATCATGCACTCCGGCTACCGGGCTACCGGCTCCCTACTGCCTACTGCCTACTCCTTACTCCCTACTGTCACCGTCGCCCCAGAACCCTATCCAGGACAATGGCCGCCGCCGACCTCACCGGCAGGTGGTTGTATTCCGTCCCGCCCCTGATCGGTTCCAGGATGTGGTCGGACTGCTCTATAAACGCCCGCTCAAGTCCCCAGGCCGTACCCAATGCGAGCACCGTGGGCGTTCCCCTGTCCAGCAGGTCCGTGAACGCACCATATGACAAATGCGGTGGTTTGGCTCTGGCGCTCGTAGCCACGGTCACGGGCTCTGCATTTTCCTCCTGTCGTATATCTGCCAGGACATCAGCGTACGACGCCTTCACCCTGATCAACAAAAGGGCTTCACGCCTCGAAGGGTTGTAAGCCCCACCGGCCCCGGTAACCCAGTGGGCCACGATTTTGTCCACCAGCTCGGCCTGATCCTCAAGGGGCGTCACCACATAGAAAGAGCGCACACCGTACGTTTTGGAAGTCCTGGCTATATCATGCAAATCCAGGTTTGTCACCGCCGAAGCGATGGTGTCGCCGTTTTTACTGACCACTGGATGATGGATCAGTGCCACGTGCAGATTGGGCCTGGACAATGCTTTCAATCCTGCTACACCATTCCTTCAGGAGTTCGACTTCCTTAAGGCTCAATGCCCTGTCCGCCAACAGGTCCGGCCTTTTCAGGAAGGTCCGCACCACGGACGATTCAAAACGCCACTTCTCTATTTCCCGGTGATTGCCGGACAATAGAACATCCGGTACCTTCTGCCCTTTAAAAACAGGCGGTCGGGTAAAATGCGCGTGTTCCAGGAGTTCCCCGGAAAAAGAATCCAGCGCAGCTGAATCTTCTCCACCCAGGACACCCGGCACCAGCCTTGTCACTGCCTCGATCACGATCATGGCCGCCAGCTCACCGCCGGTCAGAATATAGTCCCCGATGGAAACCTCGTGATCTACGAGGTCGTGGCAGATACGTTCGTCCACTCCCTCGTAGCGGCCACAAACCAGAATGAAACCCTCTTCCTCGGCAAAGGACCGGGCCATTTCCTGGTTGAACGGTCGCCCTTGAGGCGTCAACAGAAGCGTCGTCGATAAGGGCGACGCTTGCTTTGCCTCCTGGATAGCGCGGGCCAGAGGCTCCGGCTTCATCACCATGCCGCATCCCCCGCCGTAGGGTCTGTCATCGGTTGTCCGGTGCTTGTCCGATGTAAATTCCCTGATATCCAAGGCAGAGGCGGCTATGAGCTTCCGGTCAATGGCCCTGCCAACCATACCGTAATTCCAGAATTCTTGGAACATGTCCGGAAAAATGGTTAAAACCGTAAAATCCATTCAGAGGTCCCGCAGCCCTTCCGGCAAATCGACGCGCATCACTTTTCGATCCACATCGATCTCCCGAACCACCCATTCAAGGGCCGGAACCAGTATTTCGTCAGGAGTCTGGCCTTGTACATTTTTAACCACGTAAACATCGTTGCTGCCGGTCTGCATAACCGATGCTACGCGGCCGAGGTATTCATCCTCCACCGTGTAAACGGCCAGCCCGATGATGTCCGACCAGTAATAAACCCCTTCATCCAAGGTCTCGAGTGAATCCCTGTCCACAAAAAGTTCCAGGCCGACAAGCTCCTCGGCCCGGTTGCGGGTGGTTACTCCCTCAAAAGCCACCAGAACGGTTTTGTGGTGCGGTTTGGCCCACGCAATGGTAAACGCTTTCTCCAGACCTCCACCTTCAAGCATGACGGAATTGCCGGGCTTGAAGCGGGACGCCGATTCGGCATATGAGTAAACCTTTAAGGTTCCTTTGATGCCGTGGACACCAACAATTTTGCCCATCGATAAAAAGCGAACGTCATCCACGAAACTATTCGATGATCTCCAGAACTGTACGTTTCCTGATCTTTGCGGAAGCAGCGCTTAAAATGGTGCGCATCGCTCTTGCGGTTCTGCCCTGTTTACCGATCACTTTCCCTAGATCCTCTTTGGCCACCTTCAGTTCCAGGACGGAAGTCTGGTTCCCCTCAACCTCGTCTACTGCTACTTGGTCTGGATGGTCCACCAAGGCCTTAGCAATGTAATAGATCAGATCTCTCATCGCTTCGCTCCTTTGTTGGCTGTTGAGAATTAGAGTAGCGGTACTATGCCGGATTCGCGATCAAACCTTCCTTTTTCAATATGCTTTTTACGGTGTCGGATGGCAAGGCGCCCTGTTCGATCCAATATTTCACCCTTTCGGTTTTCAGGGTTACTTCGGCCGGGTCCTGCAACGGGTTATAGCTGCCAATGGCCTCCAGGTACCTGCCGTCCCTTGGGCTTTCACTGTCGGCAACAACGATGCGATAATAGGGTCTTTTTTTGGCGCCATGTCTGGCCAAACGAATTTTAACTGACATACATTTTCTCCTTCAGAAAGGCAGCATGCCGCGGCCGAATCCGCGCATACCCCCCTTGTTGATTTTTTTCATCATTTTTAATATTTGTGCGTAACTTTTCAATAGCTTATTAACATCTTGTACACGAGTTCCGCTCCCCGTTGCAATCCTTTTCCTGCGGCTCCCGTTTATGATCGAATGCTGGCGCCGTTCGTGAGGTGTCATGGAGTTGATGATGGCCTCGATGCGAACAAACTCACTGTCGTCCACCTGCAGGTTTTTCAACTGCTTCATATTGCCCATGCCGGGAATCATCTTCATCAGGTCCGAAAAAGAACCCATTTTCCGGATCTGAACCATCTGGTCACGAAAATCCTCCAGCGTAAACTGGCTTTTGCGCAGCTTTTTTTCGAGCTCGGCCGCCTTTTTTTCATCCATTACGGACTGGGCTTTTTCGATCATGGTCAGGACATCACCCATGCCCAGTATTCTGGATGCCATCCGCTCGGGATGAAACGGCTCCAGTTCACTCAACTTTTCGCCTACACCGACAAACTTGATCGGCTTCTGGGTAACCGACTTGATGGATATGGCCGCACCGCCGCGGGCGTCTCCATCCATCTTGGTCAGCACCACACCGCCGATTTCCAGTTCGTCATCAAATGACTTGGCGATGTTGACCGCATCCTGTCCGGTCATTGCATCTGCAATCAGCAGAATCTCGGAAGGCGCAACCGCGGCCTTGATGCCCTTCAGCTCACCCATCAGCGCTTCATCGATGTGCAGCCGGCCGGCCGTATCGAGCAACAGGGTATCACAACCTTCCTGTTGAGCAGCCACCCTGGCCTTCTGACAAATATCCACCGGATCCATGCCTGTATCCGATTCGAATACAGGCACATCAAGCTGAGCGGCCAGCTTTTTCAGCTGGTCTATGGCTGCCGGACGGTAGATATCCACCGGTACAAGGTAGGGTTTACGCCCCTTATCCCTTAAATATACGGCAAGCTTGCCTGCGGTCGTCGTTTTACCGGAACCCTGCAGTCCCACCAGCATAATCGACACGGGCCGTGTTCCGGTCAGGATCAGGTCCTGGTGCTCCCCGCCCATGAGAGCGGTAAGCTCTTCATTGACAATCTTAATGACCTGTTGACCGGGGGTAAGGCTGGTCATGACCTCCTGACCCAGCGCCCGGTCCTTGATGCCGGCGACAAACGTCTTGACCACTTTATAGTGGACATCCGCTTCCAGGAGGGCCATGCGGACCTCCTTCAGGCCGTCCGTAATATTCTTCTCGGTAAGCTTACCGTGGCCTTTCAGTTTTTTGAATACTGTGTTAAGCTTATCACTTAAATTGTCAAACATGGTTCATCACTGTGCATACTTTTACATTAGGCAGGCGCTATAACACGCCCTTGAAACTCCTAAAAGTAATATTGTTCTGATTGCATGTCAAGCAATATCGGTTGTCAT
>JBDLJD010000193.1:0-7063 GCA_039714495.1 Thermodesulfobacteriota bacterium
AAAAGGGAGATATGGTCGAAAATAAAACAAAAAAATATGCTGTAACGCTCAAGGGTAGGGGATATCGTAACATATTCGAGGATAGGCTGCGGAATCTCTACGTCAGTTTAAAAGGCCTGTATGCAAGCTTCAAAGAATTTCTTCATCATAGTGAAAATAAGAATATTAATAGAATATATATCCGGGCACGACGGATCAGAAACCTTATAAAGGGTGTCAAATTTCGTTTCGTTTCGTCGGAAGATGCTGTTATCTGGACTTCAGAGTGGTTGAAGTCATTCCCTACCCAATATGATGTCATTGTCGGCATACCAAGAAGCGGGATGTTTATTGCCAGTATGATTGCCTTGAGATTCGGCAAGCCTCTTTCATCACCCGACCTCTTTTCCCAGAAAAAGTTTTGGTTGAGCGCTAAAGTCGACCGCCAGCCAAACTTTGAAAAACCGATGAAGGTGCTCCTTGTTGATGATTCCATAAACTCGGGCAAGTCCATGCAGGAAAGTGAGGATGTCATCCGAGCAGCAGGGGGTGATGTTGATATTACCACGGCAGCTCTTATCGTCAGCGATGAGACCAATCCCCTTGTTGACATGTACTATACATATTTAAAACACCCGAGAATCTTTGAATGGAATATGCTTCACCGTAAAACTGCATCATATTTCGAGCAGGAAAAAATCGCATTGGACATGGATGGTGTCATCTGTGAGAATTGTCCTTCAGGTGTCGATGCGAATGAAAATGCCTATACTGAATGGATTCGCACTGCAAAACCGTACCTCATTCCCTCATTTAAGATTGATGCAATCGTATCCTGCCGGTTGGAAAGATATAGGGTGGATACCGAGAAATGGCTTAGCGATCACAATGTAAAATACAAAGAATTGATTCTTTGGGACATCAAATCAAAGAAACAAAGAAAGGGCCTTTTTGCAAAACATAAAATAGATGCCGTCCTGCGAATAAATCCTGCCATATTTTGGGAAAGTCATCTTGGTCAAGCCGAAGAGATTTGGAAACAAACAAAAACGCCTGTACTCTGTATTGATAACTGGATTTTGTTCAATTAAACGGGATATATCTTACTGCTGTTTCCCACCGTAAACGTTTGACAACAATTCAACATGTAATTGGAGACATGTATCCTGCAACCGGTGTATAAAAGCGGCCTGCTAATGTTTTGAGGGGTTCATTTATTAGAATGTAATTTCATTGCCTTCTCAATCGCCTTGGCGTGCACATTCCCGGCAAAGTGAACCGGGCTTTTGCCGTAAATGGGATCCCACCCAGCCGGGTCGGCGCTGCAGAAAAACTGAACCTTCAGGCCGATGAGTGTGGGGGCGTCTTCGACCGGGCGGCCAATGATTTTTTTGACCGCTTCCCAGGTGGCGCCGCAGGGTGCACCTCTTTTGACGGTCACGGATTCTATCTTACCTTCAGCTACCTCGACCTCAAACTCAGGGGAGCCGAACCGCTTGCCATATTCACCCAGACAGTCCTGCCTGGGAAGCCCGCATCAGGTGGGCGGGGCGGCCACGCCTTCGACTTTCATTTTTTTGCCCGAGGCTACCATTGGAATGCCCTTCTCCCGGCACAGGTGGGCAAGATCCAGTGAGAGATCAGGGTGCTGTAGAAAATCGAGCACCAGGTCAGCATCGATGTCAGCCGGTAGAAAATCGTGGCCGTCATCGATAACCGGCGGCAGGGGCTCGTCAATGGAGATCATCTGCAGGTCGAAACGATTTTCACCAAATTTTGTGATGCCTGCTATTTTGCTCTCGCCGCTTCCATTTTGTTGAAATACTAAGATTTTCAAAACCGGATCATCCTTCAATTTTCGGTATTAAGTGCATGGTTGGCAGGGATAAATCCCTGCGTTACAGAGCTGTTGGCATTTTGCCATGTAGCCCAGGGCTTCAGCCCTGCCGAAACTTGATACTTGGGTGTTGGTTAACCAGGCTGGGTTACAGATAATCGACCCACTCCCAATGGCTGTCTCCCCCATTTTCCACAAGGCGCAGGTACCCGTGTTTAAGGGCATGGCGCAGAGTGCTCAATATTTCTTCCCCGGACTGCGCAAGGGAGGGCTGGATGCGGTCCTTCAGAAGGTTCAAGGCCAGGTCTGTGGTGTCAGTCCCGGCATTGTCCTGCGGGTCTTTTGAAACAGGGCCCAGGTTTTCCAGCATCTTTTTCATCATCATATCATACATCAGCACCGTGTGCTCGAGGTTGGTCAGCGGCCAGGCCTCTTCTTTGTCCGCTTCTCCACTGGCTCTTCTTTCTTTTATTTTGTCCAGCCAGATGTCGAAGTTCTTCTCCCAATCCAGGACAACTGCATCGAGCATTTCCCGGGTAGTGTCCCGGGTGCTTACAATGGCCCGGTTGGCATGGTAATCGTTCCAGTCGTGGCTTTCGATGTTGAGGTCGTAGGCCTGGTTGTTTTCCCGCACCGCCGTACCCGGGAACGGCGCCAGGAGATGAAATCCATGCAGCACGCCCATGGATTTCAGTTTTTTACCAAAGGCGACGGAATCCTGGATGGTTTCCCTGGTTTCCCCGGGAAGACCGAGAATGAATGAGGCATGCGGGGTAATGCCGGCATCGTTGCACATCTTCACTGCATCAACCACCTGCTCGAGGGTGATGCCCTTTTTTATCCGTTTGAGCATTTCCGGGTTGCCTGTTTCAACACCGAAGCTGATTGCTGTGCAGCCGGCCGCCTTCATGGCCTGCAGCACTTCGAGCGAGACCGTATCCACCCTGGCAAAAGAGGTCCATTTCGTGTTGAGCCCGCGGGCTTGAATTTCATCACAAACGGGCAGGCAGTGCTTGGGAGCGGCCGTGAATAAATCATCGGCGATATTGATCTGGTTGAAACCGAGGGTGTCGAGATAGGCCAGTTCGTCAACCACCTTTATAGGATCGCGGTACCTGACTTTGGCCCCGACCATTTTACGGCCCACACAAAAAATGCATTGAAACGGACAGCCGCGGCTGGTGGTCATGCTGACCGGCAACCCCAGGGTCCTGTAGCGCCCCAGGGGAATAAGGTGGCGCGCTGGTTCCGGCAATGTGTCGATGTCCTTAATAAACGGTCTGGGCGCTGTTGATATGATCTGATTGCCATCCCGGTATACAAGCCCCTTGACACTGGACCAACCTTGCGGATTTCTGGGGGCACGGGCCAGTTCAACGATGGTCTCCTCGCCTTCACCAAGCACCACGAGGTCCACTTCCGGTACTGCGCGCATGGTATCCTCGGCACAGAAAGTGACGTGCGGCCCCCCCATGACAGTGAGGATGCCGGGCGCGAGCGCCTTCACGTCCCGGGCCACTGTAAGGGCATGCTCTACATTCATGGTGACGGCGGTGAACCCGACAAAAGAGGGATCGAACCTGTTCAGCACGTGTTCCAGCATTTCCTTTGCATAGGGGTACACCACCAGGTCGAGGAGTTCGACTTCGATGCCGGCCGCTTCAAGAGCGCCGGCAAGAAAAGCAAGGCCTAAGGGGGGGGAAGGTGTCTCCGAAATGGGGTAATAAGGGTTAACCAGTAAAAAGCGCTTTGCCATATTTTCTTTAACCTGAGTTGAACGATTCTAATTTAGATCTGCACCTGTATCGTGTGGATCGTGTTCCGTCAAGTGCTCAAACAGTTTCATGGTTGTTTGTTGATGACCCTTTGGCTCCAGACGTTATCTTGATGTAGTTATAGGTCCGAAAATAAAAAACGATGCCACAGTCGAACGACTGTGGCATCGTGTATATCTTTTTTAGCGGCTAAGCCGCGTTTCTAAAAAATCGCGCAGCGATTTTTTAAAATAGACCTGTAACCTTACCGTCTACCGGATCGACGTCTACACGGCGGTAGGCCGGGTTGGAGCCGGTACCCGGCATCAGGCTGATGGGGCCGGCGCAGGGGCACAGGAACTTGGCGCCGGAGTAGATCAGCACGTCGCGGATGGGCAGCGTCCAGCCCTTGGGTGCCCCTTTGATGGTCTTATCGGCGCTGAGACTCTCATGTGTCTTGACCATCATGGTTGCAAAGTCGTCGTACTTGGGATCGTTTTCCAGCATCTTGGCTTTGGCGTTGGCTTCGGGAGCCCAATCCACGCCGTCGGCGCCGTAAACTTCCTTGGCGATGAGGTCTACGCGGTCGCGCAGCTTCATCTCCAGCGGGTAGAGGAATTTGAAATCGTTTTCCTCTTCACAGGCGTCGACGACCGCATCGGCGAACTCCAGAGCGCCGTCGCCGCCCTTTTCCCAGTGCTTGGACTCGGCGCAACGGGCACCGGCGGCCTCGGCAATCTTGCGGATGACGGCGCACTCGGCGTCGGTGTCGGTGTAGAAGCGGTTGATGCAGACCACCGGGTTGATGCCGGCCTTGCGGATGGTGTTGATGTGATGCACCATGTTTTCGCAGCCCTTTTCCACCCACTCCAGGTTTTCCTTGGTGTACTCGTCCGGCAGGGCTTTGCCGGTCACGACCGCAGGGCCGCCTCCGTGCATCTTCAGGGCGCGGATGGTGGTGGTCAGAACCGAGACGTGCGGTTTGAGGCCGGAGAAGCGGCTCTTGACGTTCCAGAACTTCTCGAAGCCGATGTCGGCGCCGAACCCGGACTCTGTGATGTGATAGTCGAAGAGCTTCAGGCCGACGCGGTCGGCGATGATTGAGCTCTGGCCCACGGCGATGTTGGCGAA
The DNA here is from genome assembly GCA_039714495.1 of Thermodesulfobacteriota bacterium. Lineage (GTDB taxonomy): Bacteria > Desulfobacterota > Desulfobacteria > Desulfobacterales > B30-G6 > JAJDNW01. The sequence goes on from JBDLJD010000193.1 coordinate 4,702, forward strand.
CGGTCCTGCGTGCACCAGGCAGGGGTTGTACTCGGCGGTGCACATCATGGTCGGGTTGATGGTGTTGCGCATGAAGGCGGTCATGGCGTTGCCCACCTCGAGGTCGCCGGTGGTGACCGGTTTGCCGTTCTTGTCAAAGGCCACGGTGATGTTGTTGAGGCGTTCCTTGAGGTCGGCCAGGTCGCGGATCACCGACAAAATGGCCATACACTCGGAACCCACGGCAATACCGAATTTGGACTGCATGGTGAAGCCGTCGAAACGGCCGCCGATGCCGATGATGATGTTCCTGAGCGCCTGGGCGCAGAAGTCGATGATCCAGCCCATCTCCACGCGGGTGGGGTCGATGTTCAGGCGCGGCATGCCGGTGAGGCGTGCCAGCTGCTCGTCGTTGTAGTTGCGCTCATGCTGCATGCGCGAGGTAACCGCCACCATGGCCAGGTTGTGGGCGTTCATGATGTCGTTGATGTCGCCGGTGAGCCCCAGGGAGAACTCGGTCATGGGGATCAGCAGCGAGTTGCCGCCGCCGGCCGCCGTACCCTTGACGTTCATGGTGGGGCCGCCCGAGGGCTGACGCAGGGCGCCGCCCACGTTCTTGCCGCGTTTGCCGAGACCTTCCATGAGACCGCAGGAGGTGGTGGATTTGCCTTCACCCAGCGGGGTCGGGGTGATGGCGGTGACTTCGATGTACTTGCCGTCGGGTTTGTCTTTAAGGCGATCGATGATCTTGAGAAAGTCCAGTTTGGCTAGCCGGCCCATGGGGAGCACTTCCCCCGCGGCCAGGCCCAGTTTTTCGCCCCATTCTTCCGGTGTCGGCATGTTTTTCTCTGCTGCTTCTGAAATCTGCCAGTCAGCCATTTCTACTGCATTGTACGCCATGACTCCAACCTCCTTTTACGTTGATGGTTAATACAATCTGAATTCACCCCACGCTGCTGTGAACGGGAGGTGAATTCAATTGATAGAATAACAATCTTTTGAGCTACCATGAGAGAAAAATTTTGGCAAGCACTATTGCTCCGTGATGTTAAGGGAACAAGCGAATAACCAATATCCAATTATCAACAGCCAATTTCCAATAAGCATCAAGCATTTTGAATTCGGCAAACGGATTGGCAGGGATAAATCCCTGAGCTACAAAGCAGTCGGCTGTATGCTGTGAAGCCCTGTTGAAACTTGATATTTGGACATTGGATATTGGTTATTGGAAATTCGATTCGGGCTTGTCCGTCTCAGGTGGGTTAAACCGATTTGAGATGAAATATCCTGTATCTATTCTTTGCCGTGTTTTTCATGCAGCCATAGTGCGCATTCCGGGCCAACACAGGTCTGCTGGTGATTTAGACGGAAATAGAACCCCTTCTTGCGCATCAATACATCGTGGGTGCCGGCTTCGATGATCCGGCCTTGGTCCAGGACCAGGATCCGGTCGGCCTTCCGGATGGTGGAGAGGCGGTGGGCGACCACAATGGCAGTGCGTCCCGTGAGCAGTGCGGCCAGGGCATCCTGGATCTCTTTTTCGGTGCGGGAATCGATGTAGGATGTGGCTTCGTCCAGGATGATGAGCTGCGGGTTGCTGGCAAAGGCCCGGGCAATGGACAGCAATTGGCGTTCACCACTGGAGAGCGTCGATCCGCCGCCCGTCAGGGGTGTGTCAAGACCCTGGGGAAGACGCGCCACAAGGGATGCACAGTTGGAGGCTTTGAGGACAGCCTCGATTTCTTTTTCGGACGGGTGCTTTTCATGGCGCCATATGTTGGCTTTAACCGTATCTGAAAAGAGGGTGGGATCCTGGGTGACCAGGGCCATTTTTGATCTCAAGGCGGAGACCGGGATGGATTTGAGGTCATGGCCGTTCCAGAGTATGCTGCCCTCTGCAGGGTCGTAGAAGCGCGCTATGAGGTTGATGATGGACGTCTTGCCGGAACCCGTGGGACCTACAATGGCCACGGTTTCACCCGCCCGGGCCCGCCAGTTGATATCCCTTAATAGCGGTTCCCCGGGCAGATAGGCAAAGTCAACATGCTCAAACCGTAACCCTTTGAAAGACTGGTCTGGCCCGGCCGCCTCGGTGACAGGCTCGGGGATTCTTTCGTTGCTGTCCATGATCAGGAATAGGCGTTCCGCCGAAGCCATGGCATTCTGCAGAATATTGAATTTTTCAGCCAGATCCCGGATGGGGCGGAAGAACATACGCATGTAGGAGATGAACGCCACCAGCACCCCAAGGCTGATGGCGTCATGCAGGACGCGGCTCCCGCCAAAGTAAATGACGATGGCGAGCGTAGCCGCTCCGAAAACTTCGATGAGCGGCATGAAAATGGCCAGCACGTGAATTTCACGCATGCCGGCCCGGTAGTTT
>JBDLJD010000194.1:0-7050 GCA_039714495.1 Thermodesulfobacteriota bacterium
CGTGTCGTAAAGGTAAATACCCTCTCCGCGCTCGATGGCGGGATATTCATGGTTGACAAAAACGCTGAATGAATGGCTTTTCTGTTCGCTCATGATGACATTTCCTCATTAATAATATACATTAGAAACGTGTTTCAGCACGGATGGTGTTTAATATCCCAGTTTTGGGGCAGGAGTACTGTTCTCAAATGCGGCTGACCGTTTCTAATGAATTTATTATGGTTCCGAAAGCTCGATGGAAATGCCGTTGAGCGCGCTCGGCGCCGACATGGCAATCTTCTTGCCGCGCAAACCGACTCTGGGTTCTTGATCCACCATCTCCACCCCGCGTTGCTTCAGGCTTTCAAGATCTTCTTCGATATTATCCGTGAGCAGGCAAAAATGATGGATCATATCTCCCTTTTCGTCAAGCATCCGGGCCAGGGGGCCATCTCCCGTGTAGTCCTGTATGAGTTCCAGTCCTATCCCGTTTACGTCGACAACGGTGGCCTTTACTCCCATTTCCGGGGCCTCTTTAACGGTTGGGTTTTCAAATTCAAACAGTTTGGACAATGCATTTAAACTTTCATCAATATCCTTCACAAAAAGTCCCAGGTGTCCGATTCCTTTAATCATGGATATTCTCCCTCATCACAATAAGTTTAAACTTTCTATGATAACTACATCTATATTTGGGATTTGAACGTCTTTTACAGGAATCTCCGTTCGGTTGTCCTTTATTTCTATGCACCAAGAGCATTCGTCATGGTAGTCATAAAATTATAAAAACTCACAATCGTCACCGCCTCTAAAAGTTGTGAATCAGAATAACCTTTTTCCCGCAATAAGTTAAAATCCTCTTGAGTAACCTTGTAGGCCTCTTTTGCGCTTTTCTTACAAAACCGAAGAAGGGTTTTTACCGCATCATCCATATCCGCCGTTTCAACCCCTTCCTTTAGCTGGTTTATCTTCTCTTCGGGAATGCCCATCATTTTCGAAATTCTTTCATGCTCGCCCACACACAAAGAACAACCGTTTTCAATGGATACAATAATTGCGATGTACTCTTTTATTACGGCATCCAATTCCGTGTCGGCTAAAAGAAGGGTTTTAATCATGTGATTTGTCATATCCATTATATCCAGACGAACGCCGAGAATTCTCCACACATCACTGAGTTTACCTGTCGCCGCTTTAATTTTGTCAAATCGTTCTTTTACTTCCGGATCAACTTGGTCCAAACTTGGAAGCTCAATAAATGCCATATCTGTTATCTCCTCGTTCTTATTGCTCCGGCGGATAAATACGTTAACGCCGTCATTCCCGCGAAGGCGGGAATCCAGGATATTACTGGATGCCGGAACAAGTCCGGCATGACGCATTTGGCTATTTAGTTGCCAGGTTAATATTTCGGCTTGATTTACCTTTATCGGTCTTAAAAGACTACCCTGCTCTTGATAGTGTTCGTTTTTCATTGAATTCCATAAGACTTTTCAACGGGGGGATTTGCTCGCTTTCCGGTTTTTGTTCCAGCGTAATCGCCTCCGAAGGGCATGCACTGACACAAACCCCGCAACCGATACAAAGTTCAGACCTGACAGCGTAAAATGATTCTTCCTCAACAATGGCATCGAATTGACATCTTTCATCCGCGCATGTTCCACAGGCGACACAAAGATCTTCGTCAATTCGCGCAAAATAATTACTTTTGAGCATCATGTAGGGCGCGTTAAATTCGAGAGCCCCTCTTAACAGCGTGCAGCAGCAGCTGCAACAGTTACAGATAAAATGGTTGTCTGATTCCACGTTATAACTTTGATGAACCAGACCGGCTTCTGCTGCACGAGCCAGGTGGACTAACGCTTCCTCTTTAGACACACTTTTTGCCATGGGGGTGGGGTATTTTAGATCTTCATCTTCATTGTAGGATATGCCAATGCAACCTAATTCCACCGGGTGATTTTGCGGGCAAGGTTTTCCTATCATTTCTCTTTGATGTCGACAGACGCAAGGCAATAATTGAAAGGATTTCCCGGCTTCGATAATTTTGCGGGCATCCTCATAGACATGGACGACTTTTTCAGCGGATACGTCGGTACCTACCGGAACAACCCTGGTCTCCGAGGGATAGTATCCACCATAGCCTTTTGAGAATGCCGGCAAATATTCTTCATAATATTCTGAATATTCTTTATCGATAAGTCCATGCAGGAGGTTTTTTTCAAAAAAACCAATAATGAAGGGTTGAATATGATAATAATATGCGCCTTTGATGTTGAGCGCATTGATCAAACCTTTATTGGCCAAATCATCAATGATGGATTGTACTTCCACAACAGGTTTTTCAAACCGCTCAGCAATAACTTCAATTGGTTCGGGTTCTGAATTAAGCAGGAGCCAGTTGTTGGCATCATCAGGATTTTGGAAGATTTTTTGTAGTAGTTTTATCTCGACCCCGGTTTCTGTAGGCGGGAATCCGTTTGGAAATTGATCCAATTTTTCAGCAATCTGTTTATAAACATCTATCGTCATCAGAACCCCCATTATTTGCAGTTTCATATCTCATATCGTTCTTATCTCATCAGATAAACTAACCACATGACAATACCGGGTATAAACGTCGACAAAAATAATGCCAGTACTTGAGCCCCTAGAAACGGCCAGGCTTCCCTGGCGATATTCCCCATTTTCTCGTTGCAGATGGGGGCGGCGATCCAAAGTTGCGGACCAATAGGAGGCGTAATCTCACCGATCAGCGAGCATAAGATGGCAAGACAGCCATAATAGACCGGATCTATGCCGAGTTCGATGACACTGGGCATAAACAACGGCAGTACAATAATCACCATGGGAATACTGGAAAAGAAAAGTCCCATGACCAGCAGCATCACCTCCACGGCCAATAAAAAACCTAAAGGCCCCAGTTCCATGGCAATGACCATATCTGTAATCAACTGCGGCAGCCCGATATAACCCATCACCTTGCCGAACAGGTCGCCGCCGATAAACATAATGTAGATCATGCTGGACAGTTTGCATGTATCGACCAGGGATTCCATGAATCCCTGCCATGTAAGCTCGCGGTATATCAGCGCCCCTAACACAATGGCATAGAAAACTGAAACCGACGCCGCCTGGGTAGGGCTGAAAATGCCGGAATAGATGCCGCCTAAAACGATGAACGGCATGATGATCAAGGGAATCACCGCGATAAGCGTTTTTCGTTTTTCCGCCCAGGAGGCGTTTTCCCTGGTGGTATATTTTCTTCGTTTGGAAATGAAGATGGCAACTATACTCATCAAAAAGGCGCTGAGGATCCCCGGGCCAACGCCGGCCATAAAAAGATCGGCAATCGATACCCGGTTGTAGGCGCCGAAAAGGATGAAAAAGAGGCTGGGGGGTATGAGCATGCCCAGCTCCGCCGCCGTGACAGTCAAACCCGAAGCAAAAGGCCGGTCATAGCCGGATTGCACTAGAATGGGAACCACCACGGTACCGATAATCGCGAGGCAGGCTGCGGCCGAACCGGAAATCGAACCCAAAAAGGACGCGAAAATAATCGTGGCCACCGCCATGCCGCCCGGCCAGTGGCCGACCATGGCATTCATGAAATTTCGCAGTGGGACCATGCCGCCGCCGCGCAGCAAAAGATTCCCGGCCAGAATAAAAAAGGGCATGGCCAGCAGGGTGTATGAATTGATGGTCGAAAAGAACAGCTGGGCCACGTTGGGCACGGGAAATCCCATGGAAAAGATCATGATAATGATCGATCCGACGCTGAATGCAACGGCAAGGGGGGTGCCCAAAAGAAATAAAAAGATCAGCACCACAAACCCGACATATTGAATTAATTCCATTTATGAAAAGCGCCTCCTGCGCCGTCTATCCTTTTTACATCAATAAATGCATTACCACTTCCGGCGTACCGCCCTTATCAGGCAAATCAGCGCGTAGACGGTGAAGATGAACATGCCGATAGGTACGCACAACTCCACTATCCATTTGAGTATTGGAATTGATCTCGGAAAAATGGATTGGCGTTGATAGAGCTGCTGCAGGAACTGGATCGAACCCCAGGTTATAAAAGCGCCGTAGACCAATGTAACCAGGGCAATCATGATTTCCATTCCCCAGCGCAGTTTCCCACTGAACCGCGTTCGTAAAAAATCGACGCCGATGTGGCCGCCCTCTGGAAGCAGCGGGCCGGCCATAAAGAGCAGGGCCCAGACCGTGATCCAGACCGAGAAATCGAAGAAAAGATCGATGGAGGTCTTAAAAACAACCCGGGAAACGATTTCGCCCATACTGATGGTCACGGCCACAAACAGCATAATTCCGCAAGCGCTTTCAAAAACGTTCTTTGCTTTCGACGATATTTTATTCGATGTCGCATTTCGCATCATTCTTTCCTTTTTCAAACGATTGCCGCCAAACCGCCTTTTCTACAGGTTGAATCCCTGGCCTACACGCCCACAACCGAATGCAATGTAGCCCAGGGATTTATCCCTGCCATAGCCATATGCTCACCAAATGTCCTGTACAATTAAGCGCTAAAGCTATGGCTTCCTGTTCTCAGCATTCTATGTTACCTGGATGCTTCTATGGCCTCGACCAGTTTGGGATCTGCGTCCTTGAGCAGTTTCGCCGCTCCCGCTTTCATCCCTTTTTGCCAAAGATTCAGTTCAGCGTCTGATACGGTTATCAGTTCGGTCTTGGGATTGGCTGCCCAGTCGTCGGCAATGGCTTGCGTGGCTTTCTCGAAAAACTGGGAGACATCGATCCGGTCAAACACGTCCTGCATGGCCTTGCGGTCACCGTCCGGTAAAGACTCCCACCACTGGGTGTTTACCGCGAAGCAGATGGGTTGAATCGCCCAGGCCGCTTTGACGCAGTATTTGGTATATCTTGGCAACTCATAGAAATAAATAGCGCCGAACATGTCGGTCAACAGACCGTCGATCATATTGGTCTGAAGGGCAGTGACCACCTCCGTGTAAGGCAGTGATATCGGTGTGGTCCCCATTTCTTTTAAGGCTTTGGAAAACCCTTCTCCCCCCGGATATCGAATCTTCTGCCCTTTAACGTCGTCTGGAGTGACTACCGGTCCTTTAGTGGTATAAAGGTAGTAGTCGCCGATATTGCAGACCCATTGGAGTATGGTGATCCCTTTTTCCTTGGCCATTCTTTCGTGAACCGCTTTCCAGGCCGGTGTGTTCATGGTTTTTCTGAAATGATCCCAGCTTTCGAAAATGCCCGGAGCTTCCACCAGCTTAAAGGCCGGCTCCAGGGCTTCCATGTAGTGGGGGCCGGTTAAGATCATTTCCCCAGCCCCGGAGGCAACACCGCTCAGGCCTTCATCGGCAGTGGGAAAGAGGGTATCCACCCATTTCAGTTCGTATTTGCCTTTCAGGGGACCGTAGGTTCGCAGCCGGTAATCCAGCGCCCCTAATATCGGGTTGAGGGCCATAGTTTCGGCCGATGTTTCCTGTCCCTCGCCAGCGCCAACAGCAATAAACTTGATAGTTTTTAGTTTTTTCGCATAGGCTTGATCGGGAGATGTCATGTAAAATCCTATCGCTAAAACCGCCACCAAAAAAACAGTAAATCCATTGGTTAATTTTTTCATGATGTTGCCTCCTTTTTGTTGATGAATTGATCGATTTATCCGGGAGTTTCCCGGATGGTGGAAAAACTTTTCACCTCTTTACGTATGTTGCATGTTGAATGGCTTTATTCTAAAAAATAAGCCCTTGCCGGCACCAAATATCTATGCTGTTAATAGATGTGGCGATGTATCGGCGATGTAAGGTTTTAATAGTTTTGCAGTTTCGCTAAATGTCTCAATGGCCGTATCTATTTCGTTCTCGGTCATGGGGGTGGTCAACGAAAACATGCCCCGGGGGGCTAAAAATATGCCCCGGTTGAGCATTTCCAGGTGGAACAATCCAGCAAGGTCCCCAGCCTGAAGCGAAGCCGAAACGCAATCCCGTGCGTTTTCCGGTTTCTCTTCCCGCCAATGGACCGCTAATATAGATCCCATACCGAGAACATGGCCTTTGATTCCCAAACTCTGCAAAGCTTTCTTAAAGCCCTCCCGCAGGCGATCTCCCAAAGCGTTAAGTCGCGCAACCGCTTCTTCATTGTACAATTCCATTGTAGCCAGCCCGGCGGTCAGAGTAATATTGTTAGCGTTAAAGGTGCCGGAATGAAAAATCGGATGGGGATTATCCGGGCTGAACATCTCCATGATATCTTTTCTGCCGCCTATGGCCCCCACTGGAAAACCGCCGCCGATAAGTTTACCTAAGGCAATGATATCGGGTTTTATCCCGGACAAGGTATGCAGCCCTCCATATTGCAGACGAAACATCATGACCTCGTCCAGGATGAGCAAAACCCCGTATTTTTCGGTCAACTCCCGCATCCCTTTAAGATAAGCCGGTTCCGGTAAAATCCCTCCGCCTGCACTTTGCATCGCCTCTACGATTACCGCCGCTATTTTATCTTTGTGCTTTTTGAGAATGTCTTCCACGCGTTCCAAGTCATTGAAAGGAGCGATATACATGTCTTTGAGGAGATTGCGCGGTATCCACGGTTCCGCCCAGGGCTCCGGCAGTCCCTCTGCCTCGGGATTGGAGAAAATATTTACCTGGGCATAGTCATGCATGCCGTGATAGCCGCCATCCATCTTTAATATGCCTTCTTTTCCGGTAAAACCCCTGGCGAGCCGCATGGCAAACATCGTGGCCTCAGTTCCCGAATTATTATAGCGAACCGATTCAACGCAGGGAATCCGGTTGCACAGATGCTCGGCATGCCGGTACTGGATCTCTGCTGCCGAGCCCAGCACAACTCCTTTTTCAATCTGGGACTTGGCGGCTTCATTGACACGAGGGTGACAATGGCCATGAACCAGTGACGTGTAATTATTTTGCATGTCGATGTACTTATTGCCGTCACTGTCGTACAAATAACATCCCTCACCTTTTTCCATAAAGGTTGGATAGGGTTCAAAAAAGGATGCTTTGCGGGTTTCGCCGCCGGGAAGCCAGCTTTTTGCGGCTTCAAAGT
>JBDLJD010000195.1:0-6804 GCA_039714495.1 Thermodesulfobacteriota bacterium
ATCGATTTAAGCACTAAAATTCTCCAAAGCGCGGAAACCGCCCAAAACACATCTGACCTGATCTTTTCGATCTGGCTGCTCTTCGGCGTTTTAACCGGCCTCTTCTTTCTGCTCGCTATCGCTCCAGCCAAAATACTGATGGAGTGTATCCGCCAGGAGAAACGCATCATCGTCATATCCCTGGGAGTCGGTGCCTTTCTGTTGGTTAACGCCCATTTCGCCGCCAGCCTCTGGAAGCCCATGAGCGATCTCACCTTTCTGCTGTCCTCACGTCTTCTGGCACTGATTACGCCCGGCCTGGTTTACATTGATGAAACAGCCAAACATTTAGGACTCGGTCATTTTATCGTCCACATCGCCCCCGTCTGCTCCGGCTTTGAGGGAATCGGTCTGGTCACCGGATTTGTCTCCATCTATCTTTATGCCAACAGGGACAAGCATCGCTTTCCCCACGCGCTGCTGCTTCTACCGATCGGGGCGATAGGCATCTGGTGCCTAAATATATTTCGGATCAGCGGATTGATCCTAATTGGCTACTACGGATCCGAAGAGATCGCCGTAGGTGGATTTCACTCCCAAATGGGATGGATAACGTTTCTGGCTACATCCTTTGGTATCTTATGGCTGGCGGGCAAGGTGCCGTATTTCAACAAGGAAGAGATGCCCCGAACCGGCGCCGATACGCCAGGCGGATTTTTGAGCGTACCAGTGGCGACCCTGCTGCCGCTTCTCGTTCTGCTGATTACGACCATGCTCACGGCTATATTTACGACAAATTTCGAGTGGCTGTATCCTGTGAAGGCCCTGGCAATGGCAGGTACGCTGCTCTTTGTCTGGAAATCGCTGGCCCTGCCCTTCTGGAGATGGTCCTACCCGCCGCTTGCGGCCGGTGCCGCCGTGGCCGTCATGTGGATAGTGATTCACGGCCAGGATGTTGATTTTAGCACCACGTTTAGGGAGGTCCTGGGCAGTGCCCCGGTATGGTTGGCAATCTTATGGCTCTGTTTTCGCTTTCTCGGATCGGTTTTGCTCATCCCCATCACCGAGGAGCTGGCCTTCCGAGGTTATGTCCTGGGTCGAATTTCCAAATCAGGAAATCTCATCTCAGGAATAATCCCCCTTTCCATTCCGGCGGTTCTAATATCCTCCATCGCCTTCGGCGCCCTGCACGGCGCCTGGATCGCAGGAACCATCGCCGGTATTGTTTTCGCCTGTGTGCGGTTGCGAAGCGACTCCGTCGTCGATACCATCGTCGCACATGGCGTTGCCTACCTGATTATTTTCATCTATGCGGCCGTCTTCGGAAACTGGTTTTTAATCTGAGTCGTTACTTCAAACGGATCTTCCCTATTAATTGAAACGGTCTATACCCTATAACCATCGGAAATTATTTTTTAATTCTTTCAGATGGCAGTTTTTTCTTAGTGTGCACACGAGCCGTCTGTGACGGAAACACGGATGGAAGAATCACTCTGGCTGTTTCAAGAAGCTGTTTTCCGATTTTATTTGGCGTGGGGATATTCTGGATACACGTGCTGCCTATATGAACATCTTCCATGTGGATTGCACCTAGCTCATCTATGCACTCTTTTACCGTAATGTCCAGACTACCCCAGCATCTTTCCAGTTCACGTTGCAATAATAGAGCGAGCATTACTACAAATGCGTGTCCTTTGGTGCTTTTTGCTTTTCTTACAAAAACCGGTCTCATCTCCAGATGTACGCTTTTCATCGTTCGAAAAGCACGTTCAACGTTCTCAAGATCGCAGTACCGGTCGTGAAGAATTTGCGGTTTCGCATCATTTTTCGATACATCCGACTTGATCACATAGCAGCCGTCGAGTAAGGCGACTTGATCAAGGGCCGCTTCATCTTTAGCGATGGTTATCACGCGCTGCCTGGCCGAAGCGCATAGCCACTTGTCACATTTTATTTTTTTTATTTTTGACCGTACCTTTTTAAGCGCTACATCAGTTGAAGCCCTGCTATGTTCGGCCAAATACTTGTTACGATCTTGGCAAATATCTTCTACGGCTGCATGTTTGGCCTTGCGCCTCATCGCGATCTGTTCCGCTCTCATCGGGTTGCGCCTGAGGATGTAACGGATGCCGCTTTGTTCAACCTCACAAACATGCTCGGTAAAAAGCTCATATTGAATCACGCGTTCTTCCAGCATCTTTAGGATTTGTGGTTTGGTGATTGCTGTGATGTACCGAAAATCATCAGGGAGTTGATCTATCTGCGGCCCCTTAAGCATACCGCGATCGCCAACCAGGGTAACCTCCTTGGCACCAAAGTTATCTGCCAAAATCCGTATTTGTTCGCTTACGGTCTTGGTATCGCTGGTATTGCCTCTAAATACACGTACCGCCACAGGAAGCCCATCGGGGCCGGCGAGCAATCCCACGACGATCTGCATCTTGCCTTTCTTCTTATCGCGATTATATCCCCAAGCGGCAAACTCGTTGCATACGCCTTCGAGATAGGAACTGGTCACGTCATACAAAAATAGGGTTGGTGCTGCATTGGGAAAGCGTAGTTTAAACAGTTTCCTTTCGATTTCTTCTTGTTGTTGGGCGAGCCAGGCCAGATTGTCATATAAATCGTCTTCATCCAGTTTATCTATACCGATAACTTCACAAACCGCATGGCTTTGTGCGAATCGGACGGCGGACAATCGCGACCCCTGATCGATAATTCTGGCAAGAACTTGCAAGAGCGCAAGCTTGCCGTGATGGTCAGCACCCAGGGCTTTGGTTATACCAAGTCTTTCAGCAATAACTTTTAAAGTCCATACAGCGCCGATGCGTTTGCCGAGAACGGTCTCAACGTCCTTGGTTGTGAAAAGAACCGAAAGATCTTTCTTATGTTTCAAAGCGAGTTTAATCGCCTGGATTTCATCTTTTGAGCAACTGGAAAGATTAGCGATAGTTTTATGTTTTACCTTTCCGTTTTGGCGATATGAAGTGCGGAGCAGATGTCTGGTGTAGGATTTATCTTTTCGTTTGATTGTGGCAGTGTCTACATACATTGTGGCTACGAAATTAGCACAGATAACATTGTATGTCAACAATTAAATTATATATGTTGTGGCTACATAATATAGCCGCCTTTTCAACATATCGCAAATAATTTCAATATCTTATTAAATTAACTGGGGCACTACTGGGGGGAAGACCCGATATAATGGGAATATGACTGGTTCAGCGTGCCTCTGGCAACATGCATTGAGCGCTTCTCCTAATTTAAGGGAACCGACCGAAACGCCAAACCTTCAAAAGCGGTGTTCATTTTCTCGAACACCGGCTTTCCAACCAAAAAGGTATATATGTCATCGGCTTTGGCGGCAGGGTCGATGTCGGCGAATTTTTCCGGATACAATAGCTTACCGATGAAATAGGCGTTGGCTAGGATGGATCCGAAATTTCGGGTATACCAATTGTAGGGCAGCGCACCGTAAACTATCCCTTTTTGAACGGCGGCGAGACTCTGATAGGCTGGATCGGTTTTAAGTTCAAATAATCCATCGGCATCTTCACCCATTTGCAGCGTGGAAAGGTCCAGGAAAAGGATATCCGGGTCCCAGGCCACGATCTTTTCTTTGGCGATACTGCTGTGTTGCAAGGCTTTGTCGCTCATCGCCGGAGTCCGGGGCGACGGGTGTCAAGATAGATGTCACCTGAACCGTAAAAAAGTTAAGCCGCTTTCTTTACCGGATATGTCAGGGTAGCCTCATTCTTTTTCTCAGGATTAAGCCAGACCTGACGCACCGGATTCCAATCTCGGGTTTTACCGGACCACCTGCTCGGATACCGACGTCGGGCATTTTCATAGACCTGATGACGATTGGCCAGGATCTGTTGGTCGCGGCCATAATGGCGGTCATCAGGGGTGGTAAAACAGATTGCACTGTGAAGGTGCACGGTGTTGTACCACAAGACAAATTTATCAACCCATACCTGTGCCTTCTCAATGGTTTCAAAGGGCTTAGACGGGTAACCAGGACGATATTTCATGGTCCGGAAAAGGGATTCGGAATACGGATTATCGTTACTGACACTCGGCCGGGAAAACGATGCGGTAACGCCCAGCTTATCCAGAGTCGCTACCATGGTGGCGCCCTTCATCGGCCCGCCATTGTCCGAATGTAGGACAAGCCCTTCGGGCAACACATTATGGATAAAGCAGGCTTTGGTAAACAGTCTGGAACTATGTTTCATGGATTCTTCGGCAAAGACCTCGGCGGCGATGATTTTCCGGCTCCAGACATCCACGATCATGTAAAGATAATAAAAGATGCCCCGAACGGGAGTGTGTAAATAAGTGATATCCCAAGACCATACCTGGCAGGGTCCTGTTGCAACGTGCTCCCGCGGGCGTCGAGACACCGGAGGCTTTGAGGCCTGACGATGGGTCAACATCTTATGCTCCCTGAGCACCCTGTAAAAGCTCGACTCCGAGGCCAGGTAAACACCCTGGTCGGCCAGCATGGGTACGATCTGTTTGGGGGACAAGTCCCGAAAGGGCACACTGTTGGCTACCTCAAGAATGTGTTCACGTTCCTGTTTGCAGAGCTTATTGGCCGGTTCTTTTTTGGATCCCTTACGACGGTCGTAACCGTCATCCTGACGCCATCGCATGATGGTTCGGGCGCTGAGGCCGGTAAGGCCGGCGGCCTTGTGAAGCCGGGCGCCGGACTGTACGGCCTCGTTGACAAGCTTGACGATCATCGCCCGTTCCTCCGGGTCGTGTTGTCGTCCTCGTCCCCCCAGATTTCCCGGACTTTTTTTTTCAACACCAAAAGGGCGGCCGTCTCGGCCAGGGCCTTATCCTTACGCCGCAGTTCCTTTTCCAGGCTGCGGATGCGTTTGATATCAGCGTTACGACGGGAAGGCTTTCCAGCATTGCTGCGTTTCCCAAGACTGCTGAGCATCTTCATGCGCCATTGTTCAAGATGGGTTTCGTGGATTCCCTCTTTGCGTAAAAAGGTGCCGAGCTGTTCATCAGAGAGTCGGGATGCTTCGAGGACCGCCTTTAGTTTTTCTTCGGCGCTCCAGCCATTGGGTGTTTTCGGTACCTTTGGCATAATACCATCCGGTGAATTTGGATAAACATAATACGAATCGATTCCGGCTTTTCGAAGCCATTTGGAGAGCGTTGCTTGAGGAACATCAACCTTCTTGGACAGCGCTGTGGCCGATATAGCGTCGGGACCGGTCATCTCTTGGATCATCTTGTCTTTGAACATTTGCGAGTATGGCATGTCAACCTCCTGCGCCCCCAGTAAATAAAAATTGGGTGCCACCGCAAGGTGAGCCCGCCCCCGCGGGGGCGGGCTCACCTTGCGGTGATCGGTGCGGGCTGGAGGTGACAACTATCCTGACACAGGGGGTTACCATCACCCACAAAAACCACCGCACCGGTATTTAGATCCAAAGCGATGGTCAGATACCTATGCCCTTTACCAATAGAGATTTCGTCTATGGCAACACGTTTGAGGTGTTTTAGTTTGGGGCGCCGAAATCGCCGCAACAGATTTCTTTTTTGGATGTCCTTGATGACGCCCCAACTAACCCCAAGGTGGTGGGCCACGTCTTGGATCGTCATGTGTTTGGATAGTTCAAGGGCGTATCGTTCAAAAGCATTGGTATAGCTGCGTCGGCGGTCGGCAAAGCCAACTTTGACCTGTCGGATAACGCTGCAAATCAGACAAAATACTCGCTGAATCGCCATGGAAATCCAAACCGGTTTAAGCCCTATGGGAACTGATCGAAATCGACGCCATGTGGCTCCTCTGCCCACCGTAATCTTGACAATGTGACGGCTATTGGTGTTGATGAGATCCAATATCATAAAGGACAAAACTATCTCACCCTTGTTTACCAGATTGACAAACATTGCCGCCGATTGCTCTGGATCGGCAAAGAACGTAAAAAGGAAACTCTGCATGCCTTTTGCGACTTTATGGGTGAGCAGCGGAACAAAGCGATCCGGTTTGTCTGTTCTGACATGTGGAAATCCTATATTTTTGTCATCGCTGATCGTCTTAGTGATGCGGTACACATTCTCGACCGATTCCATATCGTTGCCAATCTCAATAAAGCGGTTGATGAGGTGCGCCGTTCAGAAGTGAAAAAACTAAAGGATGACGGAAAACCGGCATATCTCAAAAACAGCAGGTGGCTCTTTCTCAAAAAAAAGAAGCGAGTTCGCGGCTATGCCCGGACACGCTTGAGAGATTTACTCACAATGAACCTGCGTACCGTGAAGGCCTATCTGTTCAAAGAGGATTTCGACCACCTTTGGACTTATAAAAGCCCGTCTTGGGCAAACACCTTTATTGATCAATGGACCAGGGATGTCATGCGTCATCGCAGTCTCCCGGAACTCAAAAAATTTGCCCGGACTATTCGTGAACACAAAGCTCTGATCCTCAACTATTTTCACGCTAAAAAAGAGTTTTCTTCCGGCATCGTAGAGGGTTTCAACAACAAAGCAAAACTGACCATCAGAAAATCCTATGGTTTTCGAAGTGATAAATTAAGAAAAATAGCCTTATATCATACACTTGGTAACTTGCCAGTCCCCGAAGTTACCCACAGATTTGTCTGAAGAGGCCTAAATAGGTTCGCACATCCTCGGTCAGCAGATCGGCACGCTCGCGTAAAAGATTGCGATGATATGCGCTGGCTTCAGACATGCATAACGCAAATTCCACCGGCATGATCTGTTCGATCATGGGGATTTCAATGCTCTTTATTGTTGCGCCAAGAGACTGGAGTTGCTCGATCGCCTTGCGCACTG
>JBDLJD010000196.1:0-6773 GCA_039714495.1 Thermodesulfobacteriota bacterium
TTATTTTGATTTGGGGATGTATATCTATATACCACGAATTGAGGGAAAATGGGAATATTGGAATTACGGGTCGACTTGATTACAGCCTGCAAATGGTATACAAATTCATTAGAAACAGTCAGCTGTATTTAAGAACATTGTTCCCATCCTAAAACCTGGGCTATTAAACACCAGTCGTGCTGATACATGTTTCTAATGTTATAAAACAAAATCTTTTTTTTTATTTTCATGAATTCGTGTAAACTGATCATACGATTTAATTCGCGATAATTGACGTTTCATGCTTCGTTGTTCGCATCAGGGTATGAAAAAATGTAGGAGAGTGTATTCATGGGACTCTATGACTTTACCGTTTACGACATGATCTGCAGAAGTGCGGCCATCGATCCTGAAAAGGAGGCAGTTGTTTTCAACGATAAGCGCCTGACATACGGGGCGTTCAAGGAAAAGTGCGACCATCTGGCGTCCGGGCTTTCAAAAGCAGGCATCAAACAGGGCGACTGCCTGGGGGTGGTGGCTCACAACAGTGACGAATATCTGATCCTTTACGGGGCAGCCGCGAAAATCGGGGCTATCGTTCTGGCGGTGAACTGGCGGTTCCAGGAGGAGGAGATCTATTTTGTGCTGAACGACTGTGCACCGCAATTTGTTTTTGCCGGCCAACCCTATTGCGAGGTTGTCGCCAAGGTTGCGGAACGGGTGCCATCCATTGAAAAATGTTTTGCCATGGGCGTGGAAAACCCGCCTGCAGGCTTTCTTCCGTTCAGCAGTCTCTACACACAAGAGGGATCCGAACGAAATATTGACATTTCAGCAGATGCCGGGTTTGCCATTATTCACACCGCAGCAGTGGAAGGCGAACCAAGGGGAGCGCTGCTGAGCCAGGCCAATATCGTCTTCGGCAGCATGGTCTCCCTGCTGCGCTATCACCTCATTGAAGAAGATTGCCACATCTGCATTCTGCCGCTGTTTCACATCGCCGGCCTGGCCATGACCATGGCCACCATCCACTGCGGCGGGAAAAACGTGATCATGGAACGGTTCAAACCAGAGCAGACTCTGGCAGCCATTGAAAAGGAAAAAGGCACCACTTTTTTCAATTTTGCCCCCATCCTGAAAATGCTCATGGAGGCCAACGAAAAGGCCGGGCATGATATCAGCAGCCTCAGGCATGTCACCGGTATGGACCATCCTGAAAATATCATGCGCTTTCTGGAACTTGTGCCCGGGGTAAACTATGAAACCGGGTTCGGCCAGACCGAGGCCATGGGCGTCACCGGCGGGCTCATTTCAGATCGGCCCGGGAGTGCCGGCAGAGCTACGCCCTTAAGCCGGGTGGCGCTTTTCAATGACCTGGACGAGGAAGTGCCCACAGGGGAATCCGGAGAGATCTGCGTTCGTTCGCCTACTGTGTTTCTGGGCTATTGGGGAAGGGATGCGGATAACGAATACACCTTTCGCAACGCATGGCACCACACAGGCGACATCGGCAGGTTCGATGAGGATGGTTTCCTGTGGTATGTCAAGCGCAAGGCCCAGAAGGAACTCATCAAGCCGGGTGGGGAGAATGTTTACCCGGCCGAGGTGGAAAAGGTGATTCTGTCCCACGCGGCGGTGGCCGAGGTGTGTGTCATTGGGGTGTCCGACAAGCAGTGGGGCGAAGCCATCAAAGCCATATGCGTGCTCGCACCGGGGCAGACGGCGGACCCGGATACATTGAAGGAATACGTGGCATCCAAGATCGCCCGCTATAAAAAGCCCAAGCACGTTGTATTCGTGGATACCCTGCCCAAGACAGAGGACAACGAAATAGACCGGGAGAAGGTGAAGAAGGAACATGGGGCGAAGTATTAAGAACCACAGAAGACAGAACTACAGAGCCCCAGAGGCCAGAAACCAGAGATCGGAAGACGGATGCCGGAGCCACAGAAGTCAGAGGACAGAGGACGGAAGACAGAATACAAGGGTAATTCTTTCGAGGTTTCGATCTTTCGTGATTTCGTGATGAAAAAAATCACTATCCGAGTCAGGCGCCTGGTTTAACGCCCACATGCACGGCAATGGTTCCGAACATGAAGCGTTGGTAGCGGATGTTGGTGAGGCCGGCCGAGCGCATGATGGCCGCAACCTTCAAGGGGGATAGAAAATTCTGGGTCGTTTGGGGGAGATAGGTGTAGGCTGGGCGGTTGCCGGACACTATCTGGCCCAACAGGGGAATCAAGTGATTCAAGAATAACAGCAAAATGGGCCTCAGCAGGCCTTCCGGCGGGGGTGACGTTTCCAGGCAGACCACGCGGCCGCCGGGTTTGACGACTCTGGTCTGTTCCGTGAAGGCTTGGCGTGCATCGCTGACATTGCGGATCAGGTAGCCGGATGTAACCGCATCGAAAAAGGCATCCTCAAAAGGCAGCGCCAGGGCATCGGCCGCTGCCCATGTGATCCTGCTGCCATTTTGTTTCCTCCGGCCCATCAACATCATTTCCACGGTAAAATCCGCGGCCACAACATTGAGGGTGGTGTCGGCTTTGAGTGCGTCCAGGGCAATGCCGCCGGTGCCGGTGCCGGTATCCAGGAGAATTCCATTGGTCGGCACACCTGCCGCCTGGACAACACACTGCCGCCACACCCGGTCCTGTCCGAAGGTCATGAGGCGGTTTATCAGATCGTACTTCCCGGCAATCTCACCGAACATACGCCTGACGTGACTTCCGTGTTGATTTTTGTTTAATGCGGTCATTATATTTTAGCGACGAAGTCGCGTTTCATAAAATCGTGGAACACGATTTTATCCGACCAACAAATTCATGTTATCGCCGGACCACTGGGCAATCACCCGCTCCCCTTGGGACATTTTCATGTTGGGGCCACTCCAGCCTCGGGTCATAAAAACCGTAAGAATGATATCTGTGTCGTCGATCATCACCGACATTTCACTGAAGTCACCGAGATAGAACACCTCTTTGACGGTCCCCGGAAGCATGACATCCGTTTCAGTGCACATACGTTCGGGGGCGGCATCTTCCTGGATAAGATCGATGAGTTCCGGATGGACGGAGAAACCGGTTATCTGATCGTCGGGAATGTCTTTGGATTCAGGGATGACAACCTGAACCCCTGTTTCGGTCTTGAAGGTCAGTTGACCATCCTGTGAATCAATGACACTTCCGCCAAAGATATTCGAAGCGCCCATGAATGAGGCCACAAATTGGGTGCGAGGGGTTTCATAGATTTGGTTCGGGGTGCCGATCTGCAGCAGTACCCCGTCTTTCATCACCGCAATCCGGTCGGAGAGGCTCAGGGCCTCCTTCTGGTCGTGGGTGACATTGAGGAAGGTGGTGCCCACCTCGCGCTGAATACGTTTGAGTTCAACCTGCATCTCCTTGCGCAGTTTTCTGTCCAGGGCGGCCAGGGGTTCGTCTAAAAGCAGGACCGTGGGCTCCAGCACCAGGGAACGCGCCAGGGCCACACGCTGCATCTGACCGCCGCTCAGCTGGTGGGGATAGCGGTCTTCCATTCCGCCCAGGTTGACCAGATCCACCTTGGCCTGGACGCGCTTTTTTATCTCGGCTTTAGGGACTTTCCGCTCAACCAGGCCAAAACCGATATTGCCGGCCACGGTCATGTGCGGAAACAGGGCATGGTTCTGGAACACCGTGCTGCAGTCCCTTTTGTAGGGCGGCAAATCGTTGACCGCCTGGCCGGCAATCAACACGTCGCCCTGGTCCTGATTTTCCAGGCCGGCGACGATTCTCAGAAGCGTTGATTTGCCGCAGCCGCTGGGGCCCAGGAAGGAAAATATTTCGCCTTCCCTGATTTCCAGGTTGATGTGGTCCACCGCGGTAACGCCGGGAAACTGTTTTACTACATCCCTTATTTCAAGACATACAGCCGGTTGTTTATCTGAACCGCTCATGGGGAGTTCTGTCCTTTCATTTCCTAGGTACTGCTTTTGCCGGTTTTCTGGATAAAGTGAACGAGCACCAGCCCCAGCATGGTGATGGTGACAAACAGGGTGCCGATGGTATTGATGACCGGTGTTGCTCCGAAACGCAGCTGTGAAAACACGTAGATGGGCAGGGTGGTGCTGCCTACACCGGCTACAAAATAGGTGATTACGAAATCGTCGAACGACCAGGGGAAAATCAGCATGGCCGAGGCCATAATGGCCGGCAGCAGCTGCGGTCCCGTGACCCGGATAAAGGTCCTGAAAGGCGTTGCCCCCAGGTCCAGAGCTGCTTCTTCCCAGGACCAGTCAAAACGCTGCATGCGCCCCAGGATGATGAACACTGCCAGGGGCGAGCAGAAAACGATGTGGGCGATGATAATGCTGGGATACCCCAGGGGGATGTGCACCAGGCGCGTAAAAAACACCAACAACGCGCTGCCGGTGACCACCGACGGGAACACGATGGGCAGCAAAATAGACGTTCTCAAAAACTGCTTGCCCTTGAAATTAAATTTGTAGAGACCGTAGGCTGTAATGGTCCCGATCAGGGTGGAAACCACCACGGTAATTCCCGCGATGATCAGGCTGCGGATCAGGGCGTCCCGGACCTGGTCGTTGGTGATCAATTTCACATACCATTTTGTAGTGAATCCTTCCCAGGAGGAGCCGTATTTGTTGTTGGAAAAGGAATAGACCATAATCAGGATGACCGGTGCCCACAGAAAGATCAGGGTCAGGACGCTCAAGACCCACAGAATTTTCGGTGCGATCTTTTTCTTCTTCATAGGGATTTCTCCAGCGCTTCCCTGCCGCCCCACTTAATGGTGAGGTAGAGAATCAGGACCAACGTGGCCGCCAGCATCATGGCCAGGCTGGATCCCTGGGGGATGTTGCCCACGGCCGTGAATTTGTGGGCCACCAGCGACCCGGCCATCATGATTTTGGAACCGCCGAATATGTGGGGCACCAGCCACTCGCCCACCGTGGGAATGAATACCAGGATGGATCCGGCCAGAAGCCCGCCCCGGGTTAACGGCAGCGTCACCCGGAAAAATCGCCGGAAGGGATTGGCCCCCAGGTCGGTGGCTGCTTCCAGAACAGAGCGGTCAAGGCCGTCCAGGGCTGCATAGATCGGCAGAATCATGAAGGGCAGCCAGGCGAACACCAATGCCATGGTGACCGCAAAGTTGGTGTAGAGTATCTGGATAGGTTCGGAAATGAGTCCTATGTTCAATAAAAACGTGTTGATGGTCCCTTTGGTTCCCACCAGGGTTTTAAGGGCATACAGCCGGATGAGGTAGGAGGACCACGAGGGCACGATGATCAGGAAGATCCATAGCACCTTCCATTTACCCCCGAAGCGGGCGATGTAATAGGCAATGGGGTAGCCTAAAAGGATACAGAGCAAATTGGTCTGAATGGCCAGGTAGACCGATTTCAAGAAAACCTTGCCATACCCGCCGCCTAGAATGGCTTTGACGTTTTCAAACGTGAATTCGTAGACAATCTGGCCGTAAGGGCCAGATTTTAAAAAACTGAAAAACAGGATGATGGCCAGGGGGGCGAAAACGAAGACAACCACGATGATAATTATGGGACTTAAATAGGCTGTAATATTCAGAGCGAGTTTGCGCTTTTCCCTTTTCTTGGCCTGGGACTGGGATGCAGACGCATCATCCAATGGGGGCATAGGGTCCTACTCTTTGGTTTTCAAAAGAATGGCAATCATCACGGAAGTGCGAAGTCATGCAGGCGCGGCAGACCCGCAACCTGACTACATCCGCACTTCCGTGATACGATGGCTCTATTACTTTAGCAAATTACTTCTTGATCTCTTCCCAGATTTTGTCGCGGAGTTCTTTACCCGGTCCTTCGACAAGCCTGCGGTCAAAGGTGTCACATTTGCGCTGGTAGTCCTTGTCGATGACAAAGCCGGGCCAGGCCTTCATTTCGTCGCTCATGAACTCCATGGTATGCTTGTGCACGGGCGGGTAGCCGATCCATCCCACCAGCAGCACGTTTACTTCGGTGCGGAAAATGTAGTTGATGAACAGATGGGCGGCTGCCGTGTGCTTGGAGCCCTTGGGAATGAAACCGGTATTGCCGGCATAGTAGGTGCCTTCCTTGGGCATAACGCCCTTGATCTCGGGTTTGTCACGCGAGAGCCACCAACTGTCACCGATCCACAAATGGGATATCCACACATCCTCATCCTTGAGCAGACGGCTGGGCCAGGAATCATAAGCAGCCAGATTCGGCTTCTGGGCCATCAAGAGCGCCTTGGCTTCCATGAGTTCGCTTTCCACATCAGTGTTCCATGAGTAGCCCAGGTACTTCAGGGCAGCGCCTATGGACTCCTGCGCATTGTCGATCATGGTGACCTTGCCCTTGTACTTGTCAGGTTTGAACAGCAGCCCCCAGGACCCCACATTGGGATCGTTTTCATCAATGTATTTGGAGTTGTAGGTATAGGTGGTATAGAAGATGGAGTCTACAAATTGATACTTGTTGCCCGGATCAAAATCCAGGGTTTTGTAATCGTCTTTTAGATAGGCGGTCATGTTGGGAAGCCAGGCATGGGTAAGATGTTTGAGCAGCTTCATCTCGTTCAGCCGTACGGCATCCACCGGCCCGGCGCCTAGAACCAGGTCATAGGGCGCATTGGGGTTGAGTTTGATTTTAGTGACCATTTCCTCGGTATCGGCATAGTGGTCCCGGATCACCTTGACACCGAACTCCTTGGTAAAATTTTCAAACAACTCTTCCGGCCACCACTCGGCCCAGTCGTAGATGTAGAGTTTGCTGCCTTCTTTTTTCACCTGGTCCA
>JBDLJD010000197.1:0-6691 GCA_039714495.1 Thermodesulfobacteriota bacterium
TAGTCGATAGTCAGTGGTCAGCTACAGTACAACCCGCAACCTGCAACTCGACACCCGCAACCTGTAACCCGTAACACGGTACATATGATACATATAACAGTTGATCAGAAGGAAATAGCCTGCGAAGAGGGGAGCACGCTGCTCGATGTTTGCCTGGAGAACGGCATTTATATCCCCAACCTGTGTCATGTAAAGGGTATACCGACGCCTCCGGCTTCCTGCAGGATGTGCATGGTGGCGGTCGAGGGCGAAAAAGCACCGGTCACGGCCTGCACTGCCAGTACAGTCGAAGGGATGGTCGTCCAGACCGATATGGAAGAGGTGCGGCAATTGCAGCGGACGGCCCTCAAGCTGCTTTTGTCGGTGCATGACATAGACTGCCGGAACTGCAGTGCCAACAAACAATGCGAGCTGCAAAACATAGCCCGGTTTTTAAAGGCAGGTTTGAAAGCCGCACCCTATGCAACCCTTCTCAAACAGCCGGAGATCGACAGCACCCATCCATGCCTGGACTATTTGCCCAACCGGTGCGTGCTGTGCGGGAAGTGTATCCACGTCTGCAGGGAAAAGAACGGTGAATCAGTTTTTACCTTTGCCCGGCGGGGTTTTGAAACGGTTGTCAGCGCTTTTGGGACGGATGGTTTGGAAGTCGACTGTGAGGCGTGTCTGGCATGCGTGGAGATCTGCCCGGTGGGGGCGCTGGTTGTAAGTGAAAAAGTATAGTAAAAAATGAAGGGTGAAACTCGGAAAGGATTCAAGGGTTCGAGGGGTCAAGGGGCCAAGTGAACAGCAGTCGATAGCTTTTGGTTAGTGGCTGATCACAGTGTAAAAGCCAACATTATTAGAGATGCGGGCGCTTATATTGTTTCATACATAGAAGCTGAGCGCTCCCGTCACTCCCGCGGAGGCGGGAGCCCAGAAGGTTTTTTCGTGACGTAAGCTATTTTGATTCATCCCATCAGGTGGTTATCAAGTCAAATTCACAACATATGAGGAGAATGAAAAAATGAAAGAAGTTGCAGTAGTCAGCGGTTCGCGGACAGCAGTGGGTAATTTTGGCGGGGGGTTGAAAACCGTCCCCGTGGTGGATCTGGGTGCTACAGTCATGCGGGAGGTGTTTTTGAAAGCCGGGCTGCGCCCTGCAAAAAGCGATCAGATGGAAGCCTGGGCTCCGGACAAGCTCAAAGGCAGGGGCGTGATAGAACTGGAGGAAAAGTACGTCAATTGGGATGACAGCCTCACGCCTGTGGCGGTTGACGAAGTCATCATGGGCAACGTGCTCCAGGCGGCTCAAGGGCAGAACCCGGCCCGTCAGGCAATGATACGGGCGGGAATACCCAAGGAGACTCCGGCTTTCAGCATGAACAAGGTCTGCGGTTCCGGCCTCAAGGCTATAGCTCTGGGGGCATCGGCCATCATGACCGGACAGGCCGATGTGATCCTGGCAGGCGGGCAGGAGAGCATGAGCACGGTGCCCATGGCGCTGCCCAAAGCCCGCTGGGGACATCGCATGGAGCTTACCGGGGTGGGTGATATATACGACCTCATGGTGTTTGACGGGTTATACGAGATATTCTACGGGTATCACATGGGGCTCACGGCGGAAAATATTGCCGCCCTTTACGACATCAGCAGGGAAGAGCAGGATGCCTTAGGCGTTATGAGCCATCAGCGGGCCCGGCAAGCCATCACAGAAGGCAGTTTTGCCGAGGAGATCGTGCCGGTGGTTATCAAGGGCCGCAAGGGCGATACGGTGATTGACACTGATGAACGGCCCATGGACACGAGCATTGAAAAAATGGGCAAACTTCGCCCTGCTTTCAAAAAAGACGGAAGCGTGACTGCCGGCAATGCCTCGGGCATTAACGACGGCGCTGCCGCGGTACTGCTCATGAGCGCCGACAAAGCAGAGGAGATGGGCCTCGAGGTCATGCTCAAGATCAAAGCGTTCGCCTCAGGCGGGGTTGATCCCGCATACATGGGGCTGGGGCCTGTTCCGGCCATTCGCAAAGTGCTGGGCACTGCCGGTATGGGCATGGATGATCTCGACACCATCGAACTGAATGAAGCTTTTGCCGCCCAGGCCATCGGATGTCTGCGGGAACTGGGAATAGAAAATGACCGCCCCAATGAAGTCGGGAGCGGCATTTCCCTGGGCCACCCCATCGGCTGCACCGGCGCCCGCCAGATGGTCACCGCAATGCATCTTATGCGGCGCAAAAACTACAGCACAGGCCTTATCAGCATGTGCATCGGAGGCGGTATGGGCATGGCCATGATAGTGGAACGGTAAAACGCATTATATATCATTGCCTGTTTTCAGGTATGTTTTGCTTATTTTCAGTGGAGAGAAGGGTTCAAGGATTCAAGGGGTCAAGGGTTCAAGTGTTAGAAGGGTAGTTCTAAGCTGTTAGCTATGGGTGCCTACAAGATAATCGGCTGAAAGCCAAGGACCCATCGCGCCTTCACTTGACCCCTTGACCCCTCGTCCCCTTGAATCCTCCTGGAATATACCTGCAAAAGTCAATCCTTATCGCCCATTCTGTTTGCAGTCAATTGGCAGATAATCCTAAATTTTTGCTTTACTTAATTTGGCATTATTGCTAATATTTAAAACAAGTTCGCGGTGATAATCAGAAGCAGGATTTCTTTGAACTTGAGCGATAATTAATAACGGGGGAACATGTAAATGGATGTGAGCAGAAAGCTGGGTATTCTGGTATTCTTTGGTGTGCCGGCGATCATTGGCGGCGGAATCATGTATGCTTTGTTTGGCAGCTATGTACCTGTATTTATTTGGGAAATACTGTTAGTTTTCATAGCCGGAATCTATGTCAGCAGATAATGCCCCCACCTTTTGACCCCTAGGTTGTATAAACAACTCAGATAACCCATCACGCAGCCCGATTCCATTATATGCGAACGGGCTGCGTGAATATTTTGGCCAACAGATATTCCCATTTCAGTCCACGCACTTTTTTTAGGAGGCAGGATGGCGGAAAGAACGACCAGCGACTTGATCCTATGGTTTTTCCTGGGATGCCTGCTTGTTTCGACGATCATGCTCGGATGGCTAATCTGGCCGTTCATTTCCATTATTGTGCTCGGTGCGGTTATCACGGGTATTTTTTCCCCGATCTACAGGTACATGCAGGCTTCCGGCAAGATACGGCCATCCCTTGCCTCGCTGGTGGTCTGCTGCCTCATATTCTTCATCCTGTTCGTGCCGACCATATTTTTCGTGGGCGTGCTCTCCACAGAGGCCTACGACCTGTACATAACCGCAAGGAACGCGGTGATCAGCGATCGTTTTCAATCCCTGATCGAGGGGAGCATGATCCTGGAGAAGGTCAATGCCGTGCTGGTTTATTTCAACATCGAGCTCACCGGACAGGAGCTGAACCGGGGGATTTCGGAAATAGGAAAAAATGTAGGATTTTTCCTGTATGACCAGGCCCGGGCCATCGCTTCCAATATGCTGGCCTTTATTATCAATTTTTTCCTGATGCTGCTGGTCATATACTACCTGCTCATCGACGGCGGTCGGCTGGTGGCCTTTATCGTGGACCTCTCCCCCCTGCCGGATGACCAGGAGCAGAAACTGATCAGAAAGTTCAAGGACATGGCCGGGGCGATTCTGATCGGCAACGGGTTGTGCGGGCTGATTCAGGGGGTCCTGGGTGGGGTGGCGTTTTATTTCCTGGGCCTCAATTCACCCTTTCTCTGGGGGGTTATCATGGGGCTCCTCGCTTTTTTACCCATCATCGGCATTGGCGTGGTCCTGATTCCCACATCCATTTACCTTTTCATGACCGGCCATTCAGGCGCCAGCATTTTTTTAATCATTTTTTATATTTTGCTGTCCGGGGGGATCGAATATCTTTTCAAACCCAAACTTGTGGGGCACCGTGTCAAGATGCACACCCTGCTGGTGTTTTTTTCCATTATCGGGGGATTGAAGCTTTTCGGCATCCTGGGCATCATATACGGCCCTTTAGTAGTCACGGCGTTTTTAACCCTGACCGACATCTACCGGGCCAGTTATCAATACATTATAGAAACAAGGGAGACAAGGTGACAACATGACAACCAATGACCACCTGCCTGAAATCAGCATCGAGCGTGAGATGAAAAAATCATACCTCGATTATGCCATGAGCGTCATCATCGGCAGGGCCCTGCCTGACGTAAGGGACGGGTTGAAACCGGTTCACCGCCGGATACTCTTTGCCATGCGGGAACTGAGAAACGACTATAACAAACCCTATAAGAAATCGGCCAGAATCGTCGGCGATGTGATCGGTAAATACCACCCCCACGGCGACAGCGCTGTTTACGACACCATTGTCCGCATGGCGCAGGACTTCGCCATGCGCTATCCGCTGGTGGACGGCCAGGGGAACTTCGGGTCGGTGGACGGGGATTCCGCTGCAGCCATGCGTTACACAGAAATACGCATGATGCGGCTCTCGCACTCAATGCTGGAAGACCTGGATAAGGAAACCGTTGATTTTACCCCCAACTACGATGAATCCCTGGATGAGCCTTCCGTACTGCCAACGGTTATCCCCGCGCTTCTGGCGAACGGGTCGTCGGGTATCGCGGTGGGCATGGCCACCAATATCCCCCCCCACAATCTCAGCGAAATCATCGATGCCATAAAAGCGATAATCGACGATCCCGGCATCGGTTTCGACGAACTCATCCAACTCATTCCCGGCCCGGATTTTCCCACGGCAGGTATCATTTACGGCACCAAGGGGATCTACAGCGCCTACAAAACCGGCCGTGGCATCATCCGCATCCGCGCGCGGGCCTCGGTGGAAAAGGACAAACGCACGGGCAGTGAAACCATCGTGGTTTCGGAAATACCCTACCAGGTCAACAAGGCGCGGCTCATCGAAAAGATCGCCGCCCTGATGAAAAGCAAACAGCTGGAAGGCATCCGCTATGTGCGCGACGAATCCGACCGGGAGGGGATGCGTATCGCTCTGGGCCTGAAAAAGAACCAGGTCGCCGGTGTGATCATCAACAAGCTCTACAAGCACACCCAGATGGAGAACACCTTTGGCATTATTTTTCTGGCCGTGGTCAACAAACAGCCCGAGATCATGAATTTGAAAGAACTGCTGGAGCATTTCATCCTGCACCGCAAGGAAATCATCATCCGGCGCACCCGTTTCGAACTCAAGAAAGCGGAAGCACGGGCCCACATCCTGGAAGGGTTGAAAATCGCCCTGGACCACCTGGACAGGGTCGTCACGCTGATACGGTCTTCCAAAACCCCGCCCGAAGCCAAGGCGCGCCTCATTGAATCCTTCGAGCTCACAGAAATACAGGCTCAGGCCATTCTGGACATGCGCCTGCAGCGCCTCACCGGCCTGGAGCGGGATAAAATCATTGATGAATACGATGCACTGCTGAAGGACATCGCCTGGTACAGGGAAGTGCTGGGCAGCGAAAAACTCGTGCTGGGCATTGTAAAAGACGAACTGACCGAAATTCAGGACGAATTCGGCGACCATCGGCGCACCGAAATCGTCGAAGAGACGCGCGAGTTGACCATTGAAGACATGATCGTGGAGGAGGATATGGTGGTCACCATCTCCAACTCCGGCTACATCAAACGCAACCCCATCACCCTGTATCAGAGCCAGCACAGGGGCGGCAAAGGCAAGACTGCCATGGGGACCAAGGAAGAGGATTTTGTGGAACAGCTCTTCGTGGCTTCCACGCACCATACCTTCCTGTTTTTTACAAATAAGGGACGCGTGTACTGGCGCAAGGTATACGAGATTCCCCAGGCCGGACGCCTGAGCCGGGGCAAGGCGGTTGTCAATCTGCTCAGCCTGGAAAAAGATGAAAAGCTGGCAACGGTCATGGCCGTACCTTCCTTTGACCCGGGAAACTTCATCATCATGGTCACCAAACATGGGCTGGTGAAGAAAACCGACATCATGGCCTACAGTCGTCCCCGGTCCGGCGGCATCATTGCCCTGGATCTGGTGCCTGGAGATGAATTGATCAGAGCCAGGATTACGGACGGCACCATGAACGTCTTCCTCTGCTCGGTGATGGGCAAGTCCATTCGTTACCATGAGTCCGATGTGCGGCCCACCGGCAGAGTGGCTAGAGGCGTAAGGGGAATGCGCCTGGCGGAAGGGGACACCATCGTGGGCATGCAGGTTCTCAGCCATGGCCAGACGCTGCTGGCGGCCACTGAAAAGGGGTATGGCAAAAGGACGTCAATAGACGAATACCCGATCCAGAAACGCGGCGGCAAAGGTGTGATCACCATCAAGACCAATGAACGCAACGGCATGGTGGTGTCCATCCTGCTGGTGGAAGAGCATGACGACCTCATGGTGATGACTGATTCGGGTAAAATCATCCGTATGCCCATCAGAGGCATTTCCGTGATCAGCCGCAACACCCAGGGCGTGAAGCTCATCGGCATGGCGCCGGGTGAAAGGGTCGTGGGGGCGGCGCGGCTGGCGGAGAAGTAACACCGCCTTGCGGCGCTATGAAAAATTCTGGAGAAATGGAGTGTTGGAGTGATGGGGGTGCTGGAGGACGGAGACCAGAGGTCAGAGGGTCAAATGCCAGAAGTCAGAAGACAGGACATAAAATTGAATCACGAAAACACGAAATCCAAAAAGC
Source organism: Thermodesulfobacteriota bacterium (assembly GCA_039714495.1). Classification (GTDB taxonomy): domain Bacteria; phylum Desulfobacterota; class Desulfobacteria; order Desulfobacterales; family B30-G6; genus JAJDNW01. Next base: position 6,661 of record JBDLJD010000197.1, read on the forward strand.
ACGAAATGTTCAGAAATGTTTTCGTGTTTTC
>JBDLJD010000198.1:0-6658 GCA_039714495.1 Thermodesulfobacteriota bacterium
ATAGGCAATTCCGCCGGACGAACCGGTTTGGGTGCCGTGATGGGTGCGAAAAATCTAAAAGCCATTGCCGTAAGAGGAACTCGCGGCATCGATATTGTCCACCCGGAAACTTTTTTCAAACTTTGTTTGGAGGCATTCGAAACACAGAAAAAGCTCTCACCACGCGTCAGTACACTTTCAAGTGCGGGTGATCCGGATAACAATGCGTTGGTGCTGGGAAATTTCGAGGCCGGTCGGTGGCATAAACAGGATCAGTTGCAGGGGGGGCATGAACCGTTTTGGCGCACATATAAGAATCGATTGGGAGACGGTCATCTCGGGTGCTTCAATTGCAGACAACGCTGCATGGATTATTACGATGTCCCGGAAGCCGGACCGTTGGTGTCAAATTGCAGCCTTTACGCAAATTCCATGTGGATACTCAAGGATAGCGACTTTAATTCCTGGTACAGATTGGCATCTACCTGCCAGAAAATGGGAATCGATGTGATCTCCGCCTGTCGGATGCTGGCCTGGGCCACGGAGCTTTATGAAAATGGCAGGATCAGCGATGTTGATACAAATGGCATTCAGCTCCGCTGGGGCAACTCAGAGGCCCTTCACACCATGCTCGATAACATCATTCACCGCAAAGGCTTGGGCGCTATCCTTGCCTCCGATATTGATACAGCCGTCGGCAGCCTCGGTCATGATACGCCGCCGCCACTGCATATCAAGGGATCCCCTTTGGCAGGTTCCAATGTGATCAATTTTCGTGCCCGGGCCATCGGTGCGGCCGTTAATCCACGTGGCGGGGATGATTACCGAATGCGCTGGTATGGATTTGAGGTGCCCTTAACGGAGGATGAAGACGAACCCGCCACCATGGGAGGGCCGGAAAGCTGGGAAATGGAAGCTGCCCGTAAATACCTGGGATACTCGCAAGACAAGAACAACGGCAATCCCAAAACGCAATTTGACTACGCGAATCGGGGCATTTTAGCGGCAACGTCCGCAAAAATGAGTATAGTCACCGATATTTTAGGGCAATGCCGCTTAAATACAATCCAATTAAAAAAAGGTGTAGGGATCAATTTTCAAGCACGGGCCCTCACCGCCGGAACAGGTAGCCACTTCACAGTTGAAGACCTTTTAAAATACGCCGAACGAACTGCCTGCCAGGAAAAAGCTTCAGCGGTAAAATTAGGCTGGACCCGGGCAGCTGATGATCTGCCCAAAGCACTTTTCGACCGTCGGATGGCCGGGGCATGGCCCGAAGATAAACTCGACCCGGAACAATTCAGGCACATGCGGGCCGAGTATTACCAGGCCATGGGATGGGATCCTGAAAACGGAATCCCCCAACTCGAAACGCTTCGAGGGCTGCAGCTTTCCGATGTGGCTGCCGAATTAAAAAAACAAGACAACTTTCGATGAAACCGATAGCGTCGTGTGTGATCGAAGTATTCTGTCGTTTGTCAAAGCAAAGCAGCTGTTTTCACACATGGAGATGCATGCAATGTACATGGAATTGAATCAAAGTGTATTGACCGAAATTCATAACCACACCATCGATATTCTGAATCGCAAAGGATTTCGATTTAACTGTCCGGAAGCGATCAAGATTTTTCAAAAACACGGATTTAAAACGAGTGAGGAGATCGTCTATTTCACCGGAGATCAGGTTGAAAAAGCCTTGTCTTTAGTGCCGTCCGAGGTCACCGTTTTGGCTCGTGATCCACGGTATAATCTGAAGCTGGAGCTGGATACCGTCGCCTTCGGCCTGGGCCGGGGAGCCGTTTTTATGCTTGACGAAGGTGATTGCCGGAAGGCTACGATGTCCGATATGATAAACATCACCAAGCTCGCCCAGCAGTTACCTGAAGTCCGGCACTGGCAGCACTTGATCTATCTCAATGACATACCAGCCGAATACGCTTCCATGTGCGCCAACCAGATTATGATCAAATACCAGACAAAGCCGGATAATATTACCGGTTTGGAGGAATTTAAGCAGGTACTGCTGGCCTTTGGCGGCATCACGTTCGATAAAGCCAAAGAGATGTCCCAAAAAAGAATTTCCTATGGTCTGGGTTCGGTCAACCCCCTCTCACCCCTAACGCTGACGGAACCGGAGTGTCGTACCCTTTTAGCTTATGCCGAACATGGGCTCGCAACCCAGATTACCCCCATGCCGCTGGCTGGATCTACAGCACCGTGTACGCTTATGGGCGTCGTTATTCAACAGAATTGCGAAGTCCTGGCGCCATTGGTGCTCTTTCAGCTGATTAATCCGGGATGCCCGGTGCTGTATGGAAACATGGGCAGCGGTTCTGACATGCGCAGCATGGGGGGCAGCTTCGGCTCGCCCGAAAGCCGATTGATAGAGCACATTGCAGGAAAGGTCGCTAAAAATTATGGCCTGCTTACCCGGGGGGGGATCGGCATTACCGATTCGGAATATGAGGGATTCCAGGCCGGTGCCGAGGCAATGTTTCAAGCCCTGAACGCCATGGATTGCCAATCCAATCTTGCCATCGGGATGGGGATCATGGGAGGCTATATGGGCGCATCCCTGAGCAAAATAATACTCGATGCAGAACTGGTGAATTATGCACGTTCGTTTTTCCGCGAGATAGAGCTCTCAAATGATTCGACGGCAGTGGACCTGATCATGAATACACCATTTGGGGGCAATTTTGTGACATCGGAACATACGGTTAAATACTGTCGCAAAGAACACTATATACCGAAGGTGTTCAATAGAACGTATCCCGATCAATGGAAACAAGGAACTCATGAGGAATTTATGCTCGCTCTCAAAGAAAAAGTAGCAAATGCACTTGAAAAATATGAGCCGCCCGAAATAGATGAGGCGATCTTAAAAGAATTAAACCTCTCTTACAGGAATCACCTCCCTGAAAACCTGATATTCAAGCATGTATATTCATGATGAAAGGATGCACCATGTCTTCAACTCCAAATTTAACCGTATGCGGGGCAGGAAATGCCGGTGCCGCTATTGCCGCCGACTGTACCCTGGCCGGACTGAACGTTACCCTGTTTGAGCTGCCGAAGTTGCAGGAAAGTATTCAGCCCTTTATCGACAAGGGGGGTATCCAGGTAACCCAAAATTCCGACACCTCCTGCGGCAAAACCGGATTTGCAAAACTGGCGGCCGCGACAGTAGATCCTGAAGAAGCACTGGCAGACAGCGATGTCATCATGATTACCGTACCGGCTATGTACCATTCCGTCTTTTGGGATGCCCTCGAACCTCATATGAAAGAGGGGCAAATTGTTATGTTCAACACAGGCTATTTCAGCAGCCTCAGACATTCGGCAAAGAGAAATAAATTGACTCAAAAGGTCACCCTGGCCGAATCCAACATCATGCCCTACATTTGTGCCAAAGACGGCGACACGGTTCATATCGCCCGGCATAAACGCAGCTTTCGGGTCGCCGCTTTCCCCGGCAATGAAATCGATCACGTTTATGGGATTGTCCGTAAAATATATCCGCAATACGAAAAGGTGGATAATGTACTGGACACCAATATCGCTTCCGGGGGAAACCCGGCTTTTCATCCCACCCTCACTATTCCCATTGCCGGCTTTTACTTCGATCGATATCAGGGGGGGAAGTTTTATAGCGATACGACGGTGATGGGCGGCCGCCTGATAGAGGCCTATGACCGCGAGAGAAAGATTCTGTCACAGCATCTGGAAAGCCGGAATTTTCAGACAATAACCGAGTTTGAAAAAAAGAGCTATGAGTATTTTGGCAAAGATATCGTCGAAATGTTGCGAAAATCGGAGCATATTGACTGGTATGCATCCGACGCATATCTCAAACAGCTAATTGACGAAGATTTGATATATGCCTATGTGCCGATGGTTCTGATGGCAGAACAGCTGGGAATCCAGCTTCCGGTCACACGCTCCATGGTGGAGATTCTAGGCATTATGCTCCGTGAAGATTATTGGTCCTCCGGTATTACCCTAGACCAGCTCGGTATCGCTGGAATGAATAAAAACGAGCTTTTGAAATATGTCACTGAAGGGAAGGTCTGATTTTTTGGTTTTCGCTTCAGGATTGAACTGCGGACGGCAGCGTTGTCCGCTGGTTTGAGACGCGAAAATTTAGATTAAAAGTGATGGGTGCAATTTTATATTTTACCGAGACAACCCTATTGTGGATTGTTGGATTTGTTTTTTCTGTGGGGCTGGGCTGGAGGTTTATTATTTTCATCGTTTCAATTTTTCGTAACCGAACATTCAGCAGGTATAGTTACAGACACCGTTTCCTAACGCTGGTTGGCGCAATGGTTCCCTTTCATCGGGCTATCCTTAAAAAGCCTGTGTACGCCACCATCCGCTATGCCTTTCACGCCTGCCTGTTAATCGTGCCTGTCTGGTATTCAGGACATATTTATCTTTGGGAGGAATCACGTTTCGCATGGTACTGGACACCGCTGCCGGACATTTGGGCCGACTGGATGACCCTGGCTATTTTGAGCGCTTGTGTTTTCTTTCTGGTTCGGCGGATCTTATTCAAACGCCACCTTAAAATCGGAATTTTTGATTTTATCCTGGTACTTATCACCGGGACGCCCTTTCTCAGCGGTTATCTTCTTACCCATGGCACCCTAGATGGCATCGCATTTTTTGATAACTATCTGTGGTATCTGCATGTAATCAGCGGTGAAGCCATGCTGGTTATGATCGTGTTTCTGTTTTGTCGAACACATTTGAGCAAAAAGAGATGCGCAGGGTGCGCTGCCTGTGTGGAAAACTGCCCTACCGAAACGCTTGAATATGAGGACCGCAACGCGTTTCGATTATTCAAGTATTCCCATTACCAGTGCATATGCTGCGGGTCGTGCGTGAATGTCTGTCCGGATCAGGCTGCCGGATTGCGTCATGAATTGCGACTGCGCAATCTGATTCAAATCACTTCCAAGGTTGAAATCAGAAAGGTTGAATTGAAGACTTGCGCCCACTGCGGGATTCATTTTGCACCGAAGCCACAGGTCGAAAAATTGAGCTGGTCTTTGAATCAAGATGAAATTGAGATCATCACTTTAGATCTTTGCCCTCGCTGCAAGAAGATCCGGATAGCGGATGTAGGCCGTGCCGTGGCCGACATGGCATGAGACGCGAGCAGGCCAACGAGATCACCCCGAAGCTGCTGGCCACCAATTAACAGGCGGCTATCATTTTACTCGATTTATAGTAATCGACAACCTATCAAAAAAAGGAGGTAGTATTATGAAGACTGAAAATCAGAACCGGAGAATTGAGAGGATACACCCCGGTGTTGAGAAAATGAAAAAAGATCTTGCCGGCGGCAAATGTTCCCGGCGGGAATTTTTACGTACCGTAACGCTGCTGGGCGTATCGGCAACAGCCGCCTACAGCATGGCCGGACTGCCGGGTTTTATTTCTACCGCCCAAGCTGCACAGAAAAAAGGCGGCGTTATAAAATTCGGCATGCAGGTACAGGAAATGGCCGATCCGGCAATGTACACATGGACCGAGAAATCAATTGTAGCCCGGCATATCATCGACTATTTAACTGAGGTCGGCCCGGGGAATATCACCAGACCTGCGCTCGCGGAGAGCTGGGAAGCTTCCGATGATCTGAAAACCTGGACCCTCCATCTGCGGAAAGGCATCAAATGGTCAAACGGCGATAATTTTAACGCCGACGATGTGGTCTTTAACTTCACCCGCTGGCTCGACCCCAAAACCGGATCTTCCAACCTGAGCATGTTTCCTGCCATGCTGGAAGAGACCGGCGATAAAGATAAGAAAGGTAATCCGATCAAACGTATGATCAAAGGGGCCGTAGAGAAAGTGGATGATCATACGGTCAGACTCAACCTAAAATCGCCGGTGTTGGCGATAGCTGAAAATCTTACCGGTTATACCTGTGGTATCGTTCATCGCAACTTTGTGAAAGAGGGGGGGGATCTCACTAAAAATCCTGTGGGTACCGGCCCCTACACCCTTGCCGAATTCAAGGTTGGTGAGTTCGCCGTATTGAAAAAGCGCAAAAAACCCTATTGGAGGGGGGATGTCTTTCTAGACGAGATCCGCTTTATCGACCTGGGCGAAGATGCCGGCGCATATTTATCCGCAATCGCTTCAAAACAGATTGACGGGATGTATAATCTTGATCTGACAACCCTCCCGGCGGCTAAAAATATTCCCGGGATCAAGGTGATTTCGACACCGTCAGCCCAAACCGGTGTGATCCGTATGAGAGTAACCGAGAAACCATTTGACGATATCCGCGTACGCAAGGCGATCCAGAAAACCTGCGATCCGAAACGACAACTTGATATTGCCCATCAGGGTCTGGGCGTGGTTGGTGATCACCACCATGTCGCTAACGGTGTTCACCCCGAATATTTTGCGCTGCCTCCCCTCAAGCAGGACATCGAAGGCGCCAAGCAACTACTAGCCCAAGCCGGTTATCCGGATGGTATTGAATTGACCTGCAACGTAGGGAATACCCAGGGTGTTTGGGAGCAGGATTCCGTAGCCGTACTCAAAGAAGATGCCGCCAAAGCCGGGATTAAAATACAGATGAACGTCATGCCGGCGGCACAATATTGGGATGTTTGGAACAGCGCCCCCTTCAGTCTCACCACCTGGAGCCACCGCCCCCTGG
>JBDLJD010000199.1:0-6582 GCA_039714495.1 Thermodesulfobacteriota bacterium
ATAAAATCGTTCCAACGATTTTATTTTAGATACCGCGGTCGCTTCTTTTCTGAGCCAGTTCCCCCTTGAAGGTTTCAAGCTCTTCAGGGCTCAGGTCATCCGGGAATTTCAGGTCTACCTGGGTCAGGACATCCACCAGGGTATTGGCATGCGGCCCCAGAGCCAATGCGCCGACGGTGTCGCCTTTTTCCAGTTTGACGCGGCCGCCCATGAAAGCGCCCACGAATTTATCTTTTTTGGTCAAAATCCTTTTCCAGGCCGGTGGTGTTGCCGACAATACAAAATCCGCTGTGTCAAAAGCATAATCTTTTGAGCAGTGCTTGAACTCTTTTAGCTTACCGGCTTCCAACGCCATGGAAATGAAAAGGTCTCCCTCAATTCCCCAGTCAGGCTCGGCATCGATCTGGAAGGCGAATTTACCGCTCAGGCTGGCCAGCTTTTTTTCAAAACCTTCGTCATACTTGGCTACACTGTCATCTACCCATTCCGGTTGAGGATAAACGTAAGTTGTCATTTTCTTTCTCCTTTCTTTGTTGGTTTATAAAACCGTTAATAAAATATAGACTAAATAAACGAATGCAGACAGGGTCAGCCTGTCAAGAGATGCTTCCCTTCTGCTCCAGATCGGCAATGGCCTCTTCTCTCAATTTGCGTTTGAAGAGCTTCTCCGTCACCGTCAGCGGCATGTCGTCCCTGAATTGCACATATTTAGGGACGGCATAGGGTGCCAGTTTCTCTTTGCAAAAGTTCACGATATCCGCCTCGGTAACCTTACCTTCTGCTTCTTCTTTCAGTTGAATGACCGCCATGACCCTTTCACTGCCCGGGTTTTTGGGATCCGGCACGCCAATAGCCGCCGCCATGAGGACACCGGGATATTTGAAGAGAACCTCATCCACCAGTGTCGTGTAAACCTTCATGCCGGACACATTGACCATGTCCTTGATGCGGTCGCTGATGAAGAAATACCCGTCCTCGTCCATGTAACCGATATCACCGGTGTGCAGCCAGCCGTCTTCGGTGAGACCGTTGCCGGCATCCGGCCAGTAGCCCTTCATGGTTTGAGGGCCGCGGACGACGATTTCGCCCTCTTCGCCGAACGGCACCTCCTCACCGGTTGCAGGATCCACCAGTTTGCAATCGGTGTCCGGCAGCGGCACGCCGATGCCCTTTTTCTCCTGGGCCATGAAGCCGGTGATGCGTCCGAATCCGGACAGGTCAGCATGGGTTCCCGGCCCGGTTTCGGTCAGCCCGTAGGCCTCGCCCACGGGATTGCCCATCTCCTTTTGCACGGCCTTGCGCACTTCGTCCGGCAGGGGCGCGGAGCCGCTCAGGGCCAGGGCGTTCAGACGCCCGATCTTGGCTTGGGCCAGGCGCATGAGCTGGGTGGGAACGCATGGGATCATGAAAGGCCGGTACTCCTTGATGGTGCTGACGAGTGTATCCATATCACGCGGATCTTTGAGCAAAATGATCCGCAGGCCCCAGAATACCGCTGCCTGGTGGATGTAATGCCCGAAAGCGTGAAATAAAGCCAGCGGAATCAGCACCGAGGCTTTGCCCACGATGCCTGGCGCCATGGGCCCCAGCATCCAGGGCATTAGCTGCATCAGGTTGCAGTAGCGGCCGTAGTGGGTGATCATCACCGCTTTGGGAAGACCGGTGGATCCGCCGGTGTGCGGCAGCTCACACAAATCCTCCTTGGGGTCGATATCCAGCTGGGGCGGATCGGGCTCGTTATCCTCGATCAGCTTGCGGAATTCGTAAATCCCTTGGGGAAGAGCTTTCGCAACCGGCTCCACATCATACCCCTTGTCAGAGGTGACGATGATGTGCTCGATACCACAGGCATCTTTCAGCCCGAGAATCCGTTCGAGATCCTTTTCCTGGCAGATGATGGCCTTACTGTTGGAATTTCCGGCCTCGTGGACAATACCGTCATCCGGCCGCAGCGTACTGGTGGGTACAATAACCCCGCCGGCCTTCTGGATTCCCCAGGTGCTGATGATGTATTCCATGCAGTTTTCCATGAAAATATTGACGCGGTCGCCCTTTTGGATCCCCAATCCCACAAGCGCAGTTGCCAGTCGGTCGGCCTGATCTTTCAGGTTTTTGTATTTCAGTTTCCTGCCCTCAAAAAGAACCGCCGTTTTACCGGGATGTTTCTCGGCGGCATCGTCCAGCACTTTGAAAATGGGGACCTCCGGATAGGGCGCCATGGTTTCCTTCAACTTATAAGGCCCCAGTTTATAGCTTTTCAGCCAGGGTTTATCCGCGTAGTTCATTATTTTTCTCCATCATTCATTAGATATATTTATTTTTAGCCCCATAAATCCGCTTTCAGCTCATCCAGTTCCAGTTCGGCCAGCTTTTCAGGTGTCGGTTTTCCGGTAGCCTTGTCCCAGCCGCGGTAATCGTAATAAGCGTCCTTCATCTTTTCGAGGTCCTCAAAATCGACCTTCATCCCCTCTGCCGCGCCTTCAGGTAATGGGTCTTCCATGAGACGCCCGGGGAGTACATCCGCTTCCCTTGTTATACCCTCCCGCACACAATAGGCCCGGATGAGATTGTAAACCCGTTCGCCGCCCTGCCGGAAATCTTCGACACTGAAATCCCAGCCGGTGGCACTGGCAAGCAGATCCACGTAATCCTGGGCATAGAGCAGCAGGCCCATGAATTTGCAGCCGCCGATACAGTCGAACACGGTACCCCCGTTTTCCATGTCCACGACAATTCTAGCCTCTTTGGGATTGGCTACATAGGGGTCCTCTATATAACTGTCCTCCACCAGCAGAATGGGGGCATCGATAAAGGTGGGCGCGATAACCGTGGCCGTCACGTGATCACCGCCGCGATTGGCGGTGACATAACTAAGTCCCACAATTTTGGCCGCCCGGGGATCGTAGGCCGGCAGTTCAAGGCCCTTGACATTCATGGCAAATTTTTCAGCCCCCTGGCCAACTTTCTGAGCCATCAGCCGGCTCCCTTCAGCCAGCAGATCGCCAACACCCTCTCTTTTGGCAATCATCTCCACCAGTTTCACGACCAGCTCGCCGTCCCCGAAGTTTATTTCGAGGCCGCCGGTGTCCGCTTTGGTCAAGAGGCCTTTTTCGAAACACTCCATGGCAAAGGCAATGGTTGAACCGGCTGAAATGGTGTCCATCCCGTACTCGTTGCAGAGGTAGTTGGCCATGGTCACGGTGTTGATATCAGCCACGCCGCACTGGGCCCCCAGTGTGTTGGAAGACTCGTATTCAGGGCCTTCGCCCTTGTGCCCTTTGTAAGGCCCTTCCTTAATCTCGGTTTGCCGGCCGCAGGCAATCGGGCAGGAAAAGCAGTTCACCCGGGCGTTCAGGACCTTGTCGGAAATAGCCTGGGCATTGACCTGATCGATGCCTTCAAACTCGCCGGCCTGCCAGTTGCGGGTGGGGTAGCCGCCCTTGACGTTTACCATGTCGGCCACCATGGCGGTCCCGAATGTCTCAAACCCGATTTTTAACAAGGATTCGTTGAGCAGCTGAAACTGCTTTTTGGATGTTTCCTTAAAGGCCTCCTTGTCGGCTAACTCGAGCGAAGCCTTGCCGGAAACGGCAATGGCTTTTAACTTTTTTGAGCCCATGACCGCCCCGATCCCGCAACGACCCGCGGCCCGGTGCTTGTTGTTCATGATGGCGGCGTATTTCACCAGGTTTTCACCTGCCGGGCCGATGGAGGCAATGGTAAAATTCTTTCCCAGGTCCGTCTTCAACCGGTCTTCAGTCTCCGGCACAATTTTACCCCACAAATGCCCGGCATCCTTCAACTCCGGCGTACCATCCTGAATCACCAGGTAGACGGGCTTTTCGGAAATCCCTTCGAAGATGACACCGTCGTATCCGCTCTTCTTCATGGCCGGGCCAAAACTTCCGCCTGAATTGGCGTGCCCCCAGATCCCGGTGAGGGGCGACTTGGTGACCACCGAATAACGGGCCGCACTGGCTGAAGCGGTGCCGGTCAAGGGTCCGGTCATGAAAATCATCTTATTGTCTTTTCCCAGGGGATCTGCACCCTGGGGCACTTCATCGTAAAGGTATTTGGTGGCCAATCCTGCGCCGCCCAGGAACTTCTTAGCCCAATCTTTGGAAATGTCCTCTTCGGTCAACTTGCCTGCCGACAGATCGACACGCAGTATTTTTCCTATGAATCCATACATGGTTTTCTCCTAGGGGGAATCCCACGGGCTTGCGCCCATGGGATCCTGCCAATTTTGAATTTTTCAGGTTAAAAGTCAAATACCCAGCGGCCGACGATTTCACGATTTTCCATGGCTTTGATCACATCGTTGATCTCTTCCAGCTGGCAGTGTTTGGTGATCATCTTGTCCACCTTGAGGTCTCCCTTGATGGCCAGATCCGCCAGTCTGGGAATATCGATCTGGTGACGCAGGTTGCCGTACAAAACCCCTATGATTTGATTGCCCTGGAAGGGAATCGCGTAAAAGGGCAGCATCACCATGTCCTCACAGGAGGGGATACCCACGGCCATCATTTTGCCACCGTTTCTCAAGGTAAAGAAGGACTGCAGGTAGGCGCCGGGATCGCCGATGGCCTCGAAGACATAATGGACGCCCAGGCCTCCGGTCAGCTCTTCGCGGATAATGGGCACCGGATCGTTCTCGCTGCTGTTGATAAAATGGGTCGCCCCCATCTCTCGGGCAATCTCTTCTTTAGAGCCTTCCAGGTCAACGGCAATGATGGGATAAGCCCCGGCCAATCTGGCGCCCTGGACAATGTTCAGACCGATGCCGCCCATGCCCCAGATGGCTACGGACTCGCCGGCCTGCACCTGGGCCGAACGATTGGCAGCGCCCCAGCCGGTTCCCACGGCGCAACCCAGCAGGCAGGCCTGGTCAAGGGGCAGTTCCTTGGGAATCTTGACCGAAGCAATTTCCGGTGAGACGATGTATTCCGAAAACCCGGAAACATAGAGAGCGTGGTTGATAACTTCGCCATCTTTATCCTTCATTCTAGCGGTGCCGTCAGAAGGCAGTTTGCCGCTTCCCAGGCTCGGCAGCAGGTCCATGCAGATATGGGTGTTGCCGCTGACGCAGTTCTCGCATTTACCGCAGGGCGCCTGCCAGCAGGACACCACATGATCACCGGGTTCCACACTGGTAACGCCTTCACCGACTGCCTGAACAACACCGGCGGTTTCATGGCCCAGAACGAGCGGCAGCACATCCAGGCCGTAAATACCTTTCCAGGCGCTCAAGTCGGAATGGCAGAACCCGGTATGGGCAACCTTCACCAGCACTTCCCCGGCTTTGGGGGCTTCCAGTTCGAGTTCTTCGATGGTCATGGGTTCTCCCCAGTCTCTTGTCACTGCAGCTTTTGTTTTCATGATGTTCTCCTTTCTGTTGGCGTGTTTGTCCAATGAATTAAGATATGGTTAATTCTCCGATAACGCTCTGATATAATCGTTCACCGACAGTGCCGCGATTGTACCATCGGCCGCGGCGGTGGTCAGCTGACGTATTTTTTTATGGCGTACATCCCCGGCCGCAAAAACACCGGCAACACTGGTGGCCATCTCCTCGTCAGTCAGGATGTAGCCGACGTCGGTCATGTCCAGAACGCCTTTAAAAACGTCGGTTTCGGGCTTTTGGCCGATGTAGACGAAGATGCCGCAGACATCGATACACTCGCTTTCCCCGGTATTCACGTTTTTTAGCGTGACACACTGCATATCCTCTTGCACCTCGATATCGGCCACCTGGGTGCAGGTCATGACCTTGACGTTGCCATGTTGCAGCAGCTGTTCCTGATCCTTGCGAGCGGCCAGCAGGCAGTCCATCATTTCCACCAGCGTAATTTCGCCCACCCCCTGGGTCAGGAGGTACAGGGCATCGCCCACACCGCTGTTGCCCCCGCCGACCACCAGCACATGTTTGTCCCTGTAGAGGGCGCCGTCACAGATGGCACAATAGTGCACATGATCTTCATCGGCTTCCAGGGGCAGCTTGATGGGCTCCCTGCCGGTGGCAACGATGACCGCCCTGGCTGCATAGGTGTCATCATCGGTGACAATTGTTTTGACATCCGCCTGAAAATCCACGCGCAGGACTTCCTCGATCTCCTTGATTTCTACACCCAACCGCTCCACCTGGGCCTTGGTCTTCTCCAGGAGCGCCTCACCGCTGATGGTCTCATAAGAAGGGAAATTTTGAATCTCAACGGCCCAGTTGGCCAGGCCGCCGCAGATATTTTTTTCCAGCACCAGGGTGTCGACACGGGCTTGCGCCGCATAGACGGCGGCCGTCAAACCGGCCATGCCGCCGCCGATGATGATAAGGTCATATGTTTTCAATACAGCTTACCTCATTTCACGGTAAAGCTTTTTCAATCCCTGGGGGTTGGTCAGCCCCTTTTGCCGGGCGGCGATCTCGCCGTCCCTCAGAAATAAGAGGTCCGGAAAACGCTCGACCCCGTATTGCTTGGCCGAGGCAGGGTTTTCCAGCCCGTTAATCTGGAAAAGCTTTACATTTCCAGCTGATTTGCCAAACTTTTCCAAAACACCTTTCATGGTCTTGCAGTACGGGCAGGG
>JBDLJD010000200.1:0-6536 GCA_039714495.1 Thermodesulfobacteriota bacterium
ACAGCCATTCCGCTCATCAAGCTGCGACGGTTGATGATGAAATTGGGCGCAGCGTGAGGACTTCAGTTATCCAATAACGAATAGCCAGTTTCCAAGTGTTTTCGTGATTCATTTTTTGGGCATCTGCCTACTCCCTACTCCTCGCTACATAGTGGTACTTTGGTCTCTGATCTCGCCCTACTCTTTGCTTTGTAACTCCCGGGCTTTCTGGTAAATGGCCTGGAGGGCGTCGCCGGCCTTTTCCTGAATCAGCACATCGCTCATGGTGTCGCAGGGCGTCTCGGACAGATTGACGATGGCCAGAAAGGCGCCGTTCTGTTTGGCATACACGGGCATGTGGGCAGCCGGCTGCACCACCAGGGTCGAACCGATTACCATGAAAAAGTCGCTCTTCTGGGACAGCTCAAGCGCCCGGTTCACTTTGTCCATGGGCATGGACTGGCCAAAGGATATGGTGTCAGGCTTCAGAAATCCCCCGCAGTGGCACTCAGGAGCCGGATCGCCGTCATCGATCCGTTTGCGGGCGTCTTCGATGGGCGATATCTCACTGCAGGTCATACAGCGAATCCGCCGGGTGTTGCCATGCAGCTCGATCACGGCATCGTCCGGCAGCCCGGATTCCTGGTGCAGTCCGTCTATATTCTGGGTCACCACGGTCTTGACCAAGCCCATCTCATAAAGGCCGGTCACAGCTTCGTGGCCTTTGTTGGGACGGGCGGCCATCAGATCCGGGTAGAGGGTATGCCACTTTTCCCAGTAGGCGATGCGAGAAGCTCTGGAGGACATGAATTCGTCGAAGTAAACGGGCTTGAACTTGTCCCACAACCCCCCCTGGCTCCGGTAGTCGGGAATGCCGCTCTCGGTGGAAATGCCGGCACCGGTGAAAACGATATTCCTTCCGCTTGCAACCATTTTTTTGGCGATAATATCTATTTCGGCATTCATTGATCGTACCTCTTTGTTTATATCTATTTTTAGATGTGGGTTTCATGGTGCCAGATGCACCCCGGATGATCAAGGCTCAAAAGACCAGGAGATGAATTTGGTGCTGCACGGTCATTCATGAAGGTCGTATCAGTCCAGATACCATCAGGTATCTGACAATAATCGCATTTCGCGACTGCATAAAGGAATAGCCGGGCAGAGATGTGGTTGGCTATGTGATGACGTGATCATTTTTACCAGATTATCGTGAGTCGAAAGTTCAATCATAAAAGTCATTGTCAGATAATATCTTTAAAATAGGCATATCTTAATCCCCTCAATCGTTTACATGGTTGTTATTTGCATTTGTAATCTTTGTTAAGTACGTCCATCTATTTCTTTCTTGACAGGCACTGGGCACTTAATTACAAACATAAATGTCAGTCGACCGACCTAAATAAATTCGTGTTTTCCAACCAATATTTTTATCGGGCGGGGATATCCCATTATGGGTAGAATACCGGTTAGAGATAAAAGAAGAAAACAGATTATAGAGGCCGTCCACCAGTGTCTTCTTGAAAAGCCCTTCCACAAGACCTCCATCAAAGATATTGCCCAAAAGGCCGGGCTGAACCATGGCGCCCTGCATTATTATTTTAAAAGTAAAGAGGAGATCCTTCTTGAATATATCGAGTATTCACAAAAGAAATTCGATAACATCTATAATGAATACCTGAAAAATGATTTCATAGAGCCGAGCACTGACCTGGAAAGATTACACGAAATATGGCGCTGGATGTTGAATGAAATGGCCTTTCATAAAGAATACGCGAAAATTTATGTCGAGATCTGGGCCCATGCACAATACAACCCGAACGTAATGAAAAAGATCAAAGATATGTACCGCGTGTGGGCAGATCAGCTTACCGCAGAAGTGAACAATGTTGCAAAGTCCAATTCCGAGGCCAGGAAGATAAGTTTGACCGTTCTATCATTGCTTGAAGGGATGTCGCTGATGTCCAGCCTTTTTGGGAAAAAAGATCTTAAATACGATTTCGACTTCAATGGATTCTTAAAACTATTGGATACGAATAATAATCAATAACTGTGGTACCAAAATTTAGGAAGAAAGCGAACGACGGTAATGATTAAAGCAGGAAACAGGAGGTAAAAATGAAAAATATACGTGTAAATATGACACGGCTGGAGGTCACAACAGAGAAAATTCCGGCCGGACAAGAGCTGATCGGCGGCAGATGCCTGACCGCGCGAATCCTCAACCAAGAGGTCTCCCCGGACATTGACCCGTTGTCTGCAGACGCAAAGCTGGTCATCGCCACGGGACCCCTGGCAGGCACCAACGCCTCGTCGCTGGGAAGGCTGTCCTTCGGCGCTAAAAGCCCTCTGACGCACGGCATAAAAGAATCCAATGTCGGCGGTCCGGCAGGACAGAAAATCGACCGTCTGGGCATCCGTTCAATTATCATCGAGGGCTGCCCGGCAGACGACAGCATGTATGTCCTGTACCTCAGCCCCGATAATTACTTCCTGGAGAAAGCGGATGATCTCAAGGGCCTTAAAAACTATGACACCGCAAGCCGACTCCGGGACAAAACCAACAGCAAGGTCACCGTGGTTTCCATTGGACTGGGGGGTGAACGGCGCTGGAAATCCGCTGCCATAGCCTGTACCGACAAGGATGGGCACTGTTCACGGCATGCAGCCCGGGGGGGGCTGGGATCCGTGATGGGGGCCAAGGGGCTGAAGGCTATCGTCATTGATGACAAAGGGGCGCCGCGCGTTTCCTTGAAAGATAAAAACCTGTTCCGCAAAACCCAGCAACAGTTCGCCGAGCTGGTGAAAACAGATTCCCAGACCCAGGACATGAGCACCATGGGCACCCCCGGTATCATCGACGCTGTTCGCGCCATCGGTTCCATGCCGGTATTCAATTACGGCAGCGAGCCTCTGGAGGGGATCGAAAACATCAACGGCGAAGCGTTGAGGAAGCTGGTAAAGGAGCGGGGTGGTTCCACGGAACCCTGCATGCCGGGCTGCCTCATCGGTTGCTCAATCGTTTTCAACGATGCAGACGGCAACCATGTCACGTCAAGTTTTGAATATGAAACCATCGCCCTGATGGGTACCAACCTGGGTATCACCGACCCCGATGTCGTAGCGCAGTTCGATCGGATCATCGACGACATCGGCATCGACTCCATCGAACTGGGCAGCGCCATGGGTGTGGCAGCTTCTGCCGGTCGGCTAAAAATGGGTGATGCCGATGGTGTGTACAAGCTGCTGGAGGAGATTGAACAGGGCACGGATTTCGGCGCCGTGTTGGGGAACGGTGTTGTCGAGACTGCCACGCACTTGGGAGTAGACAGGATACCGGCCTTCAAGGGCCAGGCCATGCCTGCCCACGATGCCAGGGTTACAAAGACCACCGGCGTCACTTATCTCACCAGCCCACAGGGCGCCGATCACACGGCCGGGATTTCCTACGAAGATCCACTGGGAACAGAAGGGCAGGTAGACCGCTCACTCAAGATGCAGATTTTCCTTGCCATGGCAGATGCCCTTGGATTGTGCATGCTGGCTGCGCCAAGCGATCCGACCCGCCTCCTGGTTTACCTGCGGGGCCTGATCAATGGCCGTTATGGTATCAACGTCAGCGCGAACCAGCTGTTTGAGATCGGAAAGGAGACCCTGCGCCAGGAACTGAAATTCAATCGGGGAACGGATTTCGAGACGGCCCATTCCTATCCGACCTTTGTCCGCAAGGAAAAGCTGGCACCCTTGTCAACCGTGTTTGATATCGACCAGGATGAAATCAATTCCATCTGGGACCGGCTGGAATCAGCCCGCCTGGTTGAATCCATGGTGCAGTATCCCTATGTCAAGCGCTATGGCAATATTAAATCCATGCCGGACAAGGGGATGGATCACGACCTGGTCTTCAGCCAGCTGGAAGAAATGGCGCAGGAGGAAGACGCCAAATGGAAGAACGGGAAATGTTCCGGTACCATGTATGGCGGCGATCCCAAGATTTTCGAGATGATCGGCCGGGCCTTCAAATTGTATACACATGTCAATGTTCTTCAGCGGGACCTATGTCCCAGCCAGACCAAATTCGAATCCGAAATCATCGCCATGACCCTTGATTTTCTCAATGCACAGGCAGTCAAAGATCATCATCCCGGGGACAAACCCTGCGGTGTCATTGGTACCGGTGGCTCGGACAGTATCATCAGCGCCGTACTGGCCCACCGCAATAAGTTTCGGGATGAGCGTGGCATTACCAGGCCGGAAATGATCATGGCCCATACGGCCCATACTGCATTTCGCAAAGGCGCGCAGTATTTCGGCGTCAAGTTGATCGAAGCACCGGTGGATCCGCAGACCACCCTGGTTGATATGGATTTTGTGAGGGATCATATCAATGACAACACCGTCATGCTGGTGGGATCGGCCGGAAACTATCCCTATGGCACCATTGACCCCATTGATAAGCTTTCCGACCTGGCGCTGAAGCACGACATAGGGCTTCACGTTGATGGGTGCCTGGGCGGATTCATCCTGCCGTGGGGGGAGCAGCTGGGATATGACATCCCGCCTATCGATTTCCGCGTTCCCGGTGTCACATCAATTTCCGCTGACACGCATAAATATGCATACGGCCCCAAGGGAACATCTGTTGTGGTCTACCGGGACAAGAGTTTCCGAAAATACCAGTACACCACCAATCCGGAATGGGTCGGCGGAACGTATGTTTCTCCCGGTATCGGCGGCAGCCGTTCCGGTGGAATCATTGCCGCTACCTGGGCTGTCATGGTGACACTGGGTAAGGAGGGATATCTGGAGCGGGCCCGCAGGATTTTTGAGACATCGTTTACGATGCAGAAATCCGTGACCCGGCATCCGGAGTTGAGATTGATGGGCAGCCCGACGTTCTGCTTCTCTTTCACATCGGACGAGTTTGACATTTATCACCTCAACGATTTCATGAAGGACCGCGGCTGGCGATTCAATGGCCAGCAATACCCCAGCGCCATCCATATGTGCGTCACCGGACCCCAGACGCAGCCGGGTCTTGCCGAGGAGTTCGACCGGGACCTGGCGGAGGCTGTTGCCTACGCTAAAAACCCGGCCCGCAGCATCGCCAAGAGCGGCGCTTTGTACGGTGGACAGGGATCCAAATCCATGATCGAGCACAACGACATGGAGATGATCAGGGATATCATGATCGAATACCAGGACGATTGCCTGGAACAACCGGATGACTAACCTGATATCCAGGTGATCCATTCCAGGAGCAACCATGAGCGAATTGAATCCACAAAAATATGTGCTATCCCTGGATCTGGGCAGCAGCGGTCTCAAAACCGCTATTATTTCAGACAAGGGTGATGTCGCTGCCTATTGTTACGAACCGTACGGCACTATTGTTTTGCCGGGCGGTGGTGCAGAGCAGGATGCCGAAATGTGGTGGAAACTCTGTCTCGAAACTTCGAAACGGGTTATCGCCGATTCCGGCGCTCCGACAGAGCAGATTGTGGGTATCTGCTGCGATTCTCAGTATTTTCTGACGATTCCGGTCAATGAGCATGTCGAACCGCTGATGAACTGTATTTCCTGGCGGGATACCCGCGGCGGAAAATATAACCGGGAAATGATGAAGGGCTTTCCGGCAGTGCAGGGTATGAGTATCCGCAAGCTGATGAAGTTCATCCGCTACACCGGGGTTGCTCCCACCAAAGTTGGTGCTGACGCGTTGGCGCATATGCTGTTTGTCAAGCATGACCTCCCTGAAATTTACAACAAAACCCACAAGTTTCTGGAGCCTGTCGACTATCTCACATCACGCCTGACCGGGCGAATAACCGCATCCCAGCACACCGCCCTCACCATGATGCTGACATCAAATCGCAATTGGGGAGACAGGGAGTATTGCGAACCCCTGCTCAAGATGTCCGGTATCGATCAAGAGAAACTGCCGGAACTGCTCCCTAACGATGGAATCGTAGGCCGTATAACACCTGCAGTTGCCGAAGAACTTGGCCTTTCCACGGAAACCCAGGTCATCTGCGGTATGTATGATAACCAGGCTGCCATCCCCGGCGCCGGAATTGTGGATATGCATCAGGGATTACTGCTGGTCAGCACCACCCTGAGCCTCAACGGTTACATTGATTCCAAGAAAACCGATATTTTCAACTCCATCGCATCCATTCCCAGCTGTCTGCCCGGTAAGTATATGCTGTTGTGCGAACAGGGCCTGGGCGGGAAATGTTTGGAATTCCACCTGAAAAATGTTGTCTGCCATGATGATGCATTAAATGTTGCGGATATGCCAGAAGATGCACATGAACGCTTGAACGAAATGGCGGCGGAAGTGCCACCGGGTGCCGACGGCGTCATGTTCTTGCCATGGCTGACTGGATCCTATGCCCCGTCCGAAAACCGAAATGTCCGGGGGGCATTTTTCAACCTCTCACTGGAGACAAACCGCCGTCATCTCACCCGTTCTGTCATGGAAGGGGTGGCCTTCAACAGCCGGGCCGCGTTGGGAACGGTTGAAAAATTCATTGGAAAGAAATTTGACAGCCTTC
>JBDLJD010000201.1:0-6532 GCA_039714495.1 Thermodesulfobacteriota bacterium
TCGGAATTTGCTTTTGGCAGGGACGATAATTGGGGGTTTTATCTGCAGTTCGGCCAGCCGTTTTAGAAAGGTAGCCCGTAGGCAAAGGTAAAGTTCATCCCTTCGTCTGAAAAGCCCAGGTCGGCCCTGAAAAGCGCCGTCCGCTCCAGGGAGAAGCGGAAGCTAACCCCGTAACTGTCGTGGATCGTGCTGGCAAAAAGATCTTCTATGTTTTCGCCCACTGTTCCAATGTCATAAAAGAGGGCCATTCCAACCCGTTCAACCCTGATGGCGTCGGTTACCCTGAAGCCCCTGGGGATTATCCAGAAACGGTATTCACCGGTGGCGTGCCAGGCAGCCTTGTCCGTGAAACGGTTCTGAATATACCCCCTCAAGGTGTTCCTTCCCCCCAGGCTGGGCAGCGCCCAGAACGGCAAATCGCCATGGGTTGTATTGATGAAGCCGCCCAGGGCAAAGGCATCAGTGGGCGGATGTTCTTCCAGGCCATCGCCGCTATTATGAAACAGTCCGGGTACTTTGAAGGCCCAGTTCCCCTCCAGGGCGGTGGCGGCGGCTGCACCATTGCCGCTCTGCAGGGGGATGCCGTCGATGCTCAGTTCGATAAGCCCGCCTTTGTAAGGGGTATGCTGGCTGTCCCTGGTGTCATACCGCAGCATGCCGTTCATGATGAGAATATCGTAGTCGTCACCATCGTCAAAAAGTAGCGGGTGTTCTTCATCTGTCGAGGGTATGCTGCTCACGTAGCCTTGGGAAAGGTTGTGGTGTTCGGCGTCGATCCCCAGTTGATAAACCAGGTTGTCCCCTGGATCTGGAAACGACTGCTGGACAAACACCCCCCCGTAGGTAACTTCATCCGTATAGCTGGTTTCATTATCGGCGCTTGTATCGGCCCCCAATCCGAAAAATCGGATGGTCAGTGTTTTGGCATATCCGCCCCGGCCGCGCAGGAAACTTCTTTCTTCAAACGCGATTCCGCCATTTTCTAGCTCACGGTGATTGAGCCACCGCTGCCACACCATGGCGTAGCGTTGCTGCCCTTCAGTGGTGTAGGATAGAAAGATGCCGGCAAACTCTTGCCGGCGCTTTTGCCGGAAATCGATGTCGGTCAGGGCGATTCCACCGCCGGCGCCTACATCCTGCTCGTAAAAAACGATGGGTGTTATGAAACTGGTGACAAAGAGCCGGTCGATAATATTGCCGGGCTTGATTCTGCCCTCCGGCACGTAGCGCCAGCGACCGGGGTTCTTGATGTCATCCGGCAGACCTTTTTTAGGGATCCGGCCATCCTTTTCCATACCGGCAAAAGGGTCATAGACTATGGGGGCTTTTTTCCCCGGTGGGTGGGGCTGGTCCGTGACCTGGGATGACAGGTCGTCTCCCATGCCGGGGGCCGGGTTGAGCAGCAAGCTGAAGAAGGCCAACAAGAGAGTCCAATGTGGAATGCGGAGTGCGGAATTCGAAATGGCGGTATTCTGCCGATTTATGAATAAAATGAAAGAGCGAAGCGATACGACAATTCCGCATTCCGAAATCCACATTCCGCATTTTTTACACCACGAGCCCATTATCAGTGTAGCACCGAGGATTACCTTTAATTTGTAGATAGACCGGTGAATGATCTAGGGCTACCGGTTCAATGCCGCCAGTTCCGTGTACATCTCAATTTCGGCCGGACCTTCTACCAGATCCTTCAACGCTCCGAACATGGCCTTGAAGTGGGGGGTGCTGCTGTGAACGGTCAAGGCGTCCGCGTCCTTGTATTTTTCATAAAACAAGAAGGTGCATGGATCTGACTGGGAGCGATGCAGCGTATACGCCAGGGTCCCCTCTTCGGATTCGACATTCTTGACTGCATCGCGCAGAACTTTTTCCATCTCTTTTTCAGCACCTTTTTTAGCCTTCAATTTGGCAACTACGATCATTATGACCTCCTGTAAGTATGGTTTGCAACAAGGTGACGTAATTCCCGAGTCTTATAAGATTCAGGTAATAGCAGAATTGTGCCGGATGTGCACATCATTTATTCATCAGTAATGGTCCGCATCTTGTAAAAACATGAATATGTGCCAAGGCACAAATATGCGCCGGCGCATGTGCCATATATGGCACATATGACCTGCGGCCTGAATCTGATATCAGATGGAATTACACAATAAACATTCATATAATCAAATGGATACAAATAAGCAGATAGTACAGGCACCCTGGCACGGTATTTGATATGTTACCTGTGAAGAGGAGCAGGGTATAAAAAATGAAAACAGCAGTAGATATAGCAGCACTACAGCCGATGAACATCATCAGCAACAACAATTTTGAAGCGGAGATTCTGACTAGGGACAAGCCGGTGCTGTTGATGTGCGTGCCCGGGGGACGGGTTTATGCGGAACAGGTCCGGGTACTAGAACAATTGTCCGATCGCTACCGCAAGATGGTGAATATTTGTTGCCTGGAAGAAGATTTTATTAATGGATTCAAAAAGATGTACAATATCAAAGGCACTCCGGTTTTCCTGTTGTTCTACAGGGGGCAGGAAATAGGGCGTATGCTGGGTATGACCGACAAGGAACGGCTGGAGGCATTTCTGGATCGGAATCTGCCACCGACATCTGCAAACAAAAGGAACAAGAGGTGAAACATGGCAATGATGACCGCAGAACAATATGAAAACAGCCTTCGAAAATTGAAGCTGGTGGTTTACATGTTCGGTGAACGACTGGAAAATGTTGTTGATGATCCGATTATCAGGCCGTCCATGCAGGCGGTGGCCAAAACCTATGAACTGGCTCACATGCCTGAACACGAAGACCTGATGACAGCCACCTCCCACCTGACCGGCAAAAAGATAAACCGCTTTACCCACATTCACCAGAGTGTTGATGACCTGGTCAAAAAAAGCAAAATGGGGCGGCTGCTGGGCCGGGAGACAGGGTGTTGTTTTCAGCGGTGCGTGGGTATGGATGCCTTGAATGCGCTTTCCATCGTTACCTACAACATCGATCAGGCACACGGCAGCCAATACAACCAACGTTTCCTGGACTATCTTGCCCACGTCCAGGAAAACGATCTTACCTGTGACGGCGCTATGACCGATCCCAAGGGGGACAGGAGCCTTCCTCCCCACAAGCAGGCCGATCCCGATCTTTATCTGCACATCGTGGAGGAGCGGGAGGACGGCATCGTCGTCAAGGGTGCCAAGGCACACCAAACCGGCGCTGTCAATTCCCACGAGGTCATCGTCATGCCCACCATTGCCCTGAAGGAGGCGGATAAGGATTATGCGGTATCCTTTGCCCTGCCCAGCGATGCCCAGGGGATTCATTACATCATGGGGCGTCAGTCCTGTGATACCCGCAAATTGGAGGAGGGGGAGATAGACCGGGGCAACGTTCTTTTCGGCGGCCACGAGGCATTGGTGGTGTTCGAGAACGTTTTCGTGCCGTGGGAGCGCGTTTTCATGTGTCGGGAACACGCGTTTGCCGGGCAGCTGGTGGAGGTATTTGCCGGGTACCATCGCCAGAGCTATGCCTGCAAGGTCGGTGTGGGGGATGTTTTGATCGGTGCTTCCCAGGTTGTTGCGGAATTCAACCGGGCGGATCACGCCTCCCATGTCAAAGACAAACTGGTGGAGATGAACCACCTGAACGAGACCCTCTACTGCGGCTGCATTGCCTGTGCATCCGAAGGCCACAAGGAACCCAGCGGCACCTTTTCGGTGAACACCCTCCTGGCCAACATTCACAAACACAACGTCACCCGCTTTCCGTACGAGATTTCTCGGCTGGCGCAGGATATCGCCGGTGGGTTGATGGTGACGCTGCCCAGCGAGAAGGATTTCAATTCTCCTGAAGTAGGTGCTTGGTTGGAGAAGTATTACCGCACCCATCCGGGGGTTCCCACCGAACACCGTATGCGCATCCTGCGTCTGATCGAGAATTTGACGCTGGGCACAGCAGCCGTGGGATATCTGACTGAATCCATGCACGGCGCCGGGTCGCCCCAGGCCCAGCGCATCATGATCTCCAGAAAGGTGAACATGCAGGTCAAGAAGCAGGCGGCCAAGAAATTGTGCGGCATAAATTTTCAGGATCCCCCTCACTCAACTGATGAGGAAACATAAATAACCGTTGAAATGTTAGCGAGTTCAGATAAACGCGAAAGATGAAAATTTATATACATTAGAAACAGCTCCCGGCACTTGATCGGGTCATAGGTCAAACCAGTGGGGTAACGATCTAGACCGGAAAGACCACGGTTTGTTTCTAATGAAGAGGAGGCAATATGGATTTCAGTATTTCCGAAAAAATGCAGACCATCCTGGGAATGATGCGGGAATTTGTCGACAAGGAGCTGATCCCCATGGAACCGGAGCTCTTGACCAAAGATGCCAAAAGCCTGATCCCGGTCATCAAGGAAAAACAGGCCATGGTCAAGAAAATGGAGCTGTGGGCCCCCAACCACCCCAAAGAGTTTGGCGGAATGGGTCTCAATCTGGTGGAGCATGGTCTGGTTTCAGAAGCCCTGGGGGGGACGCCCCTGGGATTTCTGGTGTTTGGATGCCAGGCGCCCGACGCCGGCAACATCGAAATTCTGCATCAGTATGGGACCGAAGAGCAGAAGGAAACCTGGCTCAGACCGCTGGTGAATGGTGATATCCGATCCTGCTTTTCCATGACCGAGGTCGATCTGCCGGGCTCGAACCCGGTGATGATGGACACCCTGGCTGAAAAAGATGGCGACGATTACGTGATCAACGGTCACAAATGGTACACATCGTCGGCGGATGGGGCCAAGTTTGCCATTGTCATGGCCGTGACCAATCCCGACGCCCACCCCTATATGCGGGCCAGCATGATCATCGTGCCCACGGACACCCCCGGGTTCAACCTGGTGCGCAACATTCCGGTCATGGGCCACGCCGGGGAAGACTATTTCAGCCATGCGGAGATTCTCTACCAATCGTGCCGGGTGCCCCAGAAAAACCTGCTCGGGAACGAAGGACACGGTTTTGTCATCGCCCAGGACAGGCTCGGACCGGGACGGATTCACCATTGCATGCGCTGGATCGGCATCTGCAACAGGGTTTACGATCTCATGTGCCACAGGGCACTGACCCGTGTTATCGCTCCCGGCAAAACACTGGCCAGCAAGCAGATCATCCAATCGTGGATAGCCGAGTCAGCCGCGGAAATCCGCTCTGCCCGCCTGATGGTGCTCCACACGGCCTGGACCATTGAAAACTCGGGTATCAAAGAGGCCCGCCAGGACATTTCCCTGATCAAATTCGTGGTGGCCAACACCATGCAGAAAGTGATCGATCGGGCACTCCAGGTGCACGGCGGTTTGGGGATGACGGACGACACCATCATATCCTTTTTCTACCGTCATGAGCGGGCGGCAAGAATTTACGACGGCGCCGACGAAGTGCACAAGGTGTCCGTGGCCCGCAGGATTTTAAAGGAATACGAGGGCAAGGTAGTCAAATAATGGAGTCCATTGACCAGGCAGTTGAAGTGAGAAAAGGTGAAGCGTTCGACACCAACAAGGTGGAAGCCTTTCTGCGCGATGTCATCCCGGGTCTTGAAGGTCTATTGACCCTGCGTCAGTTTCCTTCCGGGGCATCCAACCTGACCTATCTGGTCACCGTGGGCGACCGGGAAATGGTCCTGCGCCGGCCCCCCTTCGGCACCAAGCCCAAATCGGGCCATGACATGCATAGGGAATACACGGTTCTTAAAGCCCTTGGGCCGGTATACCCCTATTGCCCCCGGCCGCTGGCATACACCGAAGATCCCGAGGTAATGGAGTGCCCTTTTTATGTTATGGAGCGGATTCCGGGCATCGTCCTGCGCAGGGATATTCCTGCTTCACTGGGGCTGGCCCCCGACGATGTAACCCTGCTCAGCCAAAATCTCGTCAAGGCCCTTCATGAATTGCACTGCGTGGATTTCCAGAGCATCGGACTGGAAGATTTCGGCAAACCTGAAGGGTATGTGGAGCGTCAGGTGACCGGTTGGATCCGGCGCTTTCGGGCCGCCCGCACGCCGGATGTCCCGGACGCCGAGGAAGTGATGGCCTGGCTTCTGGATAAAATGCCCCCGGATACGGACTCGCCAGGTCTTATTCACAACGATTACAAGTTTGACAATGTGGTTCTGGACCCTGACGACCCCCTGAAGATCATCGGCATCCTGGACTGGGAAATGACGACCCTCGGTGATCCGTTGATGGACCTGGGCGGTACGCTGGCCTACTGGGTGGAAGCCGGTGATCCCGAGGAGATGCAGCTGATCCGGACGGTTCCCACCAATGCCAAGGGCATGCTGACACGCAGGGAACTGGTGGATTACTATGAGCAAATTTCCGGCCGTTCCATGGAGCACTACGACTTTTACTACTGTTTCGGCCTTTTTAAGCTGGCGGGGATTTGCCAGCAGATCTACTATCGCTCCTTTCACGGCCAGACCCAGGACGAACGTTTCAAGGTGCTGGGCGGTGTGACGACCATCCTGGAAAAGGCGGCCATGCGGGT
>JBDLJD010000202.1:0-6484 GCA_039714495.1 Thermodesulfobacteriota bacterium
GTTGCCAGGATGTGGAATATAACCGTTCCTACCGACCTGGGCTTGGCCGATTATTGGGCGAGCCTGATCCAGTGTCTTAAAAAAGACGATCTTATCTTTGAGACCCTTACAGACCTGGACGCCCTGTTTTTGAGAAAAAACCCTCCGTTGAATTACCAGGTAATGGAGCTTTTGGCCCCGGTCAACGACCAGGTGTTCATGATCAACAGCACCAATGGCCAGATATTGGGCAACAGCAAACTGTACATACTCAATTTTCCGGATATTATTCCCGAGACCCACGTTTCCAGGGATCCGATCCGCCTGAAAAAGATAATCGACGACTTTGGCGGCGCCATGGTGGTCAAGCCTCTCCAGCGTTTTGGCGGGGAAGGGGTCATCAAGGTCAGCAACCGGGATCAGGAAAATCTGAATTCTTTGATCAATTACTATGTAAAGGATTATAAACGCTATCCCGAGCGCGAACAGATCATGGTGCAGGAGTATGTCAACGGTGTCAAAACCAAGGGCGATGTCAGGATACTGCTGCTGAACGGTGAAATCATGGGAGCTTACCGGCGGACGCCCAAAGAAGGGGATTTCAGAACCAATGTGCACGCCGGCGCGACCGTTCACAAGCATACGGTGACCGAAAATGAAAAGAACCTGTGCCTGGCGATAAAAGATAAACTCATCGAAGACGGTCTCTATTTTGTAGGGATCGATGTGATCGGCGACAAGCTGGTGGAGGTCAATTGCGTGAGTCCTGGCGGTATCCCCAGGATAAACCGTTTTGATAACGTAAACCTGGAATCGGATGTGATCGATTTTATTGAACGGAAAGTAACAGAGTGGAAGAATGAAAATTAAAACACGCTTTCAAATTAAAATGCAGGCAGCCACCAGACTGATGGGGCTGCTGATGGGGGGCCTGCTTTTTGGCCTTCTCGTTTCCTGCCAACCTGAAACACCGCAACGCCTTTTGCGCATCGGTTTGCCCGAAGAGCCGAGAACGCTCAACATCTGGCTGGCCAGCGACGCCAATTCAAGAAAAATTCTAACCCAGATTTATCAGCCCCTCTATACCCGCCATCCTGAAACACTGGAGTTGATCCCCTGGATGGCTGCCGAGGATCCGATTTACGACAAGGAGAAGATTGCCTATACCGTCAAACTCAGGCACGCCAAATGGGCGGACGGATCTGATTTTACGGCCGATGACGTGGTGTTCACCGGAAAAATCATCAAAGAATTCAAAGTGCCCAGGTATTCGAGCAAGTGGAAAGCCATCAAGAAGATCGAGACACCAGATGACCACACGGTTATTTTCTATTTAAAAAAACCAACCGCTGTGTTCCTGTCCAGGGCATTGACCGCCCCCATGGTCTCACGCCAGGAGTGGGAGGCTGTCACCACGGAGGCCAAAAAGAAAGAAAAGCCCCTCCGGTCACTCCAGAACCACGAAATCAGTAATCCTTTGGGCACAGGTCCCTTTGTCGTAAAGGCTTACAAGGGCGGCGCCTATCTCCACATGCAGAAGAATCCGCACTTTTTCGGTTCAGGTCAACACATCGGCGGGCATTTGCTGGGTCCCTATATCGATGAGATTCTGTTTAAATTCTATGGTACGTCGGATGTGGCCATCCTAGCTTTGAAAAAGGGGAATATCGACATGTTCTGGTGGGGCTTGCAACCGGGGTATCTCGACGATCTGCAAAAAGAAGCGGATATCCAGGTTTTTCACAATCAGAAAAGCGCTTTGTACTATATGGGTTTCAATCTAAGGAAACCGCCGTTTGACAATGTGGTATTACGGAAGGCCATCGCCACTATCATTGACAAAGATTTTATTATTTCGCGCATCCTGCAGGGGTATGGGACCGTTCTGCATTCGGTGGTCCCCCCGGGGAACACATTCTGGCACAACCCCCAAGTGTCGCATTATGGTGATGGTTTGAGCCATGATGAGCGCCTCAAGATAGCATATGAGATGTTGAAGGAGGCCGGGTATTCCTGGACAGATCCCCCGGTGGATGCAGACGGCAAGGTGGTGAAAGGCAAGGAATTGCATCTACCCGATGGAAAGCCTATGGAGCGATTCACTATTCTGACCCCTCCGGCCGACTACGACCCCCGTCGGGCTTTTGCAGGTCTCATGATTCAGGAGTGGCTGCGTGATATGGGGATGCCGGCTTATGCGCGTCCCATGGCCTTTAGTGCCCTTCTGCAGCAGGTGAAAGGTAAACGGGATTTCGATGCCTTTATCCTGGGGTATGGGAAACTCAACCTGGATCCGGATTACGTGGGTACGTTTTTCTATTCTAAACAGGATAAGGAACGCGGCTGGAACATGAGCGGCTACAAGAACAAGGCCTTTGATAAACTCAGGAACAAGCAGCGCGGTGAGATGGATGTGGACAAGCGCCGGGAAATACTGTGGGAGATGCAGCGGATCCTTCTGGAAGATGTCCCTTACATACCCCTTTACAACCCCAATGTGTTGGAAGCCGCTCGGAAAGACCGCGTTTCCGGATGGGTGGAGAAGGTCGAGGGCATCGGGAGCATCTGGTCGTTTTGCGTGGTCAAACCTATTGGTGATCGATGACTTGGAACGAGATGAATGATAGACCATTAAATACACTAGCCATTGAACAATCCCGCGGCAATTTAGAAAAACCTGCTCTAAAAAGGCAGCGCTATCGAAAAGGGCCAAAAGAGGCATAAAATATGGAGATCAGAAAATTTATTCTCAGGAGAGTGGTGGAGATAGCCATTATCTTTTTCGTGATTCTGACGATTCTGTTTGTACTGTTTCGTGTGGCGCCCGGGGATCCGGTGGCCCGGATGGTCGATCCCATGTGGACCCCTGAAGAAGTCGAACACGTCATGTCCCAGCTGGGGCTGGATCAACCCATATGGACCCAGTATCTTTTTTACCTGAAAAATTTTTTCAGTGGCAATTTTGGTGTGTCGTTTCATTATGGTGAGCCTGTTCAGAATATTATCTGGAACCGCCTGCCCAACACCATCCTGTTGTTCACAACCTCCACGATTCTGGCCGCCCTGGCCGGCGTATTTTTCGGTAAAATCGCTGCCTGGAGAAAAGGAAGAAAAAGCGACACCTGGATGACCATCAGTGCGCTGGTCTGCCACACGCTTTTTGTACCCTGGTTTGCCCTGATGCTGGTGTGGATTCTAGGGTATAAGGTGGGGTGGTTCCCGTTGAACGGCATCATTTCTCCCGAGGTGTGGGTGCATGAAGACACCAACTTTTTGGTAAAGGCCCTGGATGTGGTGCACCATATGCTGCTTCCCCTGCTGACCCTGTTTGTGATTCAGATGGGCTCCTACCTGTTGTTGATGCGCAGCAGCATGCTGGGAACCCTGAAAGAGGACTATATCATCACCGCCCGGGCAAAAGGGCTGACGGAAAAGGTAATACGGAACCATCATGCAGCCAGAAATGCGGCGTTGCCGGTGATCACCAGTATCGGTTTGAGCCTGGCATTTTCCATTAACGGCGGGGCTTTGACCGAGACGGTCTTTACATGGCCGGGCATCGGTAAGGAACTGGTGTTCGCCGTGGGCAACAACGATTATCCCCTGGCTCAGGCCTGTTTTTTGTTGATCGCTGCCGTTGTTTTAACGGCTAACTTGATTGTCGATGTGCTTTATGCGTACCTGGATCCGAGAATCCGCTATTAAAAAAGTGCCATTGCCGCGCAATGGATTGTCCCATTAACTTTAAAAGAGCTGAATACATGAACACACCATCTGAAAGAATTCATCTGTTTGGCCGGTTGGCCAAGGGTTGGGCGGTTTTCAGGAAAAACCTGCTGGGCAAGATGGGGCTGACCCTAATGATGATCTTTGCCCTCATGGCCCTGGCTAGTTTTGTCACGCCGTTTCTCGACCCCATGTATGACCCCATGACCGGCGTGGACCCAGAGATATCACATGCGACCGGGCCGAGCATGCGCCACTGGATGGGAACCGATTTCATCGGGCGGGACATCTTCACCCAGCTTCTGGAAGGCGCCAAGATCGCCTTCATGGTGGGTCTGTCAGCGGCTTTCATCAGCATCGTGCTGGGCACGATCATCGGTATGCTTGCAGGCTATATGGGCAGAGTGGTGGATACCCTGCTCATGCGTCTGGCTGATATGATTATGGTCATGCCGTCTCTGTTGATTCTGCTGCTTCTGGCGGCTCTTTTTGGACAACTCAATATTTGGCTGATCGTCCTCTTGATAGCACTGTTAAGATGGCCCGGCGTATCCCGGGTGATCCGGGCACAGACGCTGACACTGAAGCAGCGGCCCTTTATCGAAGCGGCCAAGGTGGCCGGGGCATCCCATTTGAGGATCATATTTCGTCACATCATGCCCAATGTCCTGCCCCTATCCTTTCTCT
Source organism: Thermodesulfobacteriota bacterium (assembly GCA_039714495.1). Classification (GTDB taxonomy): domain Bacteria; phylum Desulfobacterota; class Desulfobacteria; order Desulfobacterales; family B30-G6; genus JAJDNW01. Next base: position 4,393 of record JBDLJD010000202.1, read on the forward strand.
ACATGACGTTTCGGGTGACATCCGCCATTCTGGTGGAGGCGGCCCTGGCATTTCTGGGGTTTGGAGATCCCAGCCAGGTGAGCTGGGGGATGATGCTGCAGTGGGTCTGGAAAACAGGCCATATGTTTCAAGCACCATACTGGCTGTTACCACCGGGAATCTGTATATCCCTGCTCACCCTCTCTTTTTACATGCTGGGGCGAGCCATGGATGAGGTTCTTGACCCAAGGCTAAGGAAAGAGGAGCATTCGGATTAATATGACATTGTTATCGGTTGAAAACTTGTGTGTCAGCTACCAGACGAAAAACGGTGTATTGAATGCGGTAGATGATGTTTCGTTTCATTTGGAAGAGGGGCGTTCACTGGGATTCGTGGGTGAGTCCGGCTGCGGCAAAACCACAATCGGCATGGCGCTGATGGGTCTTTTACCAGAAAATGGGATGATAACCCAGGGGCGGATTCTTTATAATGACAGGGACCTTGTCCAGCTGTCGGATGAAGCCATGCGTGCGGTGCGCTGGAATGACATCGCCATGATATTTCAGGCTGCCATGAACGCGCTGAATCCAGTCCACCGCGTTCATGAACAGATTCGGGAGGCCATCGTGGCCCACCACCCGGACACGCCTCAGGCGGAGCTGCAAAAGCGGGTTGAAATGCTGTTCGATCTTGTGGAGATACCCAGAGACCGCATGCAGGATTTTCCCCATCAATTCAGTGGTGGTATGAAGCAGCGGGCAATTATCGCCATGGCTCTGGCCTGCGATCCCAGACTGGTTATAGCCGATGAACCCACCACGGCCCTGGATGTGGTTGTACAGGATCAGATCTTGCAGGAGATAAAGACCATTCAGGACCAAATGAATATCAGTGTCATCTTTATTTCCCATGACATTGCCGTGGTGGCGGATGTCTGCCATGACATTGCGGTGATGTTTGCCGGGCAAATCGTGGAATTCGGTACGCGTGAGGAAGTGTTCAATACGCCTATCCACCCTTACACACGCCTGCTGCTTTCTTCCTATCTGACGCTGGATGGGGAAAAGCCGGAACCGTCGACCATCCCAGGGAAGACCCCCAATCTGATCACCCCACCGGTTGGTTGTCGCTTTTACAAACAGTGCTCTCAAGCGTCCTCGGAATGTGAGAACAGTGCACCGGAATATCGTCAGGTATCGCCTACGCACAGAGCGTTATGTAATGTGGTTGCCTATGTGTAAAGAACGCTTTTATTTTAAATCATTATTAATCATACACATTAGAAACATGCATCCGTACGGTTGATGTTAACAAATCAGGTTTTGGGATAGGTATATTATCCTCAAATGGTGCTCACTGTTTCTAATGAAGGACAGGCAAAATGGTGGAAGCGGAAAATAGATCGATTGTGCAGCTGAACGGCATATCAAAATATTACAAATCACGGGCCAGCTTTTTCAACAAGTCAAGCGAAACGGTCACTGCCTTGAAGAACATATCCCTAGAAATTTTCAAAGGTGAAATTTTCGGCCTGGTGGGTCAGAGCGGCAGCGGTAAGACCACCACGGCGCGCCTGGTTGTCAAACTCGAAGACCCGGACGAAGGGAGCATTCTGCTCGAAGGGCAGGAGATCAACCGCTTGAAAGGGCGATCCTTGAAGAATTACCGCATGAAGGCTCAAATGATCTTTCAGGACCCTTATCAGTCGCTCAATCCGCATCTATCCATTTGTGATACCATTCTGGAGCCTTTGGTGATCCATGGGATAGCCACGCGGCAGGGACGGCGCATGAAGGTAATCAAGTCACTGGAGTCGGTGGGTTTGTCTCCGGCCACCGACTATATGAACCGCTATCCCCATCAGCTCAGCGGCGGGCAGCGGCAGCGGGTGGCCATCGCACGCGCCATGGTATTGAAGCCTGAATTCGTGGTTGCCGATGAACCGACGTCCATGCTGGATGCCACCATCGCCATCCAGTTGTTTCGACTGTTGCTGGATATCCGTGATCGTTTTGGCGTAACGTTTCTGTTCATTACCCACAACCTGGCGGCGGCACGTTTTCTGTGCGACCGGATTGCCGTGATCCACCACGGCGAGATCGTCGAAACCGG
>JBDLJD010000203.1:0-6483 GCA_039714495.1 Thermodesulfobacteriota bacterium
GGCAATATATGAAAAAATGGGGCATCCCCCTCAGAAGAGAGCTGTGATGATTCGCACTGTTACCTGAACGAGGCGATTTTTATCTCGATTCAGAAAAAAATCACCTCGTTCAGGGTGTGTTAGTCAGAGTCGCTGTGGATTTCACCTTCGGGAATCTTTTCGTCAGGCCCCCAGGTACAATATTCGCCAGGGCCGACCACTTCGCCAGTGTCAATCTGTTTTTCGAGCCACACGATACGGGTGTGACACTCCCAGACTTCCCTGCCAAGCTCCTTTTTACGCTCCTCCAGCGCTATCTCCGCATTTTCTCGACTGTTATAGACCGAAATCACCTTTTTAAAAGGACGATCTGATTGATGCTTATCATAGATTAAGGCGAACATAAATTACCTCCTTTTGTTCTTTACCCTTGCGCCAGGCCCGGTATCAGCGATGGGGGCACGATCAGCACAGGACAAGGGGCAGCCAAGACTGCTTCAGCCGTTATTTCTCCTAAAGCAATGCCGGTTATGTCTTCACCTGCGGCTAATGGTGTTTTTGTGGATGTCCCCATGACAATGACGTCTATACCGGCATTTTTGGCCAATTGGGTCATTTCGCCGACCACATCTCCTTCCGAGACATTAATTTGATACTTGGTAAAGCCTTTTGCTTTCAGTCGATCGACATAGGCTTCGGCCACCTGCGCCTCCCCCTTTTTGATCGTTTCGCGTTGTTCCTCCTCTGAGATTCCGGCTTGTTTTTCCAGGCCGTAGTAGATCCAAAGCGATGCGTTGTTTTCCTGAGCCAGATTGACGACAAAATTAAAGATATGATCGCAGTATTCCGTCAGACAGGTTCCGAACAAGATTTTTTTGTACATTTTAGACGCCTCCTCTGTTTTGGTATTTTAGCTTCTGCGGCAGGATTGTGTTTCGTGTTGCCGCGCTTCGATCCAATGATCAGATCTACGGTTTTAATCAGCATAATGTATGCCAAAGGCCAGCAATGGGTACTCAGACGGGTAAAAGAGAAATAACACTTTGTTATTACAGTACTTATATATGGAGAGCATTTTTGATTATTTTGGGAGTCGGTAAGTATGTGTTAAGATTAAACGGTTTATAGCGTTATATGACGGCAGCTTAACGCTTTCCGATCGGGGGATGGGCATATAACAATCGTCCGGTTGATGGTTCAAGGCGCAATTTCATGAGGGCTTTACGGATACGATGCGCAGGTCGGCCACCTGTTGTTCTTCCCGCGGCCCGGTAATTTTGAAGCTTTCATCTCCGAAAAGCCAGATTTCCGGGATAATCTCTGAAATCAGCTGCCCCTCGCTGAATATTCGGACCACAGAGCTTTCAGACACGACGATGGCAACGGCATCGGTGTCGCTTGTAATTGATGCGGCAGCGATATGGCGGCTACCCAGGCCCAGTGGCAAATCGATCCGCCTGGATGAAGCATTGATATAGCGTGCTGCCGAAATCACCACACCACTCCCGCTGACAATAAATGCGCCGTCCAACTGGGCCAGCTCTTTAATGGTTTCCCGCATGTCCGGGTCGCATATCCTTTTTTTGTCTGCTGGATGGCCAAAAAGCGGGTCGAGTATCAAGGGCCGCGATCGTTTCAGCACTTCCTTTTCATCTGCCAGGACAAAAAGTGTACCGATTTTTCTTCCTTCGCGTCCTTCCCGGGCAATCTCCACTGCCAACTGGATGATGCTTTGCAGAACATCAGGACTGCAATTTGTCCGGCCTGCACATATGAGTTTAAAAGTATCCATATCTTAAATAATAGCAAAATTAGTGCCAATTTATGAGTGCGTTAGCCTAACGGTTATCATCCGGTTATCTCTGCGGCCCCTGATTGAATGAACCCCAAGGTTGCATAAACAACATGGCAAAGAACAGATAATATGCTGTAATAATATCCAATATCATATCGACAGTACCATTTCCTGGATTCACCTGGGGGAATACCCAGGCAATGGTTTCATTCCTACAATATTGGTTATAATAGCAACTCATCATATATACTTTGCCAGATTGTTTATTATTGACAAATGATATTGGAGTCAATATAGGGTGAATGAATCAGACGCCTGAAGGCGTCTGCATGGAATATAAAAACGATAAGACGATAGTATTAGCCACGAAGGTTTCCGGCCCGAAAAGAGCCCGCAGCCAAGTGGCTTTTTTATTGGGGCCTGAAGCGATTTGAAAGGATTTTAGAGCGTTTATCAAAATTACGTTTCGATTGGCATAAGAGATGTAGGTCCTTTCCAGATGTTGAATCGGAACAGAATTATAACAACCGGTATACATATGAGAATAGTTGTTTTGTTCATGCTGGCAGTCCTGGTGTCAACGTTGTTCAGTATCGATGTCATTGCAAAAGAGAAGTTGATGATTGCCGATGCCGCGGGGAGGGTGTTGTCTGTTCCCGATCCGGTGCACCATGCAATCTGTTCAGGGCCAGGTGCGCTGCGGCTTTTAACCTACCTGGGGGCACAGGACCTTATCGTTGCCGTGGATGACATTGAGACCATGAGAAGACGTTTTGATGCCCGGCCATATGCTTTGGCTCACCCTGAATTCAAGGAATACCCCATTTTTGGAGAGTTCCGCGGCTTTGACAACCCAGAACTGATCCTGGCACTGGAACGACAACCCCAAGTCATTTTTAAGACATTCGCAACCATGGGATATGACCCCGTGGAACTGCAGGAAAAAACCGGCATTCCCACTGTGGTTCTCGAATACGGCAACCTTGACACGCATCGCCCAAAATTTTCAAAAAGTTTACGCATAATGGGCCAAATTGTGGGCAGGCAGGATCGAGCAGAAGAGATTATTGAATTTTTCGATTCCGCCATGAACGATCTTAAGTCACGCACAGACGGTGTTCCCGAGTCCGATAAAAAGACCTGCTTTGTGGGCGGGATAGCCTACAAAGGTCCGCACGGCTACAGATCCACCGAGCCAGGCTATCCGCCTTTCATGTTCGTGAACGCTGCTAACGTGGCTTATGACGAATCGTTGATGGGCAAGGCCTCGCGCCAGGTCACCGTGGCCAAGGAGAAGCTTCTTGATTGGGATCCTGATGTGCTTTTTCTGGACCTCTCTTCGCTGCAACTCGAGGGCAAGGCCTCCGGCCTCTGGGAAATTGGGAATGATCCGGTTCTGAAAACCCTTGCTGCGGTCCAGGCGGGCAGAGTTTACGGGGTTTTACCCTACAATTGGTACACGAGGAACTACGGTTCTATTTTGGCCAACGCCTACTTTATCGGAAAGATCCTCTACCCCGACCGTTTCGAGGACGTGGATCCGGTTGTCAAGGCCGATGAGATCTATGAATTTTTGGTCGGCCGGCCGGTATTCAACGAGATGAATGCTTTCTTTATGGGCATGGCCTTTAAATCGGTGTTCGAGTAGCCTATGCATTTAACGGATGGACAGGTCCCGCGGGATTATACCCGCTACGTTAACTTCAAGCTGGGCTTCATGGGCCTGGCCCTGGTTGCCCTGGCCGTGGCACTGATGATCTCCCTTTCCCTGGGTGCGGCCGGCGTACCGATTTCCGCGGTGGCCAAGGCCCTGGTCGGTATAACCGTGTCCAAGCGTTATGACATCATCGTCTGGAACATTCGCATGCCACAAGCCCTGACAGCGGTTGTGGCCGGTGCGGGCCTGGCTGTGGCAGGGGGTGCCATGCAGTCGATTCTTCGCAATCCCCTGGGTTCGCCCTTCACCTTAGGCATATCCCAAGCTGCGGCCTTTGGTGCAGCCTTTTCAGTCATGTTTCTAAGTTCCGGTGTAATGCAAAGCACCAACATCGGATCCATTACGATATCCAATCCCTATGTTACGTCGATTGCGGCCTATTTTTTCAGTATGTTCGCGGCCGGCGTGATCATCATGGTTTCACGGATGCGCGGTGCCACACCTGAAGTCATGGTTCTCACGGGTGTGGCTTTGGGAGCGATGTTCACTGCCGGGACCATGTTCCTGCAATATTTTGCAGATGATATGCAGCTGGCGGCGATGGTTTTCTGGACTTTCGGCGACGTGGCGCGTGCCAGTTGGGCAGAGTTGGGCCTACTCACTTTGGCCACCGGACTCTGTTCGGTTTATCTGCTTTCCCGGAGTTGGGATTACAACGCCATTGACGCCGGCGATGAAACTGCCAAGGGCCTTGGCGTGCGTGTGGAAAGAGTACGCATGACAGGTATGTTTGTGGCTTCGCTGGTTACGGCGGTGATCGTGTCTTTTCTCGGTGTCATCGGCTTTGTAGGACTGGTGGTGCCGCACATGGTCAGACGAATCATCGGAGGGGACAATCGTTTTCTTATGCCGACTACGCTCATATGCGGCTCCCTGTTGTTATTGGTCTCGGATACGGTTGCACGATTGATGCTGGCCCCGCACGTGTTACCCGTGTCAATACTCACCGCCCTCATGGGGGCGCCGGTATTCATATATTTGATCGTGCGCGGGGGGCGAAAATGATACTCAATGTCACCGGTCTCACCTTCACCTACAACAGCCATCCCGTGTTGGACGACATTGATTTTTCCCTGCTTCCGGGGGAGCTCCTTGCGGTGCTCGGTCCCAACGGTGTTGGAAAGACGACACTGCTCAAGTGCATCAACGCCATACATCGCCCCAAGGGAGGGACTGTATACGTCGATAATCAGGACGTGCTCACTTTTTCTCCCATGAAGATCGCCTGCAAAGTGGGATACGTGGCCCAGCGCAGCGAGCCGTCACATGTTACTGCATTTGACGCCGTGCTCATGGGCCGACGACCGCACGTGCGATGGGGGAGGGTGTCCAGGAACGATCTGGAAATAGTGGAAGCGGCTTTAAGACGCCTCGGTCTTATAAATCTGTCCATGCGCTACATTGACATGATGAGTGGGGGCGAGTTGCAGAAAATTGCCATTGCCCGCGCCCTTGTTCAGGAACCCAGACTTATGCTGTTGGACGAACCCACTTCCAGTCTTGACCTTAAAAATCAGGTAGAGATTCTGGGCATCATCCGTCGTGTGGTTACCGGCCACCAAGTAGCCGCGGTGATGACCATGCATGATTTGAACACGGCACTTCGCTACGCTGATAAATGCATCTTTTTAAAAGATGGGAATATCTTTTATGCGGGTTCGCCAATGGAGGTTGACGCCCACATCATAGAGACTGTATACGGGTTGCCTGTAGATGTATATCATCAAGGTGGCCGCTTGCTGGTGGCCCCAAAGGATGAAAAATCAGGCTAAACCCCAACGTTGGGGTAAAGGCATTTACGCGTACAAATATTTTATAAGTTTAAGGCTCAATCCTTCTATACGGGGCGGATCTGGTAAAACTGCCCACGTGACTGGTCGGTTACGGATACCCTTTTGTCTGCTTCCAGCACATCCAGATATTTATTGACCTCATTGGCGTGCAACCCCAGTATGCTGGTTAAATCCTCCAGGGTGCAGGGGCGCCGGGATATGGTTTCGAGAATAGCGCTTTCTACGTCCTTCCGATAGGCAACTATGGTTTTCCGATCCGACGCTTTGGCAATGACCTCAATATTGCCCAGGTTCCAATAGTGGACAATGTGCCGGAGTTCTTCCGGAGTCGCTGCGCGGATGTGTGACACTGGGCCGGGCCTGTCCAGCGTGTTGAGATGAACCCGGTCCGGCATGATCTTTTGAATGGCACGCTTTATCGCCGTCAGTTCCGATTCCGTGTCGTTGAGTCCAGGGACAATGAATATTTCCAGCCAGATAAGACCCTGAAAATCCTTTCTGAACTGAATCAGTCCGTCAATCATGCGGTCCACCGTCAATTTTGGGTGGGGTCGGTTGATCTTGGTGAACACCTTGTCGGTTGCGGCGTCCAGGGACGGCATGATGATGGATGCGGGCTTCAATTCTTCTCTAACTCGCGGATCGAAGAGAAGGGCGCCGTTGGTCAGCATCGCAACCGGAATACCGGTTTCATGGGACCGGATAAAGCGGATGGCCTCACCGATGGATGCATTCAAGGTCGGCTCTCCAGATCCGGAAAAAGTGATGTAGTCCGGTTTGGGGTGATTTGACAAGTAGTGCAGAAGCTCGGTTTTGACGTCAGCCAGGGGTACGTATTCCCTGCGTTTCAGGGTCAGGTCCGTTGTTTTGCCGCATTCGCAGTAGATGCAGTTCAGCGAACAGGTTTTCATGGGAACCAGGTCGATACCCAGTGAAATTCCCAGGCGGCGGGAAGGCACCGGTCCGAAAAGATAGTGATACATGGTGTCTACTCCTGTTACTGTATATTAAAGCATAAATGGTGCCAATGAATCACAATCTGGGAGATAAATATACCATGGTATCCGGCCTGCCCCTTGACAGGCGGACAGAAGGTACATACATATAATTAGCATATGCTCATAACTATATCATAGGGAGGTCATCATGAAAATAGCGATTACATCTACAGGCAAGGAACTCACATCGGACATGGATCC
>JBDLJD010000204.1:0-6445 GCA_039714495.1 Thermodesulfobacteriota bacterium
AGAGGCCTCAGAATGGGGATCTCAGAAAATCATCACAAAGGAAAAGGACTTGATTGCCGACCTGCAGAGCAAAGGCATGGAGGTTGTCAAGCCGGATGCCGATGCATTCAGGGAAAAAGCGGAACCGGCAGTTGAAGCTCTGTTCAAGAAAGAGTGGCCCGTTACCACCTGGGCGGAAGTCTTATCCTTTTAACCCATAACCCAAGGCGGTTTTAGCAAACAAGGGCGGAATGTTCCGCCCCTGTTTTACGCCAAAAAGCAAACGGTAAAAGCTCCAGCCTTTGCCAACTAGGGGGAAATGAAAAAAATTTCGGTTCTTCTGAATAACGTTCTCGATGGGATCGTCACAGTGATGTTCATTTTCATGCTGTTGTGCGCCATCATGCAGGTGGTTTTTCGATACGTTATGCACATTTCCGTTCCCTGGACTGAAGAGGCTGCAAGGTTTGCGCTGATATTTGTGACATTCTGGGGTGCGGCCACAGCGATCAGGGAAAGGGATCACATCAGTATTCTGACCCTGTTTGAAAGAATACCTGAAAAACCGCGTAACATTCTTCAGGTTGTGTTTATTGTCGCCATGGGAGTTTTTCTTGCATATGTGTTTATTGGCAGCATAACCATGGTTAAGCTGACATGGAATACCCCAGTGGGCGCCATTCCGTGGCTCACTACCGGGCGTGTTTACCTGATACTTCCAACAGGTGTCATATTGATGATGCTGTACTTGATAGCCTGGCTGCTTGAAACATTGCAGGCATTAATCATTCCGGCAAACAAGGTGAAGGGATAGAAAAAGACAATGTCATTTTTCTTATTCATCGGAGTTCTTGTCGCACTCTTTCTCATCGGTATGCCGGTTGCCTTTGCCATGGGGATCACCGGTTTTGTACTGTTGAAAATGCTATGGGGAGGATCGGTCAACCCCGGTATTATCGCCCAACGGGTTCTGTATGGCGTGAATAATTTTGTAATTCTTGCAATTCCGTTTTTTCTGCTGGCTGGCAAATTGATGAATACAAGCGGAATTACAGACAGGATTTTTCACTTCGCCAACCTGTTAGTGGGGCATTTACGGGGCGGTATGGGGCAAGTCAACATACTGGCAAGCATGATTTTTTCAGGAATGAGCGGGCTTGCGGCGGCCGATACGGCCGGGCTGGGAGTTGTGGAGATAAAGGCCATGAGGGATGCCGGGTACGACTCTGATTTCAGCTGTGCGGTGACCGGTGCTTCCTCCACCATCGGCCCAATAGTGCCCCCCAGTGTACCATTGGTCATATATGGCATTCTGGCCAATGTTTCCATAGGCAAACTGCTTATTGCCGGCATCATCCCGGGTATTTTTGTCATGGTCTCCCTGATGGTCATGGTGGCGTTTTATGCCAGAAAAAAAGGATATCCGCAAAACGAGAGGGCAAAACTCAAAGAGCTTTGGCAAGCTTTCATAAAGGCCATCGGTCCGATAATGACGCCGGTCATCCTGATCGGCGGCATACTCAGCGGCGTTTTTACACCAACCGAAGCCGCCGCAGTGGCCGCGCTGTATGCCTTTATCCTGGGATTTTTTATATACAGGGAACTCACCCTGAAGGACATGTGGCGCATTCTCAAAGAGACCGCCCGGGAAACTGCCACCATTACCTTTATTATCGCCTGTGCCATGTTCTATGGCTGGGTATTGATACGAAGCCGGACACCCATTGCCTTGCTGGAATTGTTTACCGATATCAGTACCAACCCATTGGTTGTTCTTTTTATTCTCAACGGCTTTTTGCTCATGATCGGCTGTTTCATGGAAACCATCGCCGCCTTGAGTATTTTGGTGCCCATATTGACACCACTGATATTGAAGGTCGGAATTGACCCTTTGCATTTCGGGCTTATTATTGTACTTAATTTAATGATTGGATTGCTGACACCACCGTTCGGGATAAATCTTTTTATCCTGAACAAAATCAGCGGGGTATCGTCCTTGCGCATTGCACGGGCGTGTCTGCCTTTTTTCATTCCCCTGATCACGGTGCTGGTGATCATCACTATTTTTCCCCAAGTTGTGACCATACTGCCAAACATGCTCATGTCCAAGTAATGGTCACCGGGAGGTCATTGATAATAACGGGAATACGAATAGTATTAACCAATTTCAAAAGAGAGCAGCATGAACAAAGATATATTTAAAATTAAAGTTCAATCCCGATCGGATCTCGTCGTCGACAAGATCACCAACTCGATTCTGAATGGTGACTTGTCCGATGGTGAGATGCTTCCGCCGGAACATCAGCTCTGCGAATTGTTCGGCGTAAGCCGCAGCATTTTGAGGGAGGCTATTCGCATTCTGACGTCTAAAGGTCTTGTCGAAGTAAAACAGGGGCATGGGACATTCGTTCGTTTTCCAAAAATCGACGTTCCTCTTGAGGCGGTCGCCAACTACCTGATAACTAATTCATTTTCACAAGCCCAGTTGATGGAAGTTCGAACGCCCATTGAGGTGGAAGTAGCAAAACTGGCGGCTGAAAGACGAGAGGAATCGCATCTCACCGACATGGAAGCCTCGATACAGATAATGAAAGATACCTCGATCAGCGACGAGGGCTATGCCGACGCAGATAACCAGTTTCACAATGCCATTATCGACGCTTCAGGCAACCCCTTGTTCAGCATCATGATCCGTTCCATTATGGGCAGTATCAATTTCAGTCGACAGTTGGGCATCCGTCACTTCGGTATCGAGGTGGTGATCAAAGAACACGAAAATATTCTTGAATCCATCAAGCAGAAGGATCCTCAAATGGCCGTTGACAGTATGAAAAACCATATGAATATGGCCCTATCCAGGATTGTTCGGGTCAACGAACTGTTAAATAAAAACAAAGCGGTAGACAAAGGTCTTTCAAATCCTCGTGCTATTGTTTGCTTGAATGCTCAAACCAGCCAGTAGTGTAAAATCTCCATTCCATGCTGCTCCTGCCGCCGGGGCAAGGACGTGCATGCAGGATTGTTTAGTGTAAATATCTCCTAGAAATCTCAATAAATATTAAGATAAGGATGCAATGAATGATGAACGTTCTGCTGCCACAGCCAATCGAGAATGATGCGGTCAGGCTTCTGGAAGATGACGGCTGTACCGTTACGGTCGCGCCTGATCCCCGTCCAGAGACGGTACTGCCGATGATGGACAAAGCGCACGGATTGATCTTGAGAACAGGGATCCGGATTACTAGGGAGCTCATCGTAGGCGCATCAAATCTTATGGTGATCGCCCGTACCGGTGGCGGATTGGATAACGTGGATCTGGACGCCGCAACAGATAATGAGGTTATCGTGACCTCCAACCTTGGTGTTAACACGATTAGCGTAACTGAACATGTGCTGGCTTTAATGCTTTCGTTGTCCAAGTGGCTGCCGGCGATGGATCGTGCCGTCCGGGGTGAAGACTTCGCCATCCGGTATAAGAATCTGCCCAGGGATGTATACGGAAAAACGATCGGCCTAGTGGGTTTCGGCAGGATCGGCCGACAGGTGGCCGACGCCTGCAGGCAACTGTTCAACATGCAGGTAATGGCATTTGACCCTTACCTTCCCGAGGAACAGGAAAAACAGCATCAGGATTGGGTGACCTTCAGCGATTTGTCAAACCTTCTCAAAGCATCCGATGTCGTCAGCATACACGTACCCCTCAGTGAGGATACCCGACACCTGATCGATGCGGAAGAGATCGCCTGCATGAAATCGGACGCGATTTTAATCAATACCTCCAGGGGGGGGGTGGTTAACGAGAACGAACTGGCGACGGCACTGTCCAACAAGTCGATCGGCGGTGCTGGACTGGACGTATTTTCCAGCGAACCGGTGCCACACGACAGCCCCCTTTTAAAGTTGGAGAATGTGATCCTGACACCGCACAGCGCCGCTTTGACCAGGGAATGCGTCATTCGCATGGCAACTGAAGCCGCCCGTTGTGTCCTCGACGTGTTTCAAGGTCGGGAACCGGCCAACGTTGCCAATCGGGATGTTTTGCAGCGAGAAAAATTCAGACATTTGAAACGGATCAAATGAATAAGGTGAAATAATCAGCATAACCCATTTGGAGGTAATACAATGTCAAAAGAGCTGGGCGGGGTGTTTGCACCCATAACAACACCGTTTGTAGATGAAACGGTTGCCTACGATCAACTGAAATCCAACATTAAAAAATACAGCGCTTCCGCACTTGCGGGATTCTTTGCTCTCGGCAGCAACGGCGAGAGCAAATGCCTGACCGACACAGAAAAGCTGAAGGTGCTCGATGTAATTCTGGAAGAAAAGGGTCCCGGCCAGATCGTTATGGCGGGAACCGGGAAAGAATCCACTCGCCAGTCCATTGCTTTCAGCAAAGAAGTGGCCGTATGCGGGGCGGACTTCGTGTCCGTGGTTACGCCCTCCTACTTTAAAAAACGTCTGACCGACGAAGTGCTCATCAAGTACTACCTGGATATTGCCGAGGCCGTTACCATTCCTGTCGTGGCCTACAACGCGCCAGGGTTTACAGGCGTGACCCTTTCGGCGAAAGTGGTCCGGGAAATTTCAAAGCATCCCAATATTGCCGCCATGAAAGATACCTCCAAGGGGAACATGAGCAATTACTTGAGCGTATGTGACGATAGTTTCAATGTGCTCTCAGGTTCGGCAAGCACATTGTTCAATTCCATGCTGCTGGGCGCCACTGGTGGTGTTGTCTCTCTGGCGAATGCATTTCCCGCGCTTTGCTGCGATTTTTATGAGAAATGCCGCGCCGGAGACCATAAGGAGGCCAAGAAGTTGCACTTTTTGATTTTCCGGTTGAACCAAGCGGTGTCCGGAAGCTTCGGAGTTGCGGGGGTAAAGTACGCCATGGAAGTGGCTGGATTTTACGGGGGTGCCCCCAGGTTGCCGCTAGCACCGATGACATCAGAGGGTAAAAAGAGCATAGACGCGGCCATTGCCGCTGCTGGACTGCACTGATATGAAGGATTGCATACTCGCGATAGACGTTGGAAGCCAGTCGTTGAGGGCATGTGTCCTCGATGAACGCATGTCGGAAATCGCCCGACAGCGTGTCGGTTATACCCCATTGGTAAAATCCAGGGATATGGTGGAAATGGACCCTGAAACCCTCTGGAATGCCATGGTCACGGCCTGTCGTGCGATCGCGCACAAAGATCGTATCGGCTCAATCTCGTTTTCAACGCTCTGCCCGTCACTGCTGCCCATGGATTATGACGGGAAACCCCTGCACCCGATCATTCTGCACCTTGACCGGAGAAGCCATCGGCAGGCCATGTGGGCTCTGGATCGGGTCGGTGAAGACCAATTTCTGAACGTTGCCGGCAACCTGCCGATTCCGGGAGGGATTTCAGTAACAAGCCTTTTGTGGATCCGGGACAATCTGCCCGAGATCTATTTAAAAAAGGGGATGTGCTTCGGCCACGCCATAACGTTTATGATGAAACGCATGACAGGCCGGTTTCTTATCGATCCATCGAACGCGTCCTTTACCGGTCTTTACGACACCGTAGGCTATGGGGACTGGGATGACAGGCTGCTGTCCCCCCTGGATATCGACCGCCGAAAACTGCCGGAAGTGATCTACTCAACGGAAAAAGGTGGTGAGCTTGGCCCTCGATCGGCCGATGCTCTGGGCCTGCCAGCCAGGATCCCAGTGGTCATCGGCGCCAATGATACGACCTGTGCGACCGTCGGGGCGGGCGTGGTCAACAACGGCGACATAATGAACACATCCGGTACCGTGGAAATTTTGGCATTGTGCCTGGAAAAACCTCTGATTTCCAGAAAACACCTGCTGAGAACCCATGCCTATCCGGGCAAATGGCTGGCGATGCGCACCGTAGGGGCCGGGGGGGCTTCCTTTGAATGGTTCCGAAGAAACTTCTGTCGTGAAATGACAAAAGAAGTGTTTTACGACACCTATCTAAGGAAGGTACTGGCGCCGGGCCGTATGCCTCAGTCGCGGTTCCAGCCGTTTCTAGCGGGTGACAGGCATCGTATCCAGCGTAAAAGCGCCTCTTTTACACGCATGACCCTGAATACCGGAAGAAAGGACCTTCTACTAGGTCTGGCTCACGGTATCATCTCCTTCCAACTTGAAGTGTTGTTGGAATGGGAGAAACACACCCGTTTGAATTGTGAAATTCACCACGTGGGCGGGGGCGCCAGTGAAGCCTACACCGCATACAAACAACAGATGCTTAATAATTATACGTTTATATCGTCAGGTGAAACCACACTTATAGGTGCCGCCAAGCTGGCTGCCGGCGACAGGCGATCGAATAAATCGTGAATGAATAACGAAAGGGAGAATACGATGACACCGTTCCCTTCGATGGTCAAGATCAGGCAGCATTTCAAGACGGAAAAAATTACAGACATCCCGGGTGAAGTGCACAAACAGTTCAGACGATTTCAA
>JBDLJD010000205.1:0-6444 GCA_039714495.1 Thermodesulfobacteriota bacterium
AATTACGCCGCAGGCAAATTACAGCGTAGCGCAGCTTCCCGCTTGACAACTTCCCCTGTTGCCGTGTAAAGTGGTGCATAATGCATCACAACAGGGGTACCACACGCTACACACCTGATAACGCGTTCAGATCTGCCTTTTATAAATAACGTTAAGACTTCCTGCTCCCGGTGCCCGGTCACTATGCTCCACGCACCCCTGTGATCCTAAAAAATCTTAAACCGCTTTCTCTACACCTTTTCCTGGAGGAGCGCTGATGAGTGCCAATAATACCATGGACCAATGCCTCGTCTTGAAGGTGGGCGTGATCGCCAGTGGAACGCGCTGCCTGTCCGTCATGCGCACGCTCAATGCCACCAAGCCCGTGCATCTCAGGTTCAGGCTCGTGGGCATAGCCCCGGTTTCCAAATCCATTGCCTGCTATAAATATGCTGGTGAAATGGATATCGACGTTTTCGACGACTACCGGGACATGCTCGCCCTGGATCAACTGGATTTTATCCTCGAACTGACCGGTGAACGGCAGATCCTGTCGGATCTCGTCAAGTACAAATCTTCGGTTGTCGGCATTCTGGACCGCCAGGCCTCTATGCTTCTGCTCGATATCGCCACGCTGTATGAGCAGGTGGAGCACAAAGAGACGGATATCAGCCTGGTCAGCTCCTTTGCCTCGGCCCTCCTGGAAGCATCCCCGGATGGTGTCATGGTCATCGACCGTGATTTCAACATCATCAGATGCAACGACTCGCCGCTGATAACCGGTGAACTCGGTCCCAAACACGTGCTTGGCAAATCGTGCTTTGAAGTTATTCATGGGAATGGAAATCCCTGCGGGAATGACGAGCGTATGTGTCCGGCCCATGAAACCTTGCGCACCGGACACCCCACACGTATCGTACATGAAAGTACCAGATCTAACGGCGAAGCCCTGGTATCGCAGGCAACCGCCTACCCCATCTTCAACCAGATGAAAGAAATCGTGCAACTGGTTATCACTGTCAGGGATATCACCCAGGAACTGACCGAAAGGGTTGAAAAACGCACCCAGGCCATCAAGGACGACCTGGAGCAATTCGTCCAGGAAGACCGGCTTGCCTCCCTGGGGCGCCTGGTGGCTTCGGTCTGCCATGAAATCAACAACCCCATTGCCAGCATCGTCACCTTCAACAAGCTGATGCTCTCCTACCTCAAGGAAGGTCGTTTGCCTCCGGAGGGAGAGGCCGGCTTCCAGCGCTACCTGGAGCTGTCGGTCCGCGAGGCCATGCGCTGCGGGAGCATCGTGACCAATCTGTTGACCTTTGCACGTCAGAAAGGCGTTGAAGCCAAGGAGATCGATCTCAAGGGCATCATCAACACGATCCTGCAGCTGATCCAGCACCAGATGGAGGCGGTGCAGGTGAACCTGGAAGTGAATCTGCCGGAAAAATCGTTCTCCTCCTGGGGCGACAAAGCCCAGATACAGCAGTGCCTGATGAACTTGATATTCAACGCCATCGAATCAATGCCCGATGGCGGCAAACTGACCATCGAGGGCGAACTGAATGGGGAACATGACATGGTGAGCATATCCATTGCCGACCAGGGAGAGGGAATCCCCCCGGAGGATTTGCCCCGGATTTTCGAACCTTTTTACACCACCAAAGATGAAAACAAGGGCGTAGGGCTGGGGCTCTCCATGACCTACGGCATCATCCGTGCTCACAAAGGGACCCTGGAGGTCAAGAGCCAGCCGGGTGAGGGCACGCTGTTTATCATAAAATTACCTGCCCACGCGGCCGAGGGCATGACCATAGGATCGCTTTCTTCAAGAACCCAATAGCTGGAGTAATGGAGTAATGGAGTATTGGGCACGCTGATCGCGAAATGAAGGTAAATGCCTACTGATGAGGCGAAAATGCAATCATGGATATAAGCCGTTGGTTGTCTGGAATGAAGACCGCATACTTAACGCAATATGCCCAAACCCAGTATTCCAATACTCCAACACTCCATTACCCTTATAATCCAGCATTCTATAATAGTTCTATGTGATAAACCCTATCATTGGAGGAAAAGACACATGAGTCTAACAACCCAAATCATGGTTGTGGATGATGAAGAGGCCATATGCGAGGCTGTGGAGGCGTGGTTTATCAAGGACGGGTATCGGGTTGAAAAGGCTGCCTCGGGGTTTGAGGCCCTTGAACGCATGACTGAAGCGCATTGCGACGTCTATTTCGTGGACATCAAAATGCCGGGAATGGACGGACTGGAACTTCTGGGAAAACTAAAGGAAAAACAACCGGATGCAGATGTCATCATGATCACGGCCCACGGCTCCATTCAGACTGCAGTGGAGGCCATGAAACTGGGAGCCTGCGATTACCTCTGCAAACCGTTCGATCCTGACCAGCTCTCCCTGCTCATGGAACGCGTCATGGCCAGCAAGGCACTGCGTGAAGAGAATCTGGCCCTGAGAGAACAGTTGATGGAGAGGAGGGACTCCTTGTGGGATGGATTCATTGCCCAGTCCGATGCCATGCATCAGGTCTTTTCCGTCATAGAAGACGTGGCACCGACCCAGACCCCTGTACATATTACCGGAGAAACCGGCGTGGGCAAAGAACTCATCGCCGAAGCCATTCACATGCAGAGCCGGCAGTCGGAAGGGCCGTTCATCGCCATCAACTGCGGAGCCATGTCGGAAACCCTTTTGGAAAGTGAGCTTTTCGGGCATGAGCGGGGCGCCTTCACCGGCGCCGTCAAAGCCAGGCGCGGCCGGTTGGAAATGGCCAACAGGGGAACCCTCTTTCTAGATGAAATCGGTGAAATCTCACCTAAAATGCAGGTTAGCCTGCTGCGGGTCCTGGAGGAAAAAAAGTTTCAGCGCCTGGGCGGGAGCCAGCCCCTTTCCTCAGACTTCCGCCTGCTCAGCGCCACCCACAGGGACCTCCCGCAACTCATCAAGGAAAACCAGTTCCGTGATGACTTTTTTTACCGCATCAACGTCATTACCCTGAAAGTGCCCCCCCTGAGGGAACGGCTGGAAGATGTACCGGCGCTGGCCGACCATTTCCTTGACCTTTATGTCCAGGAAACCGGCAAACGCCTGGAAGGGTTCACGCAGCGCGCCCTGGGTATGCTGATGGCCTATGCCTGGCCCGGCAATGTGCGTGAGTTGAGAAATGTCATCGAAAGGGCCGTGGTAATTGCCCGGGGAAAAATCATCGGGGCGGAAGAACTGACATTTCTGGATTCCGCGAGTTCAGAGTGCCGACTTGGAACCCTGACACTGCACGAGGTTGAGATCAGTCATATCCGCGCGGTGCTTGAAGCCTCTAACTGGAATGTCAGCCGGGCCGCCAAACAGCTGGGCATCGACCGCAGCACCCTCAACAGAAAGATAAAAAAGTTCCAGATAGAAAGGGCGTAACCCTTCATTCGGATTCACCTACGGAGATTTCCATGATATTTTGGGTTACTCTCCAAAAGAGTTGGAAAAAAGGGTTCGAGGATCCGAGGGGCCAAGGGTTCAAGTGAGGATTCGTGGCTGTTAGTTCTTGGCTCTTGGTGGTCATCAGCAAAGAGCTAACAGCCATGAAACGGTTTATCACTCGGCCCCTTGGCCCCTTGGATCCTTGAATCCTAAATAATTGCAATGGGTAAACATGTGTATTCGTCTTTATAATAACATCTACCATGCATCGAAATAAGGCAACCGTGCACGCCAATCAATCAAACCATCCGGGACAACCCCTCCTGGATCTTGTTGTTTTCGATCAGGTGGACAAAATGGTGGTGTCCATCATTGCCGCCAATCTGCAGGCGGTTGCCGGCCTCAACACCCATATCCTTCCCTCGATGGTGCCGCCCGACGATGCATACGTGCCGGTGCGGGGCCAGTTCGACGCAACCATCATTATCAAAAAGCTCGCCGCTATCGATGACGGGGCGCCCTTCAAGCTGGGCATCATCGCCCACGATCTCTGTTCTCCCATCCTCTCCTTTGTCTACGGTGAATCCCAGCTGGGAGGGAAAGCGGCGCTTGTTTCACTCCACCGCCTTTTTGACGACGATCCTGAAACCTATTACCAAAGGGCTGCCAAAATCAGCTTGCACGAGGTGGGCCATCTCCTCGGTTTGGGGCACTGCTGGGAAAATTTCTGCCTCATGCACTTCTCCTCGAATATAGAAGCCCTGGATGCGCTGGGCATCAGTTTCTGCCCTGCCTGTGAATATGAAATCCGCCGATGCCTGACGTCGATTGTTGCTGATGAATAATAACAAAAAAAGCTCCCATTGGATTTTTCGATCCAATGGGAACTTTCTTCTTTCGGGCGATGATCGTTTGACTACCTCAGGAAAGCATCCACCAATCGATCCCAACCCACCACTTTCACGGATCCGTAAATATCCTTTACTGCCTCACCACCAGTGGCAGCCATGCTGTAGCCGGTTTCCTCGCTGAGCAGCGTGTTAAGCCGGGTGGCCTCGTCATCGACCCAGGCCAGGCTTTCGGTGCCGAAAAAAAGGTTTTTCAAGTTCTTGCGCAGGCTGGCCGGCTGCACCACCATAAACCATCCCTCATAATAAGGGGAATCATTGGCCGTGGGAGCGTTGCGCTTGAGTTTGTGGTTGACCGCCACCACATGTCCGTCCACCGGGCTCAGGGTCTCTGCCGCATTGCCCTCCCGTTTCAGAACAGCCATATGCTCTCCCTGGCCGGTCCTGGATCCCAGACCGGGAAGATCGATTTCATCCTGCGGCCCCAAAAGGCGCAGGGCAAAATCGTCAAGCCCCACCCGCACACGGCCGCCGTACTCCACCCTGGCCCAGGTGTGGCCATAGTGAAAATAATGGTCCTCGGGTACGGCGAAACCAGACACCTGTTCGCAGACCGGCGGCTTGTAGCCGGGCATGATGCCGGCATCATCGATCATCTGGTCATAGGGGCACTTCACACAGTTGTAATTATGGGCACACAGCTTGTAGCCCACACGCCCGCTCAGCATGTGACGGCACTTGAGCTGGCCGCCCAACATGCGCATTCTCGGCGTGCGGAGCGTTTCAGCACCGCGCGGCGCCGCCTTTGACTCGAAGCCGGCCTGAACCTTGCGATCCAGCGAACATCCCAGACAGTCGAACGCATTGATGCACTTCATGGATTTGATCACACCGGCGCGGCTCCATACACATTGGTCATCGGCTTTGCCATATACCATGGGTCGGTTTGCTTTTTTTGCAGGCTGGGTTTTCATGGCGGATCTCCTTGGCTAAGAATTATGGGGGAGTTTTGCTTCATCGTGTCTTTGCCCTCTATTATTGCATTTTCGGGGCCACTTTTTTTCCCAAACGGTAATAAGTTCTTAACCAATTGAATTCAAACCTTATTTTATAATAGATGGGTGGGGCGAGACACATCACCAAGAATTGGTGAAAATGCTGCACAATGCGCCATCAATTTCAATAAGTTTAATATTTAATTATATATCAGATAGTTATCGTGCTGATGCAAATTGCCATAGTTGGTGCAGATTGCGACATATCGGCTGAACCAATATTATCCGCAAACCATGATCTTGATATTCTCCATATTAAACCATACATTAAAGTAAAGAATCCTAGCCTAGAGGATCAGGTATTACATGTGAAGTGAAAGTGAGATACAATCATGAATTACGTTGTTGGAAATTTAGTAGAACCTGTATTCAGGCCCCCTTCGGAATGGGATGCACTGTTGATCGGTGTAACCAACGGATGCACCCACAAATGTACGTTTTGTTCCATGTACCGGACCAAAAAATTTTCCGTGCGCAAAGATATCGAAGAGATCAAGAACGATATCCTCAAAGGCCGGGAGATGTACGGTGATAAAATTCGAAAGATTTTCTTCGAAGACGGCAATGCATTTGTTGTAAAATCTGACATCCTCATAGAACTGACCCAATATGCCCGTCAAATACATCCGAATTTAAAGAAAGTCAGCGCCTATGCCCATGCCAAGGATATCTTGAAAAAATCCGATGATGATTTAAAACGGCTGGCCGATGCCGGCTTCACCATGGTTTATGTGGGTATTGAAAGCGGTGATGATCAGGTACTTAAAGACTGCAAAAAAGGCGTTACCCAGGACGAGTTTGCGCTGGCCGCTCAAAAATGCCACCGCGCAGGCATAGACTGGTCCGGCATTTTCCTTCTCGGGTTAACCGGAAACGATCCGGAAAAAAGTCATCAGCACGCTGTTGAATCCGCAAAACTGATCAACCGCATGGCCCCCCCCACGCCGATAAAATGGTACATCTCACCGCTCACCCTGGAGGTGACGCCCGGATCTGACATATGGACGCAAAAAGAAACCAGAAACTTTCAACCCCTGTCCGCCACCCGGATCCTGGAAGAGTTGTACACCTTGCTAGAACATACGTCGGATAATCTTAAAGGGTGCATATTCAACACCAATCATGC
>JBDLJD010000206.1:0-6418 GCA_039714495.1 Thermodesulfobacteriota bacterium
TATGCAAATAGGATTCTATTTTGACCAGACCCGCTGCACCGGGTGTAGCGCCTGCCGCGTGGCCTGCAAGGACTGGAACGATGTACCGGCAGGGCCGGAAAACTGGATGCAAGTGGCGTACACGGAAAAAGGCCGCTGCCCGGATGTTTTTGTGGCCTATACCGTGGCTGCCTGCTGGCACTGCATCGATCCGGTCTGCATCCCGGCCTGCCCGGAAGGGGCTATCACCAAGAGAGAGCAGGACGGTATTGTCCTGGTGGACAGCCAGGCCTGTATCGGCAACGAAGCCTGCGATGCCAAGTGCCTGAAAGCCTGTCCCTACGATGCACCCCAGTTCGGCCCTGAAAAAGGGGCCAAAATGGGCAAGTGTAATTATTGCGTGGACCGCTGGGAAGCCGGCAAGGTTCCGGACTGCGTGGAAGCCTGCCCGGTGAGGGCCCTGGATGCCGGTCCCCTGGAGGCACTGGAGAAAAAATACGGGGATACCAGGGAGGCGGAAGGGTTCACCTATTCGAGGCGCACCAAGCCGGCGATAGTGTTCAGGCCCAAGCTGTCGAAAAATTGACTTGAAGTTTTAAGTGACCTAAAGTGAGAAGTGATCTAAAGTTAATGAATCGCTTCGCTCTGCCGTTTATTATTAATCTGGCGGCTAAATAGCCAACTCCGTCATGCCGGACTTGATCCGTTATCCAGTCTCTTCCTGGATAACGTAAAAGCTTGACTGCGTATCCCGCCCCCGTCCGAAGAGCATTGCCGGGGCAGGCTCCGCGGGAATTACAGCCTTCGGGTATTTAACTGCGGGAGTAATAATATGATAGAATTCCTTAACTTTAGTCACTTTTGACACTTACAGATTTTGATGTAGATACTCTCTTCCAGGGAACATCAATGGCACGACCCTTTGGACCTGGGTATCTATTTTTTGGAGGTTTGAATGCCCACAGCCGATTTGAGCGTCATTGGAAAAAAGAACGATCCTGTGCTAGTCGAGTATTCCTTTAAAGATACGATTCTGTATGCCTTGAGCGTGGGCGCTACCGTTGACGAATTATCGCTGGTTTATGAAAACGCGCCAGATGGGCTGAAGATCCTGCCGAGTTACTGTGTCATCCTTGCCGGGCGCGCCTTTCCCCATGTGGGGGACATAGACTGGCCTTTGTTCCTGCACGGGGAGCAGCGCATCCGCCTGCACAAACCGCTGCCGGCCCAGGGAAAGGTCGTAGAGGTGGGCGAGGTAAAGAATATCTACGACAAGGGCAAGGCCGCGGTTTACGATATCCGTGTAACCGGCAGGTCCGAGGATGGCGAGCTGCTGTACGAAGCCGGGTATGTCAATTTCTATCTCGGGGCGGGCGGGTTCGGAGGGGATCCCGGTCCCAAGGCCGAGCGCCTGGAGCCCCCTGAGGGTGCGGCTCCGGATTTCACTGTGACCGAGTCTATCCCCAAGGCGCAGGCGGCCCTCTACCGCCTCAACGGCGACCTCAACCCCCTGCATATCGACCCCGCTTCCGCCCAAAGGGCCGGCTTTGATCGGCCTATTCTGCACGGTCTGTGCAGCTATGGCTATGCCGTGCGGGGGGTGATCAACGGCGGCCTGGGGGGTGACCCGGATCGTCTCCAAGGATTCGATGCCCGGTTTTCGAGTCCGGTTTTTCCCGGTGACACCCTGACCACCGAGGGGTGGCGAAAAGAGGGCGGGTACATTGTCAGGGTGAGCACGGCCGAAGGCCCGGTGATCACCAATGCATTTGCGGCCGTCGCCTAAGTACACCCCAATGTTGTTTATGTAAGGTTGGGGTACATGTAGTCTGTGTTACCGTCTTCGGAAAACAATAAACAGCCAACCAACTAGAATACCGAGCAAACCTTGAATGGGGGGAATTTTGGAGGAGCACAAAAAGGATCTCATTACCTGGTCACAATACTGGCGTAAACGGTTGTCCCTGCTGGCTCGTCTGCCAGCCATCGCTAAAACAGCCAAGCACATTGCCAATATCAGTGTCGAAAACCGGGAATCCTGGGGCAGCATGCTGGAGACGGCGGCTGTCGGGTTTCCCGAAAATGCAGCCATCAAATCAGAAGACGGCCAATACACCTGGCAAACGTACAACGAATGGACCAACCGCTATGCCAATTATTTCATTTCCCAGGGGTTGACCAAAGGGGACACGGCGGTGGTCTTTCTGGAGAACCGGCCGGAACTCCTCATGGTCTACAGCGCCATGGGCAAACTCGGTGCCGTCAATGCCATGATCAACACCAACCTGCGGCTGGAGGCATTGCGGCACTGTTTGACCTTGAACCCGGCCAAGGTGCTTATCGTGGGCGAGGAGGTTCTGGATGCTTTTGAGGAGGTCAAGGGCGATCTGAATCTGGGATCTGACCAACGGCTCTATTATTTACCGGATAAAGGCCGGGTAAAAGCGCCGGACGGCTATATCAATCTGAAGGAAGCCATCGAAAAAGCGAGTGTAGTAAACCCAGCGACAACGGAAAATGTCAAACCGGCCGATGCCCTGGCCTATGTCTTCACGTCCGGCACCACCGGCGGCATGCCCAAGGCAGCCATCATCACCCACAAGCGTCTTTTGAGCGGTGCGTACTACAACGGCAGAATCGTGCTCAACATGCAGCCGTCCGACACTATGTACGTGCCCCTACCGTTTTTTCACACCAATGCCCTGGCATTGAGCTGGCCCCCTGTATTTGTGAACGGATCGGCCGTGGCCATCCGCCGCAAATTCAGTGTCAGCAATTTCTGGAGCGATGTACGCCGATACAATGTCACGGCCTGGTGTTACATCGGCGAGTTGTGCCGCTACCTGATGAATCAGCCACCCCAGCCCGACGACCGCAAGAATCCGCTGACCAAGGTCATCGGCAACGGACTCCGGCCCGATATCTGGCATGGTTTCAAAAAGCGGTTCGGCATCTCGAAGGTATATGAAATCTATGGTGCTGCGGAGTCGAATCTCTATTTCGTGAACATGCTCAATCTCGACTGCACCCAAGGGACCTGCATGGTCCCGTACAGTATTGTCAAATATGATGTGGAGGAGGATGAACCCGTCAGGGAGGCGGACGGGTTTATGCAGAAGGTGGGGTTGGGCGAGACCGGCCTTTTGCTGGGTGAGATATCGGCAGACAATCCCTTTGTGGGCTACTCCAGCAAAGAGGCCACGGATTCCAAAATCATGCGGGATGTCTTCGTCAAGGGGGACGCCTGGTTCAACACGGGCGACCTGATCCGGGATATCGGTTACGGCCACATCCAGTTCGTGGACCGCACCGGCGACACATTTCGCTGGAAAGGGGAGAACGTGTCCACCACCGAAGTGGAAAAGGTGGCCAACAGCTTTCATCAGGTTTCGCTGTCAGCGGTGTACGGTGTGGCCATGCCCGGGGGGGACGGACGGACCGGCATGACGGCTATCATTCCGGAATGTGACGTGGAAGTATTTGATTTCGCCGGTCTGGCCGAACACTTTCAGCGGTTACTGCCGTCGTATGCGGTTCCCAAATTCATCCGCATGAGCACCGAACTGGCCTGCACACCCACCCACAAGATCAAGAAGGTCGATTTGAAAAAAGAGGGCTTCGATCCTGGTGCTGTGAGCGATGCAGTATATGTCCTGCTGCCCGGGGCTTCGACTTATGAACCCTTGTCCACCGGCATTTTTTCGGATATTCAAGAAGGGAAGTTCAGATTTTAAGAGGAAGCATGGCTATGACAACCCATGAAGGAACGAAATTGGTTCGAACCGTCTGTCCTGCCCACTGCGGCATCGATGCCTGCGGTATTCTGGCCCACGTCAAGGACGGCCGGGTAGTGAAAGTGGAACCGGCAGAATTTCCAGATCCCAAGTACCGGCGCATCTGCCTGCGAGGGCTTTCCAGCCTGGACATAACCTATCACAAAGACCGCTTGCGATACCCCATGAAACGGATCGGGAAAAGGGGCCAGGGGAAGTTCGAGCGAATTTCATGGGATGAGGCCTTGGACACCATCGCCGAGAAATTCAAAGGCATTGCCGCGGAGCACGGCTGGCCTTCCATCGGATGGGTGCTTGGCGGCCCCGGTGCCGGTACCACGAAATTCGGGGCATATCTGCGTTTGGCCAGCTTGACGCAGTCAACCCGCGTCAGTGCCTGGGGCTATGGAGATGCCGGGCTGCCCTGCGGCAGCCGGGTCATTTTTGGATCCCAGTTCCCCTATGCGCAGCTTTTCGGGAATCTGCTGGCCGGCAAGGCAAAACCGGATGTGGTGGTGGTGTGGGGCGCCAACCCCGGCGAATCCCAGCCGCTCAACCTGATGCGGCCGATCATGGATGCCAAGGCAAAAGGCGCCCTCCTGGCGGTCATCGATCCCCGGTTCACAATCACCGCTTCCAAGGCTGATGCCTACCTGGGGGTAAAACCGGGTGCGGACAGTGCCCTGGCTCTGGGGTTGATGCATGTTATCTTTAAAGAGCGCCTTCACGATGTGCCGTTCATATTGAGGCACAGCACCGGCCCCTACCTGGTGAGAAATGATACCGGGAAATATCTTCGCGGCAGGGATATAGGGCTTGGGGAGGAGCAGGAATACGTGGTGTGGGATACTGCCAATGACGGGCCCGCCCTGCGCCATGCCGACGGGGTATTACCCGCCATCGAGGGAGCCTACACGGTCAACGGCATCGCGTGTAAAACAGCATTTCAGCTGCTCAAGGAGTTGTGTGAGAGATACACCCCCGGGAAAACAGCGGAGGCCACCGGTGTTGCGGCGGACCTGATCGCCCGTCTGGCCCAACGTATCGGATCGGCCCGGGAAACCACCTTTGTGACCCACATGGGTTTTACGCGCACCTATCACGGCGATATCTCCCTGAGAGCCCTGGCGACCGTGGCCACGGTAACCGGGAATGTGATGGCCACGTTCAAAGGGGGGTATCTGCCGGCGGTGCTGAACTGGAAGCCATTTTTAAAGGCCGTCCCAGACAAACCCTCCTATTCCCGGTTAGGCATCCTCCAACTTTACGATGCCATCATATCTGGAAAACCTTACCCTGTGAAGGCGGTATGGTTTTCGTTCATCAATTTCCTGAACCAGTGTGCCCACTCCGGCAAAATTGAAAAAGAAGTATTTGCCAACCTGGATTTCATCGTTGACACGGAACTGTTCATGACACCCACAGCCCGGTTTGCGGACATACTGCTGCCGGTGTGCAGTTTCCTGGAGTTTTCAGACCTGGTACCGCATCCATATCCCTATGTCCAGTTCCAGCAGAAAGCCATGGAACCACTGTACGAATCACGGTCGGATGCCGACATTGCCGCCGGCCTGGCCCAGCGCCTGGGATTTGCAGAATACTTTAACCACGGCGAGGAGGGATTTGTAGATCTGCTGCTGGATTCCAAAGACCCCTCCATGGAGGGAATTACCCGGGATAAACTCATGCAGGGGGCCATGCCGGTGAATGCCATTCCCGAGATGGACCAGGCCTTTGACATGCCCTTTTCCACGCCTTCGGGCAAAATCGAAATTTACAGTGAGGGGCTGAAGGAAGACGGCCAGGCGCTGCCGGTCCAGCTGGATCCCCTGGAGTCGCCCGTTCCCGGCAAAAAAACAAAATATCCGCTGGCCTTTATTCAGGGGCACAGCCGTTTCAGGACCCACTCCATGTTTGCCAACGTGGATGCTTTGCTGGAGTTGAACCCCGAACCAGTAGTGGAGATCAACCCAAGGGATGCCGGGGTGCGGGGCATTTGCGATGGCGACCAGGTGGTTGTGTACAACGACCGGGGGCGCACGAAGCTCAAGGCTGCGGTGTCCGCGGGCGTCGGCCCGGGGGTTATCAACATCATGCAAGGCTGGTGGATCGATCAGTTTGCAGAAGGCAGCGTCAACCACCTGACCCATGACGTGATCAATCCGGTGCAGGAAAAAGTTTACGAGCCCAACATGCACATGAATGATGTGGCTATTGAAGTTGAAAAGGCATAGTGAGCTAAAGTTTAAAGTGACTAAAGTGAGCTAAAGTTGAGGAGTCACTTTGCTCCACCGATTAGAGGACAAATATAGAATTAATCAGCAGAAAAACCAGATGAAAAGGAAAGACAACGGTGGATATTCAATTTGGCCTGGTGATCGACCAGGAGCGCTGCATCGGCTGTGAGGCCTGCACGGTGGCCTGTAAAAACGAGAACCAGGGGGTTGTCGGGTTTATGCGGGTCAGGACGCAGGATGCTGTACGAAAAGATGTGCCCATTGGGACGTTTCCCGATCTCAGGATGACGTTCATGCCGCTGGTCTGCAACCACTGCGACAAACCTCCCTGTGTGGATGCCTGCCCTGTGGGGGCCATTGAAAAACGCCGGGACGGGGTCGTGATACTGGACCGGGAAGCTTGCGACGGCTGCCGGGCCTGTGTGGATG
>JBDLJD010000207.1:0-6416 GCA_039714495.1 Thermodesulfobacteriota bacterium
GCTGGGTAAAGCCATCCTGTTTCAGCGCGTTGTAGATAGTGTTCCGCTTGGTTCGGCTGCCGATCATGCCGATATAGCCGGCCTCGGTGGCCAGGGCCTGGGCCAGGACGGTTTTATCGTGACTGTGCCCCCGGGTGACGATGACGATGTAACCATCCGGGTCGATGATAATGCCCTTGAGGGCATTATCGAAATCTTCAAGCACGATCACTTCATCTGCATCCGGAAACCTTCTCCGGTTGGCAAATGCCTCCCGGTCGTCCAGTACAACGGTTCTGAAATTCACCATTCCGGTGAGTTTGGCAAGCTGGTAGGACACGTGGCCGGCACCGAAAATAAACACGGTCCCGCAGGCAAACGGGGGATCGACCAGGAACTGCCGGCCGTCCATATCGGCCAGGAAGGGTGCCCGCTGTTTTGCCGCAAGACGGGTCAGGGTTTCCAAAATCGATTCAGGAAAAGAAAAGCTGCCCTGGGCTATGCGGCCGTCTGCTAGCAGACAGCGGTCCAAAGGTGTTGCGATCTGTTGATCCCCGGCAAGGGAGGAGATGACCATGCTGGGCACGCCCTGCCGGAGGTAGAGATACCGGTCCCGGTAAAGGTTTATGTTTTCAGGGGTTGAGCGGATCGGTTCCAGGATGACGGCGAGCCGCCCTCCGCAGATGACATCCAGGTCGTCCTGCTGCCCTGTCCGGTTCAGGTCAAAGGTAAGCGTAAGCGGTTCACTGCTCTGCCAGACATCGGCTGCCGCCTGGATCACCTGGGCTTCGACAATGCCGCCGCCGATGGTCCCCACAATGCTGCTGTCAGGCAGAACCAGCATTCGTGTCCCTGCTGTACGCGGGGTGGAACCGGATTGTGACACAATGGTCGCCAGGACAACATCCTGCCCCTTTTCCAATGCTTCAGTCATGTGGCGTGATATTTTATGCATGTGCACCTCTCTGAATGTGAATCTGCCGTTGTTTACAGTGTTAAACTTTGGGATTCATGCTTCTTTGTTTGGGAGCGACGTAGTCGCGTTTCATAAAAGCGTGGAACACGATTTTATTTAGTGTTTATGAGGCTGCTTGCCCACCTTGTGGGAATGCCGGTGGGTGTGGATATAGACCTCGTCATCCTGCAGCAGTTTTCCGTCCTCCATGCTGAAAATCCGATCCGTTGTTTCGGAAAAAAAATCAAACTCATGGGATATCAGCACGTAGGTGATGTTCAGGTTGTTGAGCACATTGATCAGTTTTGACTTCATGCCGCTGTCGAGGGCATTGCCCGGCTCGTCCAACAGCAGCACCTCAGGCTCCATGGCCAGAACAGTGGCCAGGGAAACCAGTCGTTTTTCCCCTCCGGACAGTTTATAGGTAATGCGGTCCTCAAAATCATCCAGCCCCAGAAACTCGAGGGTTTTTCTTGAAATGGCAACAGCTTCTTCTTTTGATTTACCCAGGTTGAGCGGCCCAAAGGCCACGTCTTCGAGGACGGTAGGAGAAAAAAGCTGATCATCCGCATCCTGGAAAAGGAGCCCTATCCTGCGGCGCACATCCATAAAATCCTGTTCGGTCTGCCGTTCTTTGCCGAAGATGTTCACTTTTCCGGCCGATGGCCGCAAGAGCCCCATGATAATGTGGAAAAGCGTGGTTTTCCCGCTGCCGTTGGGCGCCACCAGCCCGATCCGGTCCCCTTTGAAGATGTCGAGCCCCAGATCCTTTAATATGGTCCGTCGTCCGGGATAGCTGTAATAGATGCCTTGAAGGCTGATTATAGGCTGATTCTGTTCCATATTTCCAATCCAAGGATAACGATTAGGGCTGCCGTTGTCAGAACGGTAAAGGCCCTGTTTTGGGTGTAGGGGGCCACCGGTCCGAGGGTGTGAAACTGTCCCTTGAACCCCCGGCACAGCATGGCACGGTAAACGTTTTCCGCCCGGGCGGAAGCCCTGATGAATATCATTCCCGTCAGATAGGCGAATGTTTTGTAAGAGTGGATATTGGTCCCGGGATGGAAACCGCGAATCCTGGCCGCCCGCATAAGACGCTGATATTCATTTTCAATTACGAAAATGTACCTGTAGGTCATTACCAGCAGGTAAACGAGTTTGCCCGGGACACCCAGGCGGTGCAGGGCACTTCCTATGGTTGACAGGGTTGTCGTGGCCACGAGCGCTATCAGGATGGAAAGGATGGCGATGGATTTCAGCGTAATTTTCAGGCAAAGCACCACACCGGGTTGCGATATCTGCAAGGGCCCCAGTGCTATAATTGCGGGGCCGGGGTAGGTAACCGGCAGCACCACCCATATCAAGGCCATAAAGCCGAAAACCACTGCCAGACGCTTCAAAACCGCCCGTCCATCGAGGCGGGCCAGGACAATCAACATCAGACCTGTTGCCAGGCCTGCGCTTAGGGTGAGCAGGCTATTGGCCACGGCAACGACACAGGATAGCATGACCGCGAACACGATTTTCATTCGGGGGTCCACACTGTGAATGACAGAGTTGCCGGCTGTAAATGGTTCTGTGATCATAGCAGCATTTCCGGGTTGACTTTCTTGATGAAGGCCACGCAAAATGCTGTGACAATCCCTTCGATGATCATGACCGGGAGATTTGCGGCAAATATAAGGGCCGCGACCTCTAAAAAATTTTCCTCCGAAAATATCAGGCTCAGCCCCATGATGAGGGCGGCAAGGAAAACCGAGCCGAATCCACAGGCAAATGCACCGGCCATGGCCAGTTTATAACCTTTAAACAACAATGGTCTGAAGGCGTAGTAACAAATGACGGCCGGCAGGGCCATGATTACCGTATTCACGCCCAGAACGGTGATGCCGCCGTACTGGAACAAAAATGCCTGCAGGATGAGGGCCACCAGAATGGCCGGAAAAGCGGCCCATCCCAGCATAAGGCCCACCAGGCCATTGAGGATAAGGTGCGTACTGGAAGGCCCTATGTTGACGTGGATGAGGGACGCAACAAAAAATGCGGATGAAAGGATGCCAACCCTTGTAATCCGTTCGTAGTCAACGGCCTTCAATCCCACGGCGGTCCCCGAAAGAGCGACTCCTGCCCCTCCTATCAGAACCGGGGCTGAAAGGATGCCTTCAGCGATATGCATGCATCAGTTCTCCAAAAAAAAAACACGAAAACCCATATCCATCAGGATGCGTGCCTTCGTGGCGTTGAAAAATAAACCTGTCTGTCTATTGTTACGCGAGCGTTATTATACCTGGTTTTTATAACTTGAATCGTGCAGAATCCAAGTATTAACAGGTTTCAACCTGTTTATTTCCCAATCCAATTGTTTAATTTGGATGGTATCCTAACGTATTACACGAATTCATGTTTTTCAACCCCTATCATTAGAAACAGTTAGCCTCAATCGATAAGCACCTGCCTGCCCCTAAAAAAAGGGGTCTAAATTTTAACCGTGCCGATATATGTTTCTAATGTATATAAAAAAATAAGTAATCATGAATGTTTCGTACTTGGTTGCTCACAAAAGGGTAGAAATATTTATCAGAAGCCGTCATTGACTCGGTAATCGATTATTATATAATGCCATATTTGATTAAAATAGCATAGGATTCACAGATGAATACACACACGGATATCGAAATCAACAACCTGAACTTTTTCTATGATACAATACCTGTGCTCGAAGATGTAAATCTGAGCGTTGAGCACGGTGAGTTCGCAACCATTGTCGGCCCGAATGGCGGCGGCAAGACAACCCTGCTCAAGCTGATGCTCGGCATCCTCAAACCGGCGCAGGGAACAATTTCCATTCTGGGCGGAAAGCCGGAAAAGACGCGCCTTAAAGTGGGGTACATGCCTCAGTATGCCGACCTGGACCCTCAGTTCCCGGTAACGGTGATGGATGTTGTCCTGTTGGGAAGATTGGGGCGCCGTTTTGGTGGAAGATATTCCAAAGCGGACAAACAAATGGCCTGGAAAGCCCTGGAGGAGGTCCAGTTGGAAAGCACAGCCCGCATGCCTTTCAACAAACTTTCAGGCGGGCAGAAGCAACGCACATTGATCGCCAGGGCCTTGTGCTGTAATCCGGAAATGCTGCTGCTGGACGAACCCACAGCCAACGTCGATCCGGAAGTGGAAGAAAATCTTCTTACCATCCTCCAGGAGTTGAATCGACGCATGACGATTTTGCTGGTTTCCCACGACATGGGTTTTGTTTCACGGGTGGTCAAAAGCGTCATCTGTGTCAACAGGCGCGTTCTGATTCACCCCACCAGCAGCGTGGACGGCTCCCTGATAAAAGACATATACGGGGATGATTACTGCATGGTGCGGCATGATCACCGCTGCAGCGAAAAGGGTCATTTCCATGATTGAGTTTTTCACGGCCCTGGCGGACCCTGACAATGAATTCCTGCGATTGGCTTTTATGGTGGGCATGCTCGCCAGCGTCTCTTTCGGCATCATCGGGACGTATATCGTCACCAGGCGCATCAGCTACATTGCCGGCGCCATCGCCCACTGTGTATTCGGCGGCATCGGCGCCGGGCTGTTCCTGCGCAACAAAGCCGGCCTCACGTGGATCGACCCCATGCACGGCGCGTTGGCAGCCGCTCTGCTGGCTGCTGTGATCATCGGCCTGGTGAGCCTTTATGCCCACCAGCGGGAGGATACGGTTATCGGCGCCCTCTGGGCCGTGGGCATGGCTGCAGGCCTTCTTTTCATCGATCTGACCCCCGGCTACTACAATCTGGCAAGCTATCTTTTCGGCGACATCCTGCTTATCTCGAAAAGTGATTTATGGCTGGTTCTCGTGCTTGACGGTGTGGTGGCAGCTCTGTCCATCTATTTTTACAACACCCTTTTGGGTGTCTGTTTCGATCATGAATTTTCACGGCTGCGGGGGGTGCAGGTCGGACCTTTTTACATCCTGCTGCTCTGTTTGACGGCACTGACCGTTGTGCTGCTGGTCAGGGTGGTGGGTATTGTCATGGTCATAGCACTGCTGACCCTGCCGGCCGCCGTGGCCGGACAGTTTTCACAGCGCCTCTGGCAAATGATGATCCTGGCAACGCTTTTCTGCATGGCATTTACCTGGGCCGGTCTTTCCATCAGTTATTCCTATAGCCTGTCAAGCGGGCCAACGATTATCATGGTGGCCGGTGCAACCTATCTGCTGGTCATCCTGGGCCGCAAGGTCGTTTATATGGGGAAACGGAGATGAGCAGAGTTCCAGAGCTCCAGAGGTCAGAGCCCCAGAGGACAGAACCACAGAGCCCCAGAGTGTCAGAGGCCAGAGGACAGAAGCCAGTTGCAGGGCTGAAACCCTGGCCTACATGCCATTCCTCGAATCAACCATGTAGCGCAGGGATTTATCCCTGCTGGGGCTGGATGCATTACACCAATTGCCCCAGGATCGAGCATCCAGCGA
Source organism: Thermodesulfobacteriota bacterium (assembly GCA_039714495.1). Lineage (GTDB taxonomy): Bacteria > Desulfobacterota > Desulfobacteria > Desulfobacterales > B30-G6 > JAJDNW01. The sequence continues at coordinate 5,400 of JBDLJD010000207.1, forward strand.
AGCAGGGTGTCAGATACTAGGAATACTTTAATAAAAAGTGACAACTTTTGATAAGGATTTGACTGTAAAGTGATGACGATGATTGTTAGAACATTGGTTTGGTTGCTCGCCTTGACTGTTGTGCCGGCGATGGCCATGGAAAGAATACCCGTAAGCGTGAGCATCGCCCCCCAGGCATTCTTTGCCGAAAAGGTGGGTGGGGATAGAATTTCCGTGCATGTTTTACTCCCGCCCGGAAGAAGCCCGGCTACCTATGCGCCCACGCCGGCCCATATATCTCAGTTGACCAGGTCCAGGCTGCTGTTTCGTATCGGCGTGCCTTTTGAAACCGGACTGCTGCCCGGGATCGAACAGACAAGCGAAAATCTTGAAATTGTGGACACCCGCAAGGGCATCACCCTGCGCAAGATCTCGGAGGAAGCGCATATACACGGGCATGAAGATCATGGCCCAGAAACAACACACACTTACAATGCAGACGAAGGCTATGACCCGCACATCTGGCTGAACCCTTTGTTGGTTAAAAAGCAGACTGCCACCATGCGGGATGCCCTGGTAACGGTCGACCCTCAGGGGGAGCCGGATTATCGTGAAAATTGCCGCCTTTTTCAAAAGGAGCTCGAGGATCTGGACGCAAGGATAAGGGAGGTGCTGGCGCCGGTGAAGGGGGCCAGCCTGTTGGTCTTTCACCCGTCGTTTGGATATTTTGCCGAGGCTTACGGCCTGCGGCAGGTTGCCGTGGAAAAAGCGGGCAAATCGCCCAAGGGGAAAGAACTGGCCCGCCTGATCAAGAAGGCCAAGGCTGAAAACGTGCGCATCGTTTTTGTCCAGCCCCAGTTCGACCAGCATGCTGCCCGGAAAATCGCGGCAGCCATCGATGGCGCCGTGGTTCCCCTGGACCCTCTGGCCCGGGATTACCTTGCAAACATGGAAGCCATGGCCCGTGCGGTTGCGGAAGCGCTGGAACAATAGGGTTCAACGGGGTCGGGGGACGGAGGGCCAGAGGACGGAACCACA
>JBDLJD010000208.1:0-6380 GCA_039714495.1 Thermodesulfobacteriota bacterium
CAGGCGCTCAATTGGTTTTGATAGCAGGTCTGCGTGCACAGGCTGCTGAAATAGTAATCAAGAAATGCATCCACATCCTGCCGGAACGCCAGATAGTCGGAAATCCGTGTCTTGAGGTTCCTTAGATCTGCGTTGGTGAGGCCGGAAAGGTGTTTGCGAACCATCTCCAGGGCTACCCTTTGTTCTTGTTGATACGCTGTCATACTTTTAGTGGGTGAACTTTTTCAGTTGTTTGTCGAGGGTGATTAGAACACCGCGGCATTCTCGTGATAGCCACAAGTAGGCGGCGTCATAACTTGTGAGGCTGGTTTCCTGTGCAAGGACGACAATGGCGCTGTGATCTACATCCACTAATTCAATCTGCAGATTAGCGGCAAGCTGAAATGCATTTAATATGTCGCTTGTTTTTTCTGGATAGTGTTTGATCTTTTTCAGGCAGACACTGGCAAGTTCGTACCACAGAAGGTTTGGCGCAATCAGTGTAAATCCGGTCATTTTTCTTGCTACAGATTCGGCTTCGGGTTCACCAAAGACAAGAGCTCCCAAGGCAGAGGTGTCTACTACTGCAATCGGCATATTCTCTTCATTCTACAATCAGCGGGCTTCACGGTCATCCCTTACAATAGAGGTAGATTCCGAAGCGGTATTCAGTTTCAAATCTTTTATCATGGCAAGGTATTCCAGCGGACTTATCTGTTTGTCGTCTTTGACGGCGGATTCAAGGATTGCGACCAGTTCGCCCTGCAAAGATCGATGATTCCTGGCAGCACGCTTTTTTACCTGTGCTGCAAGTTCATCCGGCACATTTTTAATTGATATGTTAACAGACATATAACCCTCCATAGCCTTTTTATTGCATTTTGGTTCTATTTTAGATCCATTTCAGATCCATGTCAAGCTTTCAAAAGTTCTACCTTTTCATCGCACAAGCCTTGACCATATTATACCGACAAGATAATACCTTGACGATGATGAACTTGATACCACAATTTAGGCAATCATTACAATTTATCATAGTTTTTATCACCATTTACAATCAGATACATTAGAAACAGTTAACAGCGAGGATGGTGTTTCATATCCCAGGATTATGTAACAGCAATACTGTTTTCATGGGTACCTGATTGTTTCTAATGAAGGAGATACTTATGGACCAATCTGGCAACAATACCCTCGCCGTCAATGTGGTGATCGAACTAACCCCTGCGGCCCTCCAGGCCATTGTGGAGAATGCAAAACGCTTGGCCGGAAGAAATGAAAAAGGTCACTACACAGTCGATACGGCTGATAAGGTCGGCGAAATGATATCCCGTTTTCTTGCGGAAAATAATTTTGATAGTTTTGTCAATGATCCGGAAAACTATACATCAGAATAGGAATTGTAACACGACAACGAAAGGATGTGAAGATGGGCTATGAAACGATTAACAAATTATCCTCCGGTGTTGCGTATAGCCTTTGAGTCTTGACAAGGCACGGTTGGATAATGTAATACCGTGCAAAATTCGTGTGTGTAATTCCAGGTTATGCCAGGCTAATTCAAGCCATCCCGACCTTTTGTCGGGGTGGCTTTTTCATTGGCCCCCCTAAAAACAAAGGATCTTCACATGACCATTAAAATTACTGTTCTCATCGCTTACTTCATAACTATCCTGGTCATCGGATTCATCGCTCGAACCCGCTTGAAGTCATCCCCGGAAACCTATTTTCTGGCGGATCGCAAGCTGGGCACTCTGGTCCTTATGGGGACCATGGTGGCCACTAATTTCTCTGCCTTTACCGTGTTCGGCACCTCAGGCGCCGGCTACCGTGACGGGTATGCATTTTTTCCCATCATGGGCTTTGGAACCGGATTCATGGCATTGACCTTCTGGATCCTGGGGCGGAAAATATGGGAAGTCGGCAGAAATAGTGGCGCTGTTACCCCGCCTGAACTAGTGCGCAAGCTATATGACAGCCCCCTGCTCTCCTTCGTATTTTCACTGGTCATGATCGTCTTCACCATCCCTTACCTGGCCTTGCAGCCCATGGCCGCCGGGTACGCGCTGGAAGCGCTTGTGGGCCTGCCCTATGCTTACGGCTGCATTCTGGTCACTGTCATCATTCTCATATATACCTTGAGGGGCGGCTTGAGGGCTGTGGCCTGGACCGATCTGTTTCAGGGGGTGGTCATGTTTCTGCTGCTGCTCGCATCGCTTGTCATGGTGGCACAGCATCACGGCGGTTTCATTGAAGCCAACCAGAAAATATTCTCCATGCACCCGGAGCTATTTTCAAGGCCGGGTGGAACCGGTAAGTACACCTATGGTATCTGGTTCAGCTTCATACTGCTCTGGTTTTTCTGCGACCCCATGTTCCCCCAGCTTTTCCAGCGCTTCTTTTCTGCGAAAAACCGCGGCACCATTGCCAAAACCATGCTTTTCTATCCTTTGATCTGCACGGTTGTCTTTTTTCTGCCCATATCTGTCGGCGTGCTGGGGCATCTCTCCTTCCCAGACCTGGTGGGCAAGGAGGCCGATAAAATACTGCCCTTGACCATGACCTTGATATCCGGGGACTTCATGGCCGCACTGGTGATCGCGGCCGGTTTGGCCGCCCTTATGTCCACCATGGATTCACAACTCCTCACCCTCAGTTCCATCTTCACCCGGGACATCCTGCCCCTGAGCGGCAAATTCAAGGGGGAGACCAGCGTGAGCGGAAGAATATTCGTCATCTGCTTAAGCATCGCCGGACTGCTGCTGGCCTACAAACCGCCCGCCACCATCCTGCAGATTGCAACCCAGACCTTCACAGGGCTGGCGGTTCTGTTTCCAACGGTTATCTTCGGTCTTTATTTGAAAAAAGTATTCCCTGTGGCTGCGCTGCTTTCCATTGTCTGCGGAGAAGGCGTCATGCTGCTCTTTTACTTCAAATTGCTTCCAGCAGGTCCGTTTCTGCCGGTTGTGTGGGTGATGGGTGTCACCTTTAGCGTTTATCTTGCAACGCATGTTGCCTTGTGCAGCGGTTCAGGGGTTACCTCTTTCAGGCTGCCCGCTTGGATTCATAATCGCTACGTTTATATGATGGGGGCCATATTCATCCTGGGGATGGATTTCTGGGCCTGGGGCAAGGCAGAGCCCCTTATTGCCGGCATACCTGCCTGGATAGGCTTTTTTATTTTTCTCTCCTTCGTCCAGACGGTGGGGATGATCTATATGGTTCGTTATACGGAAAAAAATAATACAACATGAATCACGAAACCACGAAACGAAGGAAACCTCGAAACGCAGGACAATGTCGGAAAAATAATATCCAATAATCAACACTCAATGTCCAATAATCAAGTTCGCCGCCAGTACTTTGACATTGGCTATTCGTAATTGGCTATTGGAAATTTGTTCTTTGTTCTATTTAAAAGCGGATAAGGGCAGCCCGGCCTTATATACCGTCCCCTTCCCTTTGATCCAATAGGTTTCAACCGCAGCGGGTACGATGGCGGACATGCCCTGTTTGAGCTTCAACGGTTCTGAATCATCGTCACAGCCAACCGTGACTTCTCCGGATGTGACCAACAGTATTTCAGCGCTCCGTTTTCGGTCAGATGTATAGATCCTTCCTGCGCGGGTTTCTATGACCGAGAGCTCGAATTCGTCGGCCGGCGTAGGGAACACCTTTTGGCATGCGTTCCTTTTTACGGGCTTAATGATCTCAAGGGGCTGTTCCTCGAAGTTGAGAACGTTCAACAGTTCTGCGACATCCACATGTTTTGGGGTCAGCCCTCCCCGCAATACATTATCTGAGTTGGCCATGAGTTCTATGCCCACACCTTTAAGATAGGCGTGCATCTGACCGGCGGGCAGGTACATGGCCTGGCCGGGGTTCAAGCGCACCAGGTTCAGTATCAGGGGAAACAATACGCCGATGTCACCGGGATAGGTATTGTGCAGCCGGACCATCCAGTCAAAGATCGGGTCCTGGGACCTACGCGCTTCAGCATAGGGAACGGCCCGGTCCAAAATCTTTTCAACATCATTCTCCTTGAGGTTCAGCAGGATATCGAGAAAGCGTTTCAGGCCTTGTGAATCCGCACGTTCCTCGAGTTCTCGGATGCCATTATCAAGGGTATTGGAACTGATTTCCTTGAGCCGCCTGATGATGGTCGATTTGCCGTGAAAACCGTTCAAGGCCCAGAAATGCGTCAGGGCGCAGATGCATTCGGGTTTGTGGTTGTCATCACGATAGTTGCGCTCAGCGGCATCCATGGGTATGCCCAGATGATTTTCCCTGGCAAACCCCTTTTTTGCCTGCTCACGGTTTGGATGTACCTGTATGGACAATGGTTCTTCTATGGCCAGCACCTTGAAAAGATAGGGCAGCCGGTTTTCAAAAGAGGCCACTGCTTTTCCGATAATATCGTGCGGATATTGTTTTATCAGGTCCATCAGGGATTCATCCCCATGCTTTGTCTTCACTGTGGACGGCGCCTTGGGGTGGGCTCCCATCCACATTTCCGCTTCAGGCTCCTTAATAGGAAAAGGCCTGCCCGTAAGTTCGGCAATGGCCGCATGGGAACCCCAGGCATACTTCTGGACCGGGTTTGTCAATATATGGATTGTTTTCATATGGTAGAAGCAATATCCGGATCAGGACCTTGCTGTCAAGCACCAGTCATCATCAATCCGGCAGGCGCATGGAATTTCTGGTTTGATGTGGTGTTGAATAAAGCGCATACCACCATATCCAATGTTCCTACACGCCATTACGCCAGCCCACCAGTGTATTGTTTATAGTCTTTCCGAAAAAAAGCTTGGCAGGCCTGGTTTCCTGCGCTACATTCAGTTTTCATAAAACAAATGGCCTTTGAATGCGGAGTGTTAACCATGGAAGACGCGAAAAACAATATCGACTACAGCGTTCTTGACAGGCCCGAAATCCTGATGTTTCTGTTCCACCCTCGCTCAGAAAGCGATTTTATGCCCAGAGAAAGGGTTGGCCTGGATGTGTCCATCCCGGTCGGAGCAGATGTGTCCATCGGCGCCTGCTTTCACATGGCTGCTAAAAGCGCCCCTAACATCCTTTTCTTCCATGGCAACGGCGAGATCGTGGCGGACTACGACGAACTCGGGCCGATTTACAACCAGCTCAACATCAATTTCCTGCCCGTGGATTACCGGGGCTACGGCCGTTCAGATGGAGAACCAACGGTTACCGCCATGATGCAGGATTGCCATGCTATTTTCCTGTTTGTCAAAGAGTGGCTGGACCAACAGGGATACACCGGGCCCTTGGCAGTCATGGGGCGTTCTTTGGGCAGCGCCTCTGCCCTTGAACTCGCTTCCACCCGCGAAGCTGATATCGATGCCCTGATTATAGAGAGCGGTTTCGCCCTGGCAGCGCCGCTGCTCCATCTCCTGGGAATTGATACCCGCAGACTCGGCTTCAAAGAGGAGCATGGTTTTCGCAATGTCGACAAAATTACAAAAATCAGGAAGCCCACCCTGATCATTCATGCCGAATTTGACCATATCATCCCCTATTTCGATGGCCAGTCACTTTTCGACGCTTCTGCTGCCGAAAATAAAAAGCTGCTGCAAATACCCGGCGCCAACCACAACGATATTTTCGCAAGGGGCTTGTCTGCTTATCTTGCGGCAATCGAAACCATGGTCAAAGCCCTGCCCACATGACACCACACACCATTATCTGGGATTTCGACGGCACCCTCTATCCTCTGCGTCCCTATGACAGCGAGCAGACCCTGTTGCGGCTGCGTCGCATGCAATTGAAAAAATGGCCATACCGGATCAGACGCTCATTGGCCGGATGGCTGATATACGGGGACATGCATCAATGGTTCAAAAGCAGGCATTCAAGGCAGCTCTACGGTCTGCTTTATGGATGGGCCTTAAGGGGCACGTCCGTTACCCTCCTGGATCGGGCAGCTGAAGAGATTGCCGCCTTGATTTCGCCTGAAGACAGAGAAGCCCTGCACAATTTGCACGGAAACGGTTTTCGTATGCTGATCATCAGCTGCGGAACCCTGGACTTAAGTGAAAGGATTCTACAAAAAGCAGATGTGCTGGATTGTTTTGAAGCAGTAAAGGCCAACCCCTTGAGACTGAAAGGCGGCAAGATAAACGGTATTGAACCTAGGCTGGTCACGGCCGAGGACAAACTATCCACGGCCAAAGAGCTGATTTGCAATAACCCCCGCGGGGTCGTTGCTGTGGGGGATGGATACACGGACATCCCCCTTCTGGACTGGACCCAATACCCGGTAATGATGGATCCCGAACAATCAAAACAGCCCAAACATGCTGCAAAACCATATTATTTTGTCCCTTCTGTTGGTGCACTGCCCCGGTTATTGACCCAACTATAGAAGCGTAGTATGGGAA
>JBDLJD010000209.1:0-6279 GCA_039714495.1 Thermodesulfobacteriota bacterium
GCCCTTACCCTTAGAGCCTTTGTGTCTTCGTGGCGATTTATTTTTCCTCTATTTTTCAGGTCGTTGTGACTTGCTCTGCACTGAAACGCTGACGCTTGATTCTCTTTCCTGTGTCGACCTTCACGATATCGTTTTCGATGCTGATGCTGTGATAGTCCAGCGCCCGGAGTGCCGGTTTGCTGATGACGTCCCCGGCCAGGTCGAAGGCAGATGCATGGCAGGGGCACTCAAAACGGTTCTTCTTCTCATCCCAGATCACGGTACACCCCAGGTGCGTGCATTTGCGCGACAGGGCCATGAATCCCCCGTTCTCCAGCCTCGCCAGGTAAAAGTGGCCGCGCTGGAAAGCAGTTACCGTGCTGGTTGGGAAATCCGATGTGGGGCCGCAGATAACCAGACCGCCATACCCCTCCTCCTGCTGCGGCACCTTCCTTTGCGGCCGGAGAAAGGCGACCACCAGCCCTATCATCTCCGCAATGGCCAGTGCGCCCAGACCCCACCAGATCATATTCAGGAACCCCCGCCGAGGAGGGACGGGTCGAGTTTCTGTTTCCTTTGGATTTTTTTTCTGTTTCATATCAGTAACGGATCTTTTTCATTTTTACGGGTTTTACCATCGACCGTATGGCGGCAGACATATAAAACAGATCACCACAAAGGCCAGGTCAAGGCCATGTTCACACCCCGAAACCACAAACAGGTAATCGTCAGCACCACATACCCTGTCATTACAAAAAGGTAGATGGCCTGAATAATTTCATTTCTGTCGGCTGAATAGCGCCGCTTGAGGAACACCATGAAAACAACTGTCACCCCTGAAAAAAGGGCTATTGGAAGAATGCCGCTGCCAATGAGTGCCGGGAGGGACGACCGGGCACTTGTCAAGTCGAAAAGAAACTCATCCCCAAGTATACCGGCCACACTGCAGGCAACTGCCGCCATGGCCGACAGGATCCCCATGCGGCGGCCCTTTGCCGAATAAAACCAGACACCGCCCCCCTGGGGGCTATCGTTCAGGTAGGGCAGCACCAAAAGCCCCCCCAGCATCAAGAGCGGTACCACCAAAACGCTGAAAACAGGATGAACATGCAGGAGCATCTCCTGCATGCCGATAAAAAACCAGGGTGCCTTGGCGGGGTTGGGGCTTAAGCCCGGGTTGGCCTTCATTTCCAAAGGCGCATTGAACATGACTGAAAAAGTCAGCACAAACGCCACTACCGTAAGGGCGGTCACCAGCTCCTTGAGCAGCAGGTCCGGAAATACGGGGATGGAAGCCTTTTGCGCCTCTTCCACGGCCGGTCTCGACAATACCACCACCCCCCCGGCCTTTCTTACGCGCCAGAAATGAAACATCATCAAAAACAAAATGCCCATGGGCAGAAACGCGGTGTGCACGGCGAAAAAAAGGAGCAGGGACGACGGCCCGATCTCCGGTCCGCCCCTGATGACATTCTGCAGCCAGCCGCCGAGAAAGGGGACATAGTCAAGCATGCCCGTGCTGATGGTGATGGCCCAGTAGGCCAACTGGTCCCAGGGCAGAAGGTAGCCGGTAAAATTAGAGGCCAGCACCAAAAGGAACAGCACCAGCCCGATGACCCAGTTGAACTGGCGGGGGTTGCGAAAACCGCCGGTGAGAAAAACGCGCTGCATGTGCAGAAACAAAACAATAGCCAGGAAGTTGGCGCTCCAGTGGTGAATGTTGCGTACCCACAGGCCGAAGGGAACATCCCTTTGGATCGTCAGAATGGAATCATACGCCATATCCGGAAACGGTCTATACGCCAGTTTCAGCATCATTCCGGTGCCCAAAAGGAGCATAACCAAAACCAGGGCGATGCCGCCCAGGCCAAAGGTGTGGGAGAAACGGGCAGCTTCATGGGGAACCCTGCGGGGGCGAAAATGGAAAACCAGCGTCCCCGGAAGAAATTTGCTCTGTTTTACCGCACTGCCGGCCCGCTCAGGCCTCCGCGTGATTGAGCGGCCGATGCGGGGTATCAGCTGGCTGTTAGTTGATGGTGTTTTTTTTATTTCCATATGCGATAACAAATTGTTATTTATAAAAATTTGTAATATATAACCCCTGGCGCGGTCAAGAAGAGAATACAGGACAGTACAATGAAAAGAAAAGAAAAAATGCTATTGCTTTATCCAGGAGAATTTTATTCCAAGGGATGGGGCCGGTTTATTCATCTGAAGCCGCACATGGTATATATCTATACCTATCTCAAGCAATTTTTCGATGTTATTGTCGTGGATCTCGAGAATGAATTTTCGCGCCCGGAAACACCGGAAGCGCTTGCCGCCTTCAAGGCAAAATCGCTGGAGCGTATTCTCGGCCTGGATGCCGGGCTGGTCGCCATATCGTGCTGGTCGAGCCTCAACTACCTCTCCTCTGTCTATTTTGCCGAAAAACTCAAGCAGCACCGCCCGGAGACGACCATCATCGTCGGTGGATACCATCCCACCTTCATGCCCCAGGATTTTACATATCCCGGAAGCCCCTTCGATCGCGTGGCAACGGGCGAAATACAGAATATTTTCAAAGCGGTTCACAATGAACTTTTCCAGGAAATCGACACCTATCGCATCACTCCCGATTTTCGCGGCTATCCCTATTTCGACAATCAGAAAACCTTGGGTATATTTCTGGGGGCCGGCTGCCCTTTCAACTGCCGCTACTGCATGGAATACAAAAGGCAGTGGAGCAGCCTCTCCGTAGATGATGCCGTGGGCTTGATTAAACGACTGGCCCGTGATCTGGACCCACGCTATTTTACCATTTTCGACGCCTGTTTCGGTTTAAACAAAAAATGGCGCAAAGCCTTTTTATCCGCCCTGGCCAAGGCCGAACTGGACTGCTACTTCTGGCTGGAAACCCGCGTGGATGTCATCGATGAAGAAGACCTGGAACTGATGTCCAGACTCAAAATCAAAATAGATTTTGGTATTGACTCTTTTTCAACATCCATGCTTAAGATTATGAATAAAGCCATTGATCCGAACGCCTTTCTGAAAAAGTTCGTCAGGATTTCATCGATCTGCAATCAGCTTGACATCCTCCATGATGTGTATCTGATTTTTGACCATCCCGGTGAGACGAGAAAAACCTATGCGGAGTTCAGGCAATTTTTTCAGGATGTGGTGACGCCCCGGCTGGGCGGCGGGCATCTCAGGGTAAAGTACCAGCGTTTTGCATTCTACCCGGGCAATTATATTTTCAACCACCAGGAGATGTTCCAACAAAAATACGGTTTCAAGGCCAATGATCCGGAGTGGTGGAAACAGGAGGAAGACCACTATTTACGTTCCAGAGATGTGGTGCCTTCCATCGATGAAAAGGGCCGTCCTTTTCATGTACCTTTGAAGGAAACGTCCCAAATGGTGAAAGCCTTCAACCAAAAGGCCCAACAGGAAGCATTGTGGCAAAGGCTGCATGACTTTGATTTATAATAAAATCGTGTGCCACGCTTTTATGAAACGCGACTGCGTCGCTACCTTTCATATAGGAAAAAAATATGACCACAGATAATTTAAAGCAAAAAAATCCGGATATAACGCCGCCACCCAACTTCATCCGGAACATCATCAAAGAAGACGAGGCCTCAGGAAAATTCAACCACAAGGTTGCCACGCGCTTTCCACCCGAACCCAATGGCTATCTTCATATCGGCCACGCCAAGTCCATCTGCCTCAACTTTGGCCTTGCCGCAGAAAACAACGGTACCTGCAACCTCCGGTTCGATGATACCAACCCGACCAAAGAGAGCGTGGAATATGTGGAGTCGATCCAGGAAGACGTGCGCTGGCTGGGATTTGACTGGGAAGACCGTTTGTTTTTCGCCTCCGATTACTTTGAAAAGCTTTATGAATTTGCCGTCCAATTGGTCAAAAAGGGAAAGGCCTATATCGACAGCCTCAGCGCCGATGACATCAGGACTTACCGGGGGACGCTGACCGATCCCGGCAAGGAAAGCCCTTTTCGCAACCGCCCCGTAGAAGAAAACCTGGATCTTTTCACGCGCATGCGGGCCGGGGAGTTCGCAGAAGGCGCCCATGTCCTCAGGGCCAAAATCGACATGGCCCACCCCAACCTTCTGATGCGCGACCCGACCCTCTACCGGATCCGCAAGGCCTCCCATCACCGGACCGGTGACAAATGGTGCATTTACCCCATGTATGATTTCACACACTGCCTTTCGGATTCTTTGGAAGGCATCACCCATTCCGTCTGTACCCTGGAGTTTGAAAACAACCGGCAGCTCTACGACTGGGTCCTGGATGAACTCGAGGTTTACCACCCCCAGCAGATCGAGTTTGCACGCCTCAACCTCACGTACACTGTTTTAAGCAAACGCAAACTGATTCAGCTGGTCGAGGAAGGGCACGTCACCGGCTGGGATGACCCGCGCATGCCGACCATTTCAGGGATGCGCCGCAGGGGCTACACGCCGGAAGCCATCCGCAACTTCTGCGAGCGCATCGGTGTGGCCAAACGGGACAGTACGGTGGACATGGCCCTTTTGGAATATACCTTAAGGGAAGACCTCAATAAAAGGGCCTGGCGTGTCATGGGGGTGCTCAGGCCCCTCAAGGTGATCATCGACAACTACCCGGAAGGGCAGGTCGAAGAACTCGAGGCTGAAAACAGTCCTGAAGATCCTGGACTGGGCAAACGGAAACTGCCGTTTTCAAGGGAGCTTTTTGTCGAACAGGATGACTTCATGGAAGATGCCCCCAGAAAATTTTTTCGCCTCTCCCCCGGCCGTGAAGTCCGGTTGAAGCACGCCTACTACATCACCTGCGTCAGCATGGTCAAGCATGAACAGACCGGCGAAGTTGTCGAACTGCACTGCACCTATGACCCGACCACCCGGGGCGGGTGGTCCGATGACGGCCGGAAGGTAAAGGGAACCCTGCACTGGGTTTCGACAGCCCATGCCATCCGGGCGAAGGTGCGTCTCTACGATCATCTTTTCACCCGGGAAAACCCAGCAGATGAAAAAGAGGGGTCAAGCTTCAAAGAGTGCCTGAACCCCGACTCCCTGACCACCCTGTCCGACTGCATGCTCGAGCCATCCTTGAAGGAAGCCCGGCCCGACACCTTTTATCAGTTTCTGCGACAGGGCTATTACTGTCTTGACCAGATGGACAGCACAGATAACCTGCCGGTGTTCAACCGCACGGCAACCCTGCGGGACACATGGGCTAAGATTCAGAAAAAGAAAGGAAAAAACGAATAACCAATATCCAATAATGAATCATCAATGCCCAAGTTATGGCAATCAGTATTCAGAGCAAGGCTAAGCAGGGATAAATCCCTGCGCTACAAAGCGGTTGGCCTTAGGCAATGTAGCCCAGGGCTTCAGCCCTGAAGAAAAGACAAACTGCAGAATGCTGGTTCTAAAAAGTTGATCATTGGAAATTGGGTATTGATTATTGGACATTTAAATAGAAATAGGAAAAGAAAAATGACCCCCTACGACCTGGCAAAAACCCTGCACCGGGAACTTTCCCCCTTTGCGCCCCGGCTTTCGGCCGCGCTCAACCGCGCGCTTTTGGAAATCGGCGAGGGATCGGTTCTGGTGGGACTGGGACCCGGAACCAACGAGAATGACAACGTTTCTTTTCAGGAAAACGAAGAAATCAGCACCCGCGACGACGATCCAGCACATATCATCTCCAAAATCATGCAAGTGCTGGAACTTCTGGAAAACCACTCGTCCTGGAATGTTTTGATCGATAAAAAGCCTGGCTCAGGCAAGGCATCCATGGCGTTGATGTACACCCTCTACAGGGAGAAAAAGGGCATATAATGCGGAAAAGTAAAGCATCAGGCATCATTTTCATTTGGGTTGTATTGCTGCTGGCAGGGCCGGGAGTTGTCAGCGGCGACCGGTTGGACGCCATCACCGTTCCCGTGGGCACCCTCGTGCTCAACCCGCCATCCGGTATTATAGCGGTGCGCTCACCCGTGGCTTTTCCCCATTCCCTGCACTTTTCCTATGCCTGCAACCAGTGCCACCACAAATGGAACGGCCTGACCCCGGTCAAAACCTGCATGGCAGCAGGCTGTCACGACGCCCTCGACCCGTCCAAGAAAAGCGAAAAAGCATTGGCATATGATTTGGAGGCCATGCCCTATTTCAAGTACGCTTACCACAAACGCTGCATCGGCTGCCATAAAGATATCCGGAAGATCAATCAAGCCAGAGAAAAAAGCATCATGGGGCCCGGAGGGAAGGTTTCGAATCTTGGTCCGGTGGGGTGTGTGGGGTGCCA
>JBDLJD010000210.1:0-6269 GCA_039714495.1 Thermodesulfobacteriota bacterium
CATCCGATTCTCAGATAACGGTGGCTGATTTGACGGGTGTGGCAGTACAGGACATCCAGATCGCAAAGGCAGTTCACGAAGCACTGCTTCAATCCGATTGCGGTGATGTATAAAAAATAAAATTTTATTAAAGCTAACATAAAGCTGATATTCTTAAAACTTGAAACGCTAACTGTAGGGCTAAGCAAAACAGATACGATAAATCTCTATCAGGTTCTCCATGGTGGAGGACAGACGGACCGCAGTAATAATTGTGGTATTTGTTACTGCAACGGTTTGTCGGGAGAATAGGCAGTAAAACTTTGATACAGGAGGGTATGGAAATGAAAAAACTTTTTCTTTTAGCAACGACAATTATTGTTTTTACCGCAGGCGCATTTATACAGACAGCAGTAGCGGAAACGCTGCGTGTTGGATGTGAATGCACTTATTTCCCATTTAACTATCGCACAGATGCCGGCGAGCTTACCGGGTACGACATTGACGTCGCCAAAGGTATCGCAGGAATCATCGATGCCGACGTCAAATTCGTCTGCCAGAAGTGGGACGGTATGATACCGGCACTTCTTGCCAATAAGTTCGATTTGATCGTCGCGTCCATGTCGATTACCGAAAAACGTAAGAAAAAAATGGACTTCTCGATACCCTACCGTATTTCTGTGGGGCAGTTCGTCGGCAAGAAGGGGGCTGATCTTAAGCTTTTCAATAGTGACGGATCACCTAATCCGGCTAATTTCAAAGGTATCAAAGTGGGTATAGAGCGTGCAACGACATACGAGAACTGGATCAGGGCGAACGTACCCAGTGCTAACATTCTGCTCTACGATGGTACGGATGCTTTATATCTTGATCTGCAGAATGGTCGCACCGATGTCATCATGACCAACCCCATGAAGGCTTTTCTAAAATTCCTCAGCAAGGAAAAAGGCAAGAAATATGGGTTCGTCAGCCCGCCGCTGGATGACCCCAAAATCTTTGGTATCGGCGTTGGCGTGGGCATCGGAAAAGGGCGTGAAGATTTGCTCAAGCGTATCAACGACGCTCTGAAAACGCTGATTAAAGACGGCTCTCTGGAAAAATACTCTCTCAAATACTTCCCGTTCGCTATCCACAATGAGAAATGGGAGGGTGTCGAATAGGTGGCTGTAATTTAGGTGGTGTTGGTGGTGGTGACCGACACCGCCGCTTGAGCGAACAGGAAGGACTCAAGCTGATAAAACATGCCAGCGTTTGGTAATTTACACCAAACCAATCATAAATTTCGATTATGCGAGGGAAGATACAGTGGTGGATCTATCCGGCTGGTGGGACGATTATTTTTGGGGAGCAATTACCGTTCTCAGGGTTTTTGGCGTTTCTTTGATATTGATGGTTGTTTTCGGCTTAATTGGCGCCAGCGCTAAACTGTCGAAAAGCCGCATTGCCCATAAAATAGCCGGCGCTTATACAGTTGCCTTCCGCGGAACGCCGGAACTGTTGGTGCTGCTGCTTTTTTATTATGGCTCAGCAGTGACGCTGACCGGTATCAGCAAGATCTTTTTTCCCGAGACACAGTTTGTCGATATTCCTCCTTTCTGGTCCGGCTCGCTTGCCATAGGCATGATTGTCGGCTCTTACGCGACAGAGACTTTTCGTGGAGCCTTTCTCGGCGTTGATCCGGGGCATGTCGAGGCCGCCCGAGCTCTTGGAATTTCGAATGTACAGACGTTCTTCCATGTTCGGATTCCTCAGATGTGGCGTTTGGCCCTGCCGGGCTTCGGTAACCACATGCTTTCGCTGATGAAAGATACGGCATTGATTTCGATCATCGGACTTGAAGAAATCCTTTTCGTTGCCGAAATGGCAACAGCGGTAACCTTCAAGCCGTTTCTAATGTACATGATCGTAGCCTTGATTTATTTGAGCATTACGACCATCATCACACTGGTTGTGATGATCCTTGAGAAATATGCCAATCGGCATCTGGAGGGTGCTCGATGAATCTTGAATTTGATCTTATTCTCGAGAGCATTCCCAGGATGCTGACCGGTATAGGGGTGACATTACAGCTTTTGGTCTTGGCGGCTGTATTAGGTTTGGTACTTGGTGTCATTTTATTATTGATGCGCATCAGCGGTCGCAGATATCTCTCCTTTCCTGCCTTTATCTACGCCTACTTCTTTCGCGGCACGCCGATTTTGGTTCAGATTTTTGTCATCTACCATGGATTTCCGCAGTTCGAGTTCATTCGTGACAGTGTGTTCTGGGTAATCCTTAGAGAACCGTTTAGCTGCGCCACACTTGCCCTCACTCTGAATTCGGCTGCCTATGTTTCGGAAATCCTTCGCGGGGGATATCTCGGGGTCGAACGTGGTCTGCATGAAGCCGGAATGGCGCTTGGATTGAAAAAACACCATCGGTTTTTTTACGTTACGACACCCATTGCAATCAGACTCGCCATACCGGCTTACAGCAACGAGTTCATCAGTATGCTAAAGGCAACCTCGTTGGCCAGTACGATTACATTGCTCGATATGACCGGTGTAGCGCGCACCATAGTCGCCCAGACCTTTGCACCCTACGAGATATTCATATCCACGGCGGTTATCTATTTAGTGATAACAACAATCTTTCAACGCGGCTTTGGCATGTTCGAAAAGCGTATGAGCCGATACATCAGACAGTAAGGCGTGATATGACTGCAAACAACCAGGAGCCGATCATCATTTTGAAAGACGTCTGCAAGTCGTTCGGGGATTTTCAGGCATTGCACAATATCAACCTTGAAGTAAACAAAGGCGAGCGGATCGTGGTTTGCGGACCGTCAGGGTCCGGCAAATCGACCATGATCCGCTGTATCAACCGGCTTGAGGAACACGACAGCGGCACGATTATTGTCTCTGGCCGCAAACTGACAGACACCATGAAAGATATCGACGCCGTTCGCAGCGAAGTCGGGATGGTTTTCCAAAATTTCAATCTGTTCCCGCATTTGACGGTTGTTAAAAATTTAATACTGGCACTTAAGCTGGTGCGGAAAATGAAAAAAGCGCAAGCGCATGAAATCGGAATGGGTTTTCTCAAACGCGTCCGCATACCCGAGCAGGCCGATAAGTATCCGAGCCAGCTCTCGGGAGGGCAGCAGCAGCGGGTTGCCATTGCCCGCGCACTTTGCATGAATCCTGAAGTAATGCTTTTCGACGAACCGACATCTGCCTTGGATCCGGAAATGATCAGCGAAGTTCTGGACGTTATGATCGATCTTGCCAATGATGGCTTGACTATGATCTGTGTGACCCACGAAATGGGTTTCGCCAGATCTGTCGCGGACAGCATCGTTTTCATGGATCACGGAGAAATTGTCGAAATGAAGCCGCCTAAAGAGTTTTTCGAAAATCCGGAAAGTGATCGAACCAAGCTCTTTCTCAGCCAGATCCTTACCCATTGAGTCAAAAAATACCGTGAATGGTTCAGAATTCAAACGATTTGGTCACTGTGCCGTACAGGCGGTCGAAGCCGGGGGCACCCTCATGCGCCAACATGCCCGCAAACCTTTCCATATCGAAGTCAAAGATGACGGCAGCCCGGTCACTTCGGTCGATAAGGCGGTTGAGGAGCGAATGCGAGAGATTATTTCCGCTGAACATCCCGACCACGGCATCCTTGGGGAGGAGGGCAAAGCCCATGCGCCCGACAGCGAATTCGTGTGGGTGATCGACCCCATCGATGGCACACTGGCATTTATTGCGGGCATTCCGGTTTTTGGCATTTTATTAGCACTGCTCCACAACGGGATTCCGGTTCTGGGGATCATCGATATGCCGATGACCGCTGAGCGTTGGATCGGCGCTGACGGGTTGCGAACGACAAGAAACGGCAGACCTGTCCGCACACGGAGCTGCACGGATATTTCGATGGCAGTGATGTCGACTAGCAACCCCGATTACTATGACTCCACCAATGCACCGGCGCTAGGCCGTTTGAAACAAGCAACTCGCTTTGCTATCTACGGCGGTAGCTGTATGTTCTATGCCCAAATTGCTTCTGGGCGCGTCGATATCTGCATCGATGTTCAGTTCGAAGCTCACGACTATTTGGCTCTGGCTCCCGTGATTCAGGGGGCCGGGGGCGTGTTTACCAACTGGGAAGGCAGCACCGCGGGGTTGCATTCTGGGAGTCAGTATATCGCAGCGGGTGATCCACGGATACACGAGCAGGCCCTTAAAGTTCTGTCGGGGCGATACCAAAAGGAGATTTGAGAATACGATGACAAATTTTGTCAGTACCAGAGGAAGCGTGGCACCCGTAGATTTTGAAACGGCCGTATTACAGGGGTTCGCTGCTGACGGCGGGCTGTTCGTACCGGAAACGATCCCCCGGATATCTGAAGAACAGCTGCAGAAGTGGTCTCAGTTAAGCTTTGTCGATCTGGCCTTCGAAGTATTGTCGCTATTCATTGAACGGACAATCATTTCAGCAGATGAGTTGCGGGGATTGCTATCTAATAGTTTCGATCGGTTCGAGCACCACGATGTTTTGCCGGTTGTCAGCCTGAAGACGAAGCCAAATACTTATATCCTGGAATTGTTCCATGGCCCGACCCTCTCGTTTAAAGACGTCGCTATGGGGTTTCTGGTAAACACGATCGATTTTTTCCTGACACGTAAAAGCGATTGGGTCTCGTTGGTGGTGGCCACCACCGGTGATACGGGTCCGGCAGCCGCACATGCATCCGCAGGGAAAAAATCCATTGAGTGTTGGGTACTTTATCCCAATGGAATGATTTCAGAAGAGCAGGCACGCCAAATGACTACTCTGGAGGCGCCTAACGTCCATCCCTTAGGCGTGAACGGCTGTCCTGACGGTGGAGATGATCTCGATCTCGTATTGGCCCAGATGTTCGCCGACGATAACCTCAGAGAGCAACTGAAACTCTCAAGCGTCAACTCGATTAACTGGTGCCGGGTAATGGTCCAGGCCGTTCACTATTTTTACAGTTATTTCCGGGTGGTCGATAGGGTGGGTGAGAAAATCGTGTTTTCTGTACCATCAGGTGCCTTTGGTAATCTATTCGGTGGCTATTTGGCACGCACGATGGGATTGCCGGTTAAAGCGTACATTTGCGCCAACAATCAAAATGCAGCTCTACACAGAGCCTTGTCGAGCGGTCGTTTTACAAAAGAAGATCTAATACCAACCGTATCTTCAGCCATAGATATCGTTGTCCCCTATAATTTTTGGCGATATTTATATTTTGCTTCCGGACAGGACCATGACAAAATTTGTCAATGGATGGATGACTTCCAGAAACATGGTTGCGTGCAATTGGATTCGCGCACGGCGGAAGCGATACGTGAGGGATACGTTTCTGCTTCCATCACCGACGAACAAACCCTTTTGACTATTGCCGATACATATCAAAGCCAGGACGGATATTTATTGGATCCACATGCTGCGGTTGCCGTTGCGGCAGCGGATACAATATCTAACACCTTTGCACCGGGTACTAAAATAGTATGCCTGGCGACTGCCCATGCATCCAAATTCCCTGATGTCATCCGCAGGGCCCTTTCTGTGAAGGGAGAACTTCCCGAGGATGCAATTCATAAATCGATAGAAGGGGCGAAAGAACTCTGCCAACATGTGAGACTATGCGATTGTAGCAAGCTGGCTCCGGCTTTAAAGCACGCCATGCAATCGGTGACTAAAAACCGTGTAGATGGCAGCCTAATCAAATAAGTTTGTAAAGTATTACCTCCTGTTTTTAATAAAAGTGCTGCAAACCAAGCGTTTCAATTAAAACTGACACATTGCAGATTGCACAATGACGAACAAACATTATTTTAGCCCTGCTAGAAGTGTGTACTTCGCTCTTCCATCAATCATTACAAATGGTTGTGCGTTTGGTAATCCAATCTAAAAAGTTAGCATTCCAAACTAAAGATCATTTCTTCGTATCGCAGAAGTGCTCATACCTTCGATAATCTTTCCCAAAGATCGTCAAGAATCTAATATTCCGGCAATTGGAATTCCTGTGATAATCATCAAATCGGATGAAAGGTGGCGATCGTTGATACTGATACCTTATATATCTTTTTGATGATCTTGTGGCTTTTTCTAAAAATGAATCTGGAATTAACCAATCCAAATTAAAAATTCTTTTCTGAAAGCGTAACGAAAACCAATCCCCCTAGGAATCCGGGTGAAAAATCGACTCGACATCAGGCTCCAGATACGTCTTGACCACCATCTGAGCAACGCGATCCGATACTGTTGGTATACCCAGCCTT
>JBDLJD010000211.1:0-6250 GCA_039714495.1 Thermodesulfobacteriota bacterium
TTTCGGCTCACGGTATATCTCTGTAGGGGTCCCAACCTGATCAATGACACCATCGTTCATCACCACAATGCGATCTGCCATGGTCAGGGCTTCCTCCTGATCGTGGGTCACCATGATCGTGGTTACACCAAGCTTTCTCTGAAGGGCTTTGACCTCATGCCGCAAATAAGCGCGCACTTTAGCGTCAAGCGCCGACAAAGGTTCATCGAGCAGTAACAAACCCGGAGAGGTGGCAATGGCTCTGGCCAAAGCAATACGTTGCTGTTGGCCTCCTGATAGCTGGGAAGGGTATTTATTCTCTTGTTCGGGAAGTCCCACCAATTCCAGCAGCTCATCCACCCGCTTTTTGATATCGCCCCGCGAAATCTTTTGGTTTTCCAAACCAAAAGCAATATTTTTCTCAACCGTCAGGTTGGGAAACAGGGCATAGGACTGAAAGACAATCCCGAAGTCGCGTTCTGATGGGGGCAGGGCTGAGATATCTGTATCAGCCTGGTGCACCGTACCGGAGGTTTGGATATCGAGACCGGCAATGGCACGTAAAAAGGTGGTTTTGCCACAGCCGGATGGCCCTAGAAAACAAATGAACTCCCCATCGTTGACTTCGAGAGAGATGTCGTCCAAAGCTACAAATTCACCAAACTTCTTGGTCAGTCTGGATATCCGAAGATACGGCGGTATATTTGAGGTGTTGACAGCAGACAGATCGTTCACAATAATCATGCCTCTATTTAATGTTTCACAAGTAGAATCGGATTGAGATTTCCAGCAGGGATTCGGCCGCTTAGAACTCACTCTGACTCAAGTTATATTCTAACTTGAAAAGGTAGAATGAAATACGACAGCCTGATCTAGCACAAAAAGATCAGGCTGTCGATAAAAAACTAATTTTTAGGGTCTGATTTGGAATCGTAGCGTTTTTGCCATTCAGTGAGAATTCTTTTTCTGTTGTTGGCGGCAAATTCGAAATCATTTTCAATCATCTGATCAAGCGTTTCCGGTGGGAAATGCTTTACCGGTTTTGCGACGCCTTTGTAACCGACCACAGCATAAGCGGCGTTATACATTACATTGGCTTTTTTGGTGATGGACCAGTCCATCAATGTTTGGGCTGCTTCAAGTTTGTCAGTGCCGGCTATAATGGCGGCAGCTTCTATCTCCCAGCCGATCCCCTCTTTTGCAATGATGATTTCTAAGGGTGCGCCCGCTTCCTTGGATCTTGCACCACGGAAGGCAAAGGAAATACCGATGGGGATTTCTCCTGCAGCTGCCAGTTTAGCAGGCTTTGAACCTGAATGCGTGTAACGGGCGATATTTTCGTGCAGAAGATCCATAAAAGCCCATCCACCTTTTTCACCAAACAGCTGCAACCAACTGGAAACATCCAGAAAGCCGGTGCCGGATGAATTCGGATTCGGCATGATCACATGACCTTTGTACATCGGTTTGGTGAGGTCCCACCAGGATTTCGGCGGCACCAGGTTATGTTTCTTGGCTTCGACGGTGTTGTAAGTAATCGCAGCCACATAGGCGTCCATACCAATCCAGCTGGGGACAGGATCACTGTCGTAGAATTTCGGGTCCAGGTTTTCAAGTCCTTTGGGCTTGTAAGGTTCCAGCATCCCTTCGGCTTTGAATAATAACAACGACGACCCGGAAAGCCCCCAAACAATATCGGCCTGCGGGTTATTCTTCTCCGCTAAAAGTTTAGCGGTCATAATCCCGGTTGAATCCCGAACGAATTTAATATTGATATCAGGATGATCCTCGTTAAACGTGGCTGCATATCTTGGAAGATCTTCTGCTTCAATAGCAGTATAGACGATTAGGTCTACTGCCAATGCTGAGTTCCCCATAGCGAACATTGATACCGCAATAACACATGCTCCTACTACAAACTTCTTCAACATCGTATGCATCATGGTGTTTCTCCTCCTAAAAATTAGGTGTTGGGTTGCTGTGCGCAACCTTTTGGCCCACAGTCAAAGACTGAGACTCCTTTGCCTCGTTTCCTTTTGTATAAGAACAGATTTATGACAACCGGTATAAATGCTCAAATCGACGTCGATTTGACTGCTGTCAACTCCAGCTGATCGGCAGCGTTCTCGGCCCGATCGGAAACGCGAATAATAGCATCCAGACAGAGCTTGAGATGAATTTTATGACCGTAACTGATGTCGGCATTAAATATTTCCTTGGTGACATCCCACTCGATGGAATCCAGGTTCGACTCCTTCAACCCTACCTCCTTGGAATGCTGCCGGGTCACCTCGATGGGGCAAACCCCCTTGACAAAACACATCACCGCATGCCTCAAGGGGTCGATAATGCCGAAGGATTCCTGAACGGCGATCAGAAAACTCTGTTTCATTTCATCCGGGATTTCCGGGCGCTGGTTTAAAAAGAAATCGCAGCACGCTTCGCACGCATTGCAGACCTTGTCCATGCCTTCCACCATCTTGTAGATATCTTCCCTTAAAAGGGGCAGGTAAGCACCGGAATATAGCTTGTCCCGGACTTCGTGGCGAATCATGTCGGCTGCGCCTTCTAGCCGGTCGGTCTCCCGGGCCAGCTTCTTGGCATTCTGGATATCATCTTTTAGGTAGGTCTGAAGCGTCTTTATCCCGACTTTAATACATTCTTCCACTTTATCCACATGCTGCAGGATGAGTTCGATGACCTCTTTTTCCTTTTTGAAAAGAATCATGCCCACGACCTTTGCTTAACGACGCGATTATACCTAATGAAGTTTACTTACGACGATGTGTAACACATATTAGGTAAATATTAAAGTTATGTTAATATTAAAAACGGCCTCTGATTTTCAAACTGAAATCAACCCAGAAAAAGACAAATCAGTTTGTACACACCAAAGGATGTCAAGCCTGCCATCAGGGGCGTGACGGCCCAACCCACAAGAATGGTGATAATGGTCCTGCGCCGAATGGCGCTGGCCCCGTTTACCAGACCAACGCCCACCACGGCCCCGACGATGGCCGAGGAAGTGGACACCGGAATACCCAGCATTGAAAACAGATGCATGCCGAATGCGGATGATATCTGGGCCACGAAAGCACCGGGAATATCCAGAGGGGTAATGCCCTTGCCCACTGTTTCGGCAACTTTTTTTCCATATGTGGCCGCTCCCACGGCAATGGCGGCTCCGCCTATCAGAAGCAGAATCCTGGGAGGTAAGATACCCAGATTGGCAATGGGGCCCACGGCGTTTCCGGCGTTATTCGCCCCCATGGAATAGGCCACGTAACAGGCGGAAATAATGGCCATCCATCCGATGGCGTTCTGCACCAGCATGGCGCCGTAATGCAGTCTTCGTAGAATGAACCGCATGAGGTGGGAGAGAACAAAGGAAAGGGCCATAACCAGAATCGGGCAGAGTACCCAGCTTTCGGCAATGGTGATAAACTTGGCATAGTTAACTTCGGCGCCCACGGCCAGGCCTATGCCGACAACGCCTCCCACAATGGCCTGGGAGGTGGATACCGGAATCCGGAAAAAGGTGGCCAGGGTCACGAATATGCCGGAGCAGATCATGGACACCAGGATGGCGCGATAGTCCAGTTCACTGCTTACAATACCCGTGCCAATGGTCTTCATGACATGCTCGCCCTGAAGGACGGCGCCGAGGATGGCAAAGGTAGCCACCAGGATGACGGCGGTTCTGAAAGAAATCAGTCCGCATCCCACTGTTGTACCGATGCAGTTGGCAGTGTCGTTGGCGCCGATGTTCCAACCGACATAAACCCCGGCACCGATGAGAACTAGAAAAATAGCTTCTATGGCCCCTCCTCCTCCTCGATTATATTTTTTTCAGGGTTGTCAGATGATAGCGTTTGGCATTGCTGGCGGGATCGGCAGTTCTTTTAATGCGCCCTTTTAAAACCAGAAACACGTATGACCATGGCGTATAATATCAACCTGATTGATAAGTCAAACCAATAATTAACATAACATTGATGACATTTTGTCATTTTAATCAATGTAAATCCGCTGCACGCGCGAGGATACACCGCAGGTCAGCTCATAGGGAATGGTATTGATTCTTTCAGCCAGCTCGAGCAATTCCAGGGAACCTGAAGCGGAGTCTCCCCAGAGCAGGACTTCGTCACCCCTTTCCACCGCAGCATCGCCGATGTGAATCATGGTCTGATCCATGGTGACAGTGCCTACCATGGGGTAGCGTGCACCGTTAATCAGCACTTCTCCCTTATTGGTCATGGCCCGGGGAATTCCATCGGCATAGCCCACTGGAATGACGGCAATGCGGGTGGCCTCGCCGGTAACCCAGCGGCGTCCATAGCTTATGGGGTGGTCTTTGGGTAAAAGACGTACATGGGAGATATAGGTCTTGAAAGTCATCACCTGCTTGAGGGAAATGGGGCGCAAGGTCTTCCCGGAAGGGTAATGGCCGTACATGATGATACCGCTCCGGACCGCATCGAAACAGCTTTCCGGCATATCCAGAATGCCGCCGCTGTTAGCCATGTGGATCAGCAGCGGTTTTCGGGACCATGCCTGCATATCGGCAAGAAAGGCGTTGAAGCGGTTCATTTGCAGGTTTGCATAGGCTTTGTCCTTCTCATCCGCCGTGGAAAAATGAGAATACAGGCCTTCCCACACACATCTATCGCTGGCCATGAGTCTGGGGAAAAAATCAGGGTCGTTCTCGACGATCACCCCCACCCGGCCCATGCCCGTTTCCAGATTCACGTGGACGACCGCCTGCTGCGTAAGCGTCGCCTTTTCTACCCAGTCGATATCCTCCGTGCAAAACAGGCTGATTCTAAAGCCGGCAGCCACGGCAACGGGTATTTCATGGGGCAGCAACCGCCCGAAAATAAGAATGGGGTTGGCAATCCCGCTGTCCCTCAGTTCCATGGCTTCCTTGAACTGGGCCACAGCAAGCAGGTCAAAGCCGTTGCGGGCGACAGTTTTGGCGACAACAACAGCGCCATGGCCGTAAGCATCGGCCTTCACAACCGGTATGACCCGTGCAGGCGCGACATGCCCCTGAATGGCACGAAGGTTTTCCAGCAAATGTCCCAGGTGGATCTCTGCGCATGTTTTGTTCATTCGTACGACTCCCATGAATTCAATTGCCTTAGTGCTTCAATTCGCTAAGCATAAACGCCATAGTCACGTACGGCCTGAAGAGCAGCCCGGACATTGTCCGGCGGGGTGGTTGCCCCCAGGTTGCACAGGTACAGTGCAAAGCCGCCCCCTTTTCCTCCGATTTCTATATATTCCCTGACCCTCTGCCGGATTTCCACTGGCGTTGCCAAGGCCAGAAAAGCCGCACCTATGCCCAGAACCAGCGGTACTTTCTTTTCAAGGGCAAACGATTTGTAAAACAACGGTCCCAGCTCTTCTACGTCCGGGTCCTGGCCTTCGATAAATCCCGGGCATGCCGCCATTTTCAAATCGAGCATCTCTTCAGGATGCTTGAGACAGGTTTCCCCGACCCAGTTGGGTACATATACTTCCGGGCCGCACTTCTCCTGCAGCCTGGTTACATAAGGCAATACCCATTCTCGCAAAATATCAAGATTCACGATCGGCAGGGAAGCGGATGCGTCACTGCCGCCGATCCCGGCAGCCTTGGGGCAGACGGTCTTAAGTTTCAATATCCATGGGATCAGTACGTCATCGGTCACGCGGTCAAACAGTTCCCTGGCAAATTCAGGATCCAGGTAGATATCCATCAACAGCTGTTCGATCCCCCTGATATTGGCGGCCAGGCTGAATGGAGCACAAAAACCGGGCGTGCCTTCCAGCCCCCCGGCCATCTCGCAGAACAGCCGGTTCATTTCGAGAACAGCGGGAAATCTGCCGTCCTTTTCAAAGTCGGGTGTGCGTATCTTTTCGAGATCAACCTTTTCCTGTATCAAAGGCCTGGTTCGGTCCACATCGGGCATGCCGTTGTGCGGGTATATGATGGCCTGGCCCAGGGCCTCGGCCTCGATATTGTATACATCGTAGTCCAGTAAAGGGACGTCGATGCCATACGCTTCCATCACTTCCAGGGTTCCCCTTACCAGCAGCTCCGGGTCGGTATAAAACTGCCTGGGATCAGCACCCAGTTCACGTAAAACGAACTCGTGCATCTGGGCATAGACAGGCACTCTGTCCGGTATGCCGGCCATGGCTGTTGCAAAACGGCGTGAGCCTTCCTGGAAAAATGCGGTATTCATGTTCTTATCTACCCCCACCGACTTTCTTCTCCAATAAACCC
>JBDLJD010000212.1:0-6194 GCA_039714495.1 Thermodesulfobacteriota bacterium
ATTTGCGTGTAGCTCCCTTACACCTTATACCGTTTACCTTATACCTATTTGTATCTATGCAATCCTTGAAATCTGTGTCAAATATATCTTTTTTTAATAGGATCATTTCGAGCTATGAAGAAAATCGGTGCCTTTTTTGATTTTGATGAAACGCTTTTGGAAGTGGAAAGCAGCCGGGTAGGCCTCCAGTACCTCTATAAAGAAGGGCACGTGGGCCTCTGGTTTATCATAAAGGTGCTGATTGCCAATTTCTTCTATAAACGCGACATCATTTCCGATGAAACCATGGCCCGGTTCCTGATGCGCTTCTACCGCCAGAAAGAGCTGTCCATGTTCGCAGAGAACGCCCCGGAGTTCTACCACAATCATCTGAAGCCCCGCCTGGCCCCCAATGTCTTGGAAAAGGTTCATGAACACCACCGGAACGGGCATGTCCTGGTCCTGATTTCCGCATCCGTGCGTTATTACCTACAGCCTGTGGCCGAAGATTTGGGTTTCCATCACCTGCTCTGCACCGATCTGGAAACCGATGCGGCGGGCCTTTTGACCGGCCGCCCTTTGGGCCCGATTTGCCTGGATAACCACAAAAAGGTCGGCGCAGAAGAACTCGCCCGCACAACAGGCATCGACCTCAGTGCCTCCTATGCCTATGGCAATCACCAGTCTGACATTCCCCTGCTCGAAACCGTGGGCAACCCGGTGGCTGTGGAACCCACGCCGCTTTTGGCCAAGAGGGCTCGTGCCCAGGGATGGCCGATCTTAACCTACCGGTCATGAGGTAAAAGGATTCAAGGATTCCAGGGGTCGAGGGGCCAAGTGATGGTTCTTGGCGGTTTGCTGTTAGTGGCCTCCATCAAAGAGCCGACAGCCTATATCTTATTACCCACTCGCCCCCTTGAATCATAGACCCCTCGAATCCTACCCTGCTTCATTGTGAATATAGGATTTCAGTTTACCATTATCAAAGGTTTCTTTTAACCGTAAGATACGCTATGACACTCCGCTATGGACGACTTTCACAACAAACCCATGTACCGCTACCTGATCATGCTGACCATAGCCTCGGCCGTGGGCCTGCAGGCCTGGCAGACCCTGTTCAACAACTTTGCCGTGGAAGTGGCCGGCCTGGAAGGCAAGCATGTGGGGGTCATCCAATCCGTGCGCGAAATACCGGGTTTTCTGGCGCTTTTGGCCATCTACGTCATGCTGATCATCAAGGAGCACCGACTCTCAGCCTTCTCTATTTTGCTGCTGGGCATAGGCTTGGGGATAACCGGCATTTTCCCGACATTTACAGGCCTCATGATTGCCACGCTGATCTCCAGCTTCGGGTTTCACTATTATGAGACCACCAATAAATCCCTGACCCTGCAGTATTTTAACGAGCAGCAAGCGCCCCGGGTGTTCGGCAGGCAGTACAGTATTGCCGCCGCCGCCAACATCGGCATCGGCCTGTTCATTTACCTGGTTTCCTTCTTTCTCAACTATTCACATACGTACATGATCATCGGCCTGTTCATCGCCGGCGTGGCAATCTGGGGATTTTTCCAAAGTCCGGAAGAGACCGACCTTGCCCCCCAGAGAAAAAAGATGATCTTCAGGAAAAAATACTGGCTTTTCTACTTCCTGACCTTCATGGCCGGGGCTCGGCGCCAGATATTTATCGCCTTTGCCGTGTTTCTACTGGTGAAGCGTTTTGAATATTCGGTTCAGGAAGTTACGATTCTGTTCGTGGTCAACAACGTGATCAATTATTTCATCAGCCCTTTAATCGGTAAAAGCATCGTCCGTTTTGGCGAGCGCAAGGTGCTTTCCATGGAATACGCCAGCCTCATCTTCGTGTTTCTTGCCTACGCCTTTGTGGAAAGCCGGTGGGTAGTGGCTTTGCTCTACATCCTCGACCACATTTTTTTCGGCTTTGCCATGGCCATCAGTACCTATTTCCAGAAGGTGGGCGACCCGAGGGACATCGCCCCGAGCATGGCCGTGGGCTTTACCATCAACCATATCGCCGCGGTGGTGCTGCCCACCCTGGGCGGCTTGCTCTGGATGGTGGACTACCGCATCCCCTTTGTCGCCGGCGCCTGCATGAGTGCCGTTTCCCTTGTCGCCGTCCAGTTGATCAGGACAAAATAATGCGGAATTCGGAATGCAGAATTCCAGGCTGTAAAAAAAATAGCCACAAAGACACTAAGACACAAAGATTTTTTACTTTCTCTTCGAGTCTTAGAGTCTTGGTGGCTATATTATAATGCCGTGAAGACACAAGGGCCCAAAATTTAATAAATTCTTCGAGCCTTTGCGTCTTCGTGGCAAATATTAAGATCCGGTTAACTTCTAGCTTTCAGCTCATTTCGCATTCCCCATTCCGAATTCCGTACTCCGCATTCGGTTTATCCTTTTATGGATCTGGGCAGAATCATCTGGTGCTGGGGGCAGATGGATTTGGGGTTCTGGTAGACGCAGCCGGCAAAAGCGGCCAGGTACTTGCGTACATCCGGCATGCGGGCTACCTCATCCACAAAACCCTTTTGTGCGCAGTAAAGCGGCCGCGAGTAATCATGGTACTCTTGGGCCATTTGATTCATTTTTTCGATGACCGGTTCCAGATCCTTGCCTGCATCCTTTTCTTTCACGAGGCGCCTCGAGAAGCTGGCCGCTGCCGCGGTTTCTCCGTGCATCACATATATTTCCGATGTGGGAATGCCCAGGGTAAAGGCATTGTGCCGGTTGGCTACGGGGCCGCCCATAACATAGTGGGCAGCTGCCGTGCCCTTTCTGATCAGTACCAGGATCTGGGGCACATCTGTCTGCTGGATGGAGTAGATCAGGCTCTGCCCCAGGCCAAGCAGCTCTGCCTTTTCGGCGATGTCGCCCACATCGATACCCGATGTATCCTGAAACCAGATGATGGGCACCCGGTCCCTGCCGCAGAGGGTTACGAACTCGCTCATCTTGATCAGGCCCTGGCGGTACAGTTTACCGCCAATGCCCGCATAGTCGGCATATTCAGGATAGTCTTCACCGAGAAAACCCTGCCGGTTGCCGATGCAGCCCATGAGATACCCGTCGATCTTGACCAGCCCGGTGTAGATCTCGGGCCCGTACCCGGGGCGGTACTCCATGTGTTCGCTGTTGTCCACCAGACGGGACAGCACTTCGTCAAAACTGTACATCTGCTTCTGGTTAAAAGGAATCAGACGATAGAGGTCCTCGGCTGGGAAACGGGGTTCTTTGGGCTCGGCCACGCGAAAAAATTTGGGATTGTAGGCCGGCATATCCTGCATGTAATCTTTGACGCCGTCCAGCACCTCGGTTTCTTTTTCATAGACATACCGGAAAAAGCCGGTTTCATCGTAATGAATGGATGTGGATCCCGGCGGTTTGGCCTTGAATTGTTTGGCAGAATTAATAAGGGCTTCAGCCCCTTCCAGGTCGAAATAGCCCTTGGGGGACATTCCGCTCAAAATTCCCCCGCCGCCCACGGCGATGTTGCAGTTTTTGTGGGCAAACAAAATGGTGGGGCTGATGCCCTGGTAGCCGCCGCCGGCCGGGTTGGTGCCGTAAATGGCGGCCAGGATGGGAATACCCAGCTGTTCCAGTTCGGCATGCCTGAAGAATGTCGTCCCGCCCCCGCGCCGGTCAGCATAAAATTTCTCCTGTTCCGTGAGCTTGACGCCGCTGCAGTTCACCAGCCACACCAGGGGAATGTTCAGGCGTTTGGAAAGGTTGGTTACCCTTAAGATGTTTTCATACTGGCCCGGCAGCCAGGCACCGGCCATGACTTTGTTGTCAAAACCGATAATCACTGCCCACTTGCCCCCGATCTTGCCCAGGCCGTCAAATACATTGGTGCTGCCCTCCTGGTTTTCTTCCGGGTTGTAAAGCGTGTGCAGGGGGCACCATGTCCCCGGGTCCACCAGATAGCGCAGTCGCTGCCACACCGTCATCTGTCCGCGGGCGTTGATTTTTTCTTCTGGAAACCCCAGGAGTTTGACTTTTTCCACTTCTGCATCGATCTCGGCTTCCACGGCCTTGATCTGTTTTACATTTTCCTCGGTGCTGGTAATCTGCCCCTTGTTCAGTTCATGGCCGAATTCCGGCATTTTTTCAAAATAAGGTCTCATTATTTACTCCTAGTAATGTTGTGCTGAAAACAATTGGTTATGGAAAATGGCGCACAATAATCTAAAGCTACCTTTTTAGTATGTAGTAGGGAGTAAGTAGTAAGGAGAAATCAAGGTTTCCGGTGTCAGGTTCTGGGTGTCTTATGTCCTCTGTCTACCGCCTACTCCTTACTGTTTACTGCCTACTGTGGTTCTGATATCTGGTCTTCTGTTTTCTGAATATCTCCCTACTCCCTACGCCTTACTCCCTACTGCAGTTCAGGTATCAAGCGGCCACTCTTCCCGCTCCTCCAACACTGTGCGCAGCACTTTCAAGGCCGTGTTGCCTGCGGGGACGCCGCCGTAAATCATGGTCTGAAAAATGGTTTCCGCTATCTCGCCGGGCAAGCAGCCTACGTTCAGGGCCGCCTCGATGTGCAGTTTCAGCTCCTCCGGCCGGGAGAGCACGGTCAGGGCCGCCACGGTGACCAACTGACGGGTCTGGTGCGGTATTTTCTCCCGGGCGTACATCTTGCCGGTGACAAAAAGGGAGAGGTCTTTGGCCAGGTCCTTGTCAAACGCCCGCCACAGGTCAAACGGCCTCTCACCCTTGACGCCTTTGAAGTAAAGCTCGGCGGTTTGCTTGGTTTTCTCTATGGTCTCTTTGTCCAAACTGTTTCACCTTTCCCAACTATTGGCCGTAAGAATATTCAAATATCCAATAACCAATATCCAATGTCCATTTATCAAGACTGGATTCCCGCCCCCCTCCTTCGAGGGGGCAGGCACGCCGGAATGACGTTCAATAGTACTCAATATGCCTTATATCTAATAGCGGCGAAGCCGCGTTACACAATAGATTCAGCCGCGATGAAATCGCGGCTGAATCTATTGTTATCTGTTGGCTTTACGGATGCCCAATTGATCCAGGGCGATGATCCACTTACAGATATTGGCCGAACCCTCGACAATGTAATACGTGGGTGCATCGCGGTAGAACCGGGCCACCGGGTACTCTGTGGAGTAGCCGTAGGCACCCAGAATACGCATGGCATAGTTGGCGCACTTGGTGACCACCTCGCCGGCAAAGTACTTGGCCTTGGCCACGTCAAGACCGTTGTTGAGCTTGCCCTGATCCTTTACCCAGGCTGCCCGGTAAACCAGGAGCCGCGCAGCATCGATCTCGGCGGCCATCTGGGCCACCATGTCCTGGTTCATCTGGAACTGGCCGATGGGCTTGCCAAACTGTTTGCGGTCGCTGCAGTAACGCGTAACCACGTCCAGAAAGGCCTGGGAAACGCCTACCGCGCCGGCTGCCGCTGAAAGACGCGTCTGGTTCAAGGAACTGAAAACGATCTTGGCCCCGTCCCCGGGTTTGCCCAGGATATTCTCCTTGGGAACCTTGGTGTTGTCCAGAAAAACCTCGCCGGTGGGTGAAGAATGAGATCCTAATTTGTCAAGGGAGGAGGTTTTTACACCGTTAAAATTTTTCATTTCCACCACAAAGGCGGAAAGCCCTTTGGAGCCCTTGGACTGGTCGGTGTAGGCATAGTAGATGATGGCGTCTGCCACCTGGGCATTGGAAATCCATGTTTTGGATCCGTTCAGCAGCCAGTGGTCGCCTTTGTCCTCGGCCGTGGAACTCATGGCCATGACGTCGGAACCGGCATCGGGTTCGGTGATGCCGAACCCGCCGATGTAGTCGGCCGTGGTCAGTTTGGCGACGTACTTCTTTTTCACTTCCTCATTGCCATAGCGCAGAATCGTGTAGGCGCACCCCAGGGTCTGCATATTGATCTGAACCCTTAGGGAACTGGAAGCCCGGGCGATCTCTTCGGTGACGATCATGGAGGCAAGCCAGCCCATGTCCACACCATCGTATTCCTCGGGTATGACCGTCCCGAAAAATCCCAGCTCGCCCATGGGTTTGATCACTTCCTTGTAGGGAAAGTAGTGCTGTTCGTCCCACTCGTCCGCATAAGGGGCGATCTTCTTGGTGGCAAACTCGCGTACGGCCTTTTGCAGCATTTCCAGCTCTTTCGACAACTTGAATTCCATCCAATTCCTCCTAAATTTTCATTTCCTTAC
>JBDLJD010000213.1:0-6136 GCA_039714495.1 Thermodesulfobacteriota bacterium
TGGATGCGTACGCTTCTATATACCACGAGCAGATTTTCATCCACTCACCATCAGGTTTGAAGATTATAAGGAAACCAACTATTTACAAGAGATAAAACCAGCAACAACATATGTTTTTCAACCGAAATCGAAACTACTTACAACTGGCATTCCAGCACGAGACGGTGGCAGCATTTTGGTCGAGCAGCCCATTAATTAGTACCGCTGGTGGCAATAAATTGTGAGGCTACTAGATAATGGTTGCTCCAACCAAGCCGTATAGGCTACTCTCTACCAGATTCACTAATATTATTTTAAGGAATGTTATGAATAAAAAATTATTTATTATCGGTATCGGATTTGTTGGTGCTCTATTGCTATGGTTGGGCTTTTCAATTTTTCCAGAGTGGTTGTGGTTTGAAAATTTGGGCTTTTCGCCCGTTCTCTGGACCATACTGTTGAGTAAATTCGGATTTGGATTTGTGGTGTGGTTGCTTTTGGCCCTAATTATCGGCGCCAATATTTACACCGCCAATCGTTTAAGTCCGCGCACCGGGACAGGGGGGGGCTTTAAATTTGCTGACGATTATGTTTCCCAATTTGGCCTTCCTGCTGCAACGCCAAAAACCTTGGTGACCGCCTTTATTCTGTTTCTTACCTTTTATATTGCTTTAAAAGGTTCCACTCAATGGGATTTGCTCCTACGCTATTTGTATCAGCAGCCTTTTGGCAGCACCGACCCTATTTTTAACAGGGACATCGGCTTTTACTTATTCTCGCTGCCTTTTTACATTTTCATCCAAAACGGATTGCTTGTTCTTTTTGTCGTGGCTGCATTGGCCACAATGGGCTGGTATCTGAAAAATGGTGCTCTGAAAATAGAGGGTGACTTCAGTAGTGTCCAGGATGCCCTACCTGCTATGCCTAAAATCACCTTTGCGGAAAACGTTAAAAAGCATCTTATTTTTCTGGGTGGAATCGTCGTGCTGCTTCTGGCCTGGGCCTATCAACTGAAAATGTTCGGGCTTTTATATTCAGCCCAGGGACCGGCTTTCGGCGCC
Source organism: Thermodesulfobacteriota bacterium (assembly GCA_039714495.1). Lineage (GTDB taxonomy): Bacteria > Desulfobacterota > Desulfobacteria > Desulfobacterales > B30-G6 > JAJDNW01. The sequence goes on from JBDLJD010000213.1 coordinate 1,041, forward strand.
AGCTATACCGATGTTCACATCAAAATTATGGTCTACAGGGTAATCATCGTTGTCTCGATAGGATTTGCTGCAGTCCTATTTTTCAACGCGTTTAAATTCAGGGTAAAAATAATCTGGTATAGCTCGGTGATTTGGATAGGCGTAATTTTGGTGTTGGGAACAGGGTTCCCTATCCTGGTCCAAAAATTTATAGTCAAACCCAATGAACTGGCCAAAGAAACCCCCTATATCGCCTACAATATCGATTATACCCGCAAGGCCTACAACCTGGATAAGATCAAAGTAGTCAACTTTGAAGTGAACGACCGGTTAGATACCCAGGACATCAAACAGCATGACGTAACGATCCAAAATATCCGGATCTGGGACGAGCGCCCGCTGCTTCAGACCTACCGGCAGATTCAAGCCATCCGGCTGTATTATGATTTTAACAATGTCGATGTTGATCGGTATCTTGTCGACAAGCAGTATCGCCAAATCATGCTGGCCGCCCGGGAACTGGTGGTCAACAAGCTGCCGCCCCAAGCAAATACCTGGGTCAACAGGCACCTCACCTATACCCATGGCTACGGACTGGCCGCAAGTCCGGTCAACGAAGTGACCAGCGAGGGGTTGCCCCGCCTTTTTATAAAAGACCTGCCGCCTTCCTTTGAACAGGACCTGAAGGTCGTGCGCCCCGAGATCTATTATGGTGAAAAAACAGATGAATATGTGCTGGTAAAGACCAAAGCCCGGGAATTTGATTATCCAAAGGGGGACAAAAATGTTTATACCACCTACCAGGGTAAGGGCGGTATTCATATCAAATCATTTTTCAGAAGGCTATTGTTTGCCATTGAGTTTTTGGATCCCCAGATACTGTTTACCACGTACTTAAATCCGGAGAGCCGCATTATGTTTAAGCGGCGGATCAGCCGACGGACGAATTCGATTGCACCCTTTCTCGACTATGACGGTGATCCCTATCTGGTTGTTTCCAACGGAAAGCTCTATTGGATTCAAGACGCCTATACGACCTCTGCAATGTATCCTTATTCGCAACGAGCTCACGGCACTTTAAAGAAAAGGCGGCTCAACTATATCCGCAATTCCGTCAAGGTCACCATCGATGCCTATAACGGAGATGTGGCTTTCTACATGATTGATGAAAAAGATCCTATCATCAAAACCTATGCGCGGATTTTCCCGGATCTGTTCAAGCCTTTCAAGGAAATGCCCACGGAGTTGAAAGCGCATATCCGTTACCCCAAGGATCTCTATAACATCCAAATGGAGACCTATACGAAATATCACATGGAAGATGTCCAGGTCTTCTACAACCAGGAAGACCTCTGGCAAATTCCGGATGAGGTATATGGGGAGCGCCGCCAAAAAATGGAACCTTACTACATCATTATCAAGCTGCCCCAAGACCAAAAGGAAGAATTTTTCCTGATGACCCCATTCACCCCTTCCAAGAAAGATAATATGATCGGCTGGCTGGCGGCCCGATGTGACCTGCCCGACTACGGCAACCTGCTGGTCTACAAACTGCCAAAGGAAAAACTGGTCTATGGACCAATGCAGATTGAAGCCAGGGTGGATCAGCAAACGGAAATTTCCCGGGAATTGAGCCTGTGGGGGCAAAGAGGTTCCCGAGTCATCCGGGGCAATCTATTGGCTATTCCGGTCAGTGAAACCTTTATCTATGTAGAACCGGTATATTTGGAAGCCATTCAGGAAGAGAGCAAAATGCCTTCCCCCGACACCTCGCAGCCTGGCGGTGGAGCCAAATCCCAGCGAACAGGCGCGCGCGAGCATCCCCAAATGGAAGTGGCAAGGGCCGCTTCTCTGCCGGAACTTAAAAGAGTCATTGTCGCTTTTGGCAATCGTCTGATTATGGAAGAAAACCTGGACAAGGCCTTGAGCAGTATCCTGGATGTTGAAATATCCGCGAAACAGACGGCGACACAGATTAGTCCTCAAAAAAAGGGTGAAGGGTTATCAGAGCTCGGTGCGACGGCGCTGGACCACTATAATAATGCCAAAGCCTATCTGCGTGATGGCGATTGGACCGGCTATGGGAGGGAACTGGAAAATCTTGAAAAAATCCTTAAAGAAATTACCGGAATGAAGTCGGGAAAAAAATAAAAACTTAAAGAGCAATATTAAATTCCGAAGAAATATTAAAAAAGTCGGAAAACACGTAAAAGCATAAAGTTTGACGATAGTTTTAACATGGAGGCAAACATGGCATTATTCGTAGATCGGATGATACGGGCAGCAAAACTGGATGCAAATCTCTATGAAGAGGTCGAAGCGGACAAAGGTGCTATGGGGCAAGCCATGGGAGTTGTCATTCTTTCCAGTGTTGCTGCAGGAATTGGAACCAGCGGCACGGCAGGGATAAAGGGACTTATTTTCGGAACCATTGTGGCTCTGGCGGGGTGGTTTGTCTGGGCCTTTCTGACCTATTATATTGGAACCAAGTTGTTACCTGAACCACAAACAAAAGCAGACTATGGGGAATTGTTGCGCACCATCGGATTCTCCAGTTCACCTGGAGTACTGCGCGTTTTGGGAATCATCCCTATGCTGGGGGACATCCTCAATTTCATAACCGGCATCTGGATGTTGGTAGCGATGGTCATTGCCGTCAGGCAAGCGCTTGACTATAAAAGCACTTGGCGCGCAGTAGGAGTTTGTCTTATCGGCTGGATTGTTCAGATTGTCATTTTTACTGTATTTTATTCGTTGGTAGGGGGATTCGAAGCTTCACAGGTATAACTCATATTTAGCAGCAGTAATTTGCGGTTTGGTTTTTTACATTAGCTGATTTGCTTTTTTTAATACCGTTGCAGCAGAATACAGTCGATAGTGTTGACTACTTCAAAATTGAAAAAGGCCTCCAGTTTACATTACCGAAGCAAGCCTTGGCTAATTGACCCAAGTAAATTATTAGAGATTTAAACAATCCCGGCGATTTGCCCAGGTTAAGATTGTGTTACACAACATAAAAAATACGTGAAGTCAGAGAGTTAACATAATTCGATAGAAATCAAAACACTGCCGTTCTCTTGGAATACCGGCAACTTATTTTGTTAATCAATACGCTGTATAGCTGTGTTATCAACTGAAGCGGGCAGGCACAAGGCCGGCCCCTACAACGGGCAAACACACCGGTTCGCCCCTACATGGCTATATGCCCTCTGGCCCGGATCATCGACAACAGACTACTGACCACCGACTACCGCTCACCTTTTTATTTTCTGATTTTCCGACCTCTGTGGTTTTGGTCTCCGTCCTCTGGAGAGTTCTTCCCAGCTGGCCAGAAGCGTGCATGTGAACAGAATAGCTCGCTGTAGAAGGCTCTCTTTGACCATGTACTCCTCGTCACTGTGATCTTTCGCCCCTATGGGGCCCAGGCCGTCAAGCACGGGAATGCCAAGGTCGGCAATGAAGTTGGCGTCGGATCCACCAAACCGGAACTGCTCCTTGATGGGAATGTCAAGGAGCTGCGCCGGTTTTTCAGCCATGGTGTAGAGGTCCTTGTTTCCCTGATTCTGCTGCATGGGCGGCCGTCCGGATACAAACTCGACACTGCAGTTGGTACCCTTGACCTGGTTTGTGCCGGTAATATCCGTGATTCTGGATTCGATATGTTTAAAATCTTCGGGATCCACATACCTGAAGTCGATCTGGGCCGTACAGAATTCGGAAACCGTGTTGGGGCCGATACCGCCTTCCACCTTGCCCACGTTTACGGTGATGCCCTTTTGAAAATCGTTCAAAGATTCAAATTGAATGATTTTGTGGGCCATTTCCAGGATGGCGCTCGATTTGGATGGGTCTGCAAAGGCGGCATGGCCGGCCTTGCCTTCCACATGAAATTCGACCATGAGGTTGCCCTTTCTGCCGGTTACTATTTCACCGTTCAGGCCGCCGCATTCCAGAATAAAGGCAAGTGCGCTCTGATTGGCTTCCTGCTGAATGAGGTCGAGTGAACTTCTGGAGCCGATCTCTTCGTCCGAATTAAAAACAAAGGCCAGGGGGATTTTCTGGAGCAGGCCGATTTCCTGGAGGGCTTTTAGTGCGAAGATGCCCACCACCAGACCACCTTTCATATCCACTACACCCGGGCCGTAACACTTCACATCATCTTCCTTATACCAGTTGAACTCCGTGTCAGCCGGAAAAACCGTATCCATGTGGCCGACGATCAGGATCTGATCAGACGATGCCTGCGGGTAGTTTGAGCGAACCACCAGGTGGTTCCCTAACAAGGGTTGTTCGATTACCTCGGTGGACACGTCCATGCCTTCAAATGAATCCTTGATGTATTGCAGCACCCTGTCCACGCCCTTTTTGTGGTGGCTGCCACTCTGGATCAGCACCAGTTCTTCGAGATAGGCGAATATGGTTTTTTCGTTGGCTTCGAGAAAGGACTTAATTTCAGAAATATAGGTTGAAGTTATATCCATATTATTTTCCTTATCAATATTGATTAGACGCATTAGAAACATGTATCAGCACTGATAACCTTTTAGGGTGCAGGCCATTGATAGGGAGGAATTCCATCCTCAAATGTGACCAACCGTTTCTAATGAAGAATACAAATGTAAATACAATATGTTCAATTCAGCAACAAGGCTTTTATTACTCCGGTGGTTAAATACCCCACGGTTGTCATTCCCGCGGAGGCGGGAATCCAGAAAGACACTGGATGCCGGATCAAGTCCGGCATGACGGAGTTGGCTGTTTAGTCGCCAGGTTAATATTATGACCTTCAACTTGTTTTAACTTTAAAAATCCTGTAAATCCAATAAAATCAAGTTCCATAGTTTTATGAAACGCTCTATTTAATACTTCAATTGTAACTTTTCTGTTTTTAATGGAAAAAAATTAAATCAATCACGAAAACACGAAAGCAAGAAAGCACGAAAATATTCATGGTTTATTTCGTGTTTTTGGGAATTCGTGTTTTCGTGATAAATGATCTTTTTCTTTTCCAGTTTATCCTGGTTGGATAAAGGAACACAACCATGAGCACCTATCTTCTCATCGACATCGGCGCCGGCACCATGGATATACTCTATTGGGATGACGCCTCTGCGCTG
>JBDLJD010000214.1:0-6085 GCA_039714495.1 Thermodesulfobacteriota bacterium
GGGTATCAGGTGAGTAATGCCAGCAGCCGGTCAAGGTCGTCGTCGCTGTAGAATTCGATCGCCACCTTACCCTTCTGGCCCTGCCTTTGTATTTCGACCCGCGTGCCGTAATGACGCGACAGATCCTCGGCTACCCTCGACAAATGGATATCAGTCGAACTCGAAGCTCTCTTTTTCGGAGCTTTTTTGCTCGTTTTGAGCTTTTTAACCAGCGCTTCCGTTTCCCGGACCGAAAGGCCCTTGGCAACCACACTTTTCCAGGCAGCCTGCTGATGGGCTTTATTGGGCGCACCCAAGAGGGCCCTGGCATGCCCCATGCTCAATTCGCCGTCGATCAGGCTTTTCTTGATGGAGGCGGACAGGTTTCTGATTCTTAAAAAATTGGCCACTGCTGAACGGCTTTTTCCCACCCGCCCTGCAGCCTCATCCTGGGTCAGTCCAAACTCTGACATCAGGCGATGATAGGCATCGGCTTCTTCCACGGGGTTCAGGTTTTCACGCTGGATGTTTTCGATAATGGATATTTCGAGTAACTCTGAATCACTGACACTTTTTACAACGCAGGGCACTTCCGTAAGGCCCGCCATTCTGGCCGCCCGCAAGCGGCGTTCTCCAGCCACCAGTTCATAGCCATCCGCTATTTTCCTTAACAAGAGGGGCTGAATAACCCCCTGTTCCTTAATGGAACGTGAGAGCGCGGCCAGTTCGTCTTCTGAAAAATGTTTGCGGGGCTGGTAGCGGTTGGGCTGGATCAATTCAATATCGCACTGGAAATATTCATTTGAAATGTGATGGATATCGTCAATTTCCGGAATCAGCGCACCAAGTCCTTTTCCCAGGGCCATCTTCTTTCGTTTTTTTGTTTTTTCTTTGGGCATTTCCTACCTTTCATTAGAAACAACCCGTCATTTTTCGGATGGGGTGCGTATAATCAAAGTACAGCATTCTACATTGGCAACAACTGACAACTATTTCTAATGTATATAAATTTCAAATATTCAGAGCTATATACAATACCTAGGTTCGGTGATTGGCCATAATCTCATTCGCCAAGGAGGTGTAGCTTTTAGCACCGACGGAAGCGGCGTCGTACATCAGGATGGGCTTGCCGAAACTGGGCGCCTCGCCCAACCGCACATTCCTGGGGACAACGGTCTTGAACACCAGCTGCTTGAAGTATTTTTGCGCGTTTTCAGCAACCTGGTAAGATAAATTGGTTCGTTTATCGAACATTGTCAAAAGGATGCCGGCAATGGTCAGTCTCGGGTTCAAGCCGCGTTTGATTCGTTTGACGGTCTGCAGCAGCTGGCTCAGTCCCTCCAGGGCATAGAATTCACATTGCAGCGGTATGAGCAACGCATCGGCAGCGGCCATGGCGTTGATGGTCAAAAGGCTTAAAGACGGCGGGCAGTCGATGATGATAAAGTCGAATGATGCCTTGATGGGATCGAACAGCCGCTTCAAGGTCTTTTCCCGGTTTGGCCGCTGCAGCATCTCCACATCGAATCCGATCAGTTCGACCCGTGAGGGGATGACCTTCAGTGTTTCAATGGCACTGTCCACTATCAGATTCTCAACGGGTTCCTCACCAATCAGCCCATGGTACAGTGTTTTTTCGATGGCGCTTTTGTCAATACCCATGCCAGTGGTGGCATTGGCTTGCGGGTCGCAGTCCACCAGCAAGGTCCTGTTTTCGGCCATTGCCAGGGCGGCGGCCAGGTTTACGGCAGTGGTGGTTTTACCCACACCGCCTTTCTGATTGGCGATACAAAAAATTTCACTCATAAATTAAAATTCAGGGTTGAAACTGATTTCCCGTTTAAACGCTTTTGAACATAAACTCGAATAATTGGCTATGGATAACGATAATTTTAATTTTAGGCACCCTTAACATGGAAATAATGCAAAAACAATAGCTTCAAGGTTTGCTTGCCGTTTGCACCTGCGTCTGATAGAATTCGGTCATGGGGATCTGGGAAAAAACAGCTGCTGCGGTTCTGGTGGTGCTGCTGGTTTTCAGCGCATTGCCGTATGCCGGCCACACGATTACCTACAAGGAGGAAGAAGAACTCTCCCGGGAATTTCTGGCTGTGGTGGCCGGCCGCTTCACTTTTATCAAAGACCCTATCATTGAAGACTATATCAACGAAATCGGGAATCGCATCCTGAAAGAAGTGCCCACCCAGCCGTTCCGCTATCACTTTTACGTGATCAAAGAGGATGTATTTAATGCGTTTGCCACGCCGGCCGGCCACATTTTCATCAATTCCGGCCTGCTGGAAGCCGTCAAGAGCGAAGAGGAGATCGCCGGCATCATCGGGCACGAAATTGCCCATGTGGTCTGCCGTCATATTTCCCGGAACATCGACCGATCCCCGAAAATCTCCCTGGCAACCCTGGCCGGGATTGCGGCGGGTATTTTTCTGGGAGCGGCAGGCGCCGGGGATGTGGGCACCGCCGTGGTCATGGGCTCCATGGCGGCAGGCCAGTCGGCCATGCTGGCCTTCAGCCGCGAGGATGAACTCCAGGCCGATCAATTGGGCCTCGTGTACCTCAATGATGCCGGCTACGGGGGAGAAGGGCTGTTAAAATCCCTGAAAACTATCCGCAGCAAGCAGTGGTTCGGTACCGACCAGGTCCCGGATTACCTTATGACCCATCCCGCATCAGAAGACCGCATGGCCAACATCGATGTATGGCTCCAAAGCAACCAGGTCCCTGAAAATAAAAGATTCCATCCAGACCCGGAAGCCTTTCACATGATGCAGGCCACTCTGTCCGGCAAGTACGGCAACGAAAGCGGGGCAATCAACCGGTTCCAAGCCGAACTGCGGGTGGCGCCAGATGATCCCATCGCCAATTATGGATATGCACTGGCGCTGGCCAGGGTGGGCAGGCGCCAGGAGGCCATCAGCCATTTTCTGAAGGCTTTGGAAAAAAAGGCCTTGAATCCGTATATTCTGGGTGAACTCGGCAGGGTATATTTCCAGGAAGGCGAGTATGACAAAGCACAGCGTTTGCTTGAGTCCGCCGTATCCATGGGGCCTGCTGACCCGGATGCCATGTTTTTCCTGGGCCGCACCTACCTGGAGCTGGATCAAAACGAGAAAGCCGTCGCAATCCTAGAGAAATTGATTGAAAAATATCCCGACTTCACGGATGTGCACTATTTCCTGGGTACCGCCCAAGGCAAACAGGGCAATATGACGGATGCCCACTACCATCTCGGGGTGTTCTATGCGCGTAAGGGCCGGTTAAAAAGTGCCTCCTATCATCTGGACCGTGCCCTGGACCTCACTACGGACCCGAAACGGAAAGAGATCATAGAGAAGATGCTCGAGAACGTCAACCGGCGCATGGCAAAGGCCGGCAAGCAAACACAATAGTCACGTCAGACCGTATCCCAATCGGTTGACTACCGGTCAAGATCTTTGTTCCCATTGTTTGAATTACTTTCAAGGTTTCAAGGAGTCGAGGGTTCAAGGGGTCAAGTGAGAAATTAGCCTGTAGCTCATCGCTGGTAGCCTGTTGTGAGCTATCAGCTATGAACTATGGCCAACCCTTGGCCCCTTGAACCTTGGAGTCCTCGGCCCCTGGATTTTACCCCAACGTTGGGGTTTAATTGCTGCGGTCGAAGTGTGAGAACTGCATGGTGAAGGTGCCGCGACCCTGGGTGGCGGACCGCAGCGAAGTAGAATAACCGAACATTCTGGCCATGGGAACCACCGCTTTGATGACCTGGATGCCCAGCTGCGGTTCGATGGATTCGATTTTCCCCCCGCGTGAATTGAGATCGCCGATGACATCTCCCATAAACGGTTCCGGAATCAAAATCTCCACAGCCATAATCGGGTCCAGCAGGAATGGGGTGCCTTTGGAAAGCGCCTCTTTGCAGGCCATGGAGGCGCTGACCCTATAGGCCAGGTCGGAACCGAGGGACTCCTTGAATGAGCCGCCCTTCAAAACGACCTCGACATCCACAACCGGATACCCCATGACCATGCCGCTTTCCAGGGATTCCATAACCCCCTGTTCGATGGCAGGCACAAAGTTGGCAGGAAGCGCCTCTTCATCGATGTCGTTTGTAAAAATATTGCCCTCCCCACGGGGCCTCGGCCGCAGGGTGAGACGGACTTCACCGAAGTGACGCTGTCCAGCCACTTCCTTGTCGAAAACGGCCCCGGCGGAAGCTTGCGCCTCAATGGTTTCGCGGTAAACCACCTGGGGCTTGCCTACATTTACATGGGTTTTGAATTCACGCAGCATGCGGCTGATAATGACTTCAAGGTGAAGCTCCCCCATCCCGGACAAGATGGTCTGGCCGGTGTCCTCGTCGACTTTAACTTTGAGGGTGGGATCCTCCACCATGAACTTGTCGAGGACTTCATCCAGTTTTTCCTGGTCGGCATGGGATTTGGGCTCTATGGCCACTGAAATGACCGGCTCGTAAAATTCGATTTTTTCCAGCAGCAACGGCACCTTTTTGGTACACAGGGTTTCACCCGTGGCAGAGGCCTTCAATCCTACAATCCCCACGAGGCTGCCTGCCCCGGCGGTGTCGACACGTTCCCTTTTGTTGGCGTGCATGCGTAAAATCCTGGAAAGCTTTTCCGTGGTTTTACGCCCGGGGTTGTACACCTCCTCTCCGGCCTTGACCTTGCCGCTGTATATGCGGATGAAAGAGAGCTTGCGCCCCTCCATCATAGCCACTTTAAATATGATGGCCGCCAGGGGTTCATTGTCACGGGCCACGCATTCCATGATTTCACCGGTTTCAGGGTGCTGGCCTTGTATGGGCGGGATGTCCACAGGGCTCGGCAGGTAGTCCACAATGGCATTGATGAGCGGCTGCACGCCCTTATTTTTCAGCGCCGAACCGCACAGTACCGGGACCAGTTTCAAATCGATGGTGGCACGCCTGATCGCCGTCTTGAGGTCGCTTTGGGAGATCGGCTCTTCCGCCAGATAGGCCTCCATGATGTCGTCATTGACCTCGGCCAGGGCTTCCATCAGTTTTTCCCGGTACTCACCGGCCGTTTCCGTCAGTTCTTCGGGAATGGGCAGCATGTCAAAGGTCTCACCGAGGGTGTCCTCATCCCAGACGATCTGCTGCATGCCCACAAGATCGATAACGCCGCCAAAGGTGTCCTCCGCCCCCACGGGAATCTGCAAAATGAGAGGGCTGGCATCCAGGCGGGTTCTCATCATTTCCACGGCATTGAAAAAATCAGCGCCGATCCGGTCCAGTTTGTTGACGAACGCAATCTTGGGCACATGATATTTATCCGCCTGACGCCATACGGTTTCGGATTGGGGCTCCACCCCTCCCACCGCGCAAAAAACCCCCACTGCACCGTCCAGAACCCTCAGCGACCGTTCCACTTCGATGGTGAAATCCACGTGGCCGGGGGTGTCGATGATATCGATCTCATGGCCGTTCCAATGACAGGTGGTAACGGCCGAGGTAATGGTGATGCCGCGCTCCTGTTCATCGGCCATCCAGTCCATAATGGCTTCGCCGTCGTGGACTTCGCCCATTTTATGGGAACGGCCGGTGTAATAGAGAATCCGTTCGGTAACCGTGGTCTTGCCGGCATCGATATGGGCGATGATACCGATATTGCGAATATTGCTTATTTTTATTTTTTTACTCATCGAATCAGTAGCATGTTGGCTGTAAAGGGATATCGCAGGTCGATATGCCCTGCCAGCGTTGCTTCCTCTTGTCCTTCTATCAGAAGTTTTACGGCGGCCACATCGGGCATATTCAACACGATGGAATTGACCAGCGAATAGATCGTCATCAGTTCGGTTCTGGCGCCGCCCGGGTGATTTTCCTTTATCTCCTTTGACAGATCCACATAGGCTGTGCCGTTTTCCACAAGGTGAAAAGCCCTTAGGGATGTGCCCTGGGGGATGGTGCGCACCAGGACTTTACGCGGTCCGTCAATCAATGCCGCCACAATCACTGTGCCCAGGGCTTTTGTGTCATCCTGTTGGGCAACAACCCTGTCTTCGGCTGTCAAATACATACTTTCCTGATCGGCAAAATAAAGATGCAGTACCACTTTGCCATTCTGGGTCG
>JBDLJD010000215.1:0-6077 GCA_039714495.1 Thermodesulfobacteriota bacterium
TTTAAACAGATCACTCAGAGAGCAGGACTTAGCCGGAAGATTTGGTGGCGAAGAATTCCTCATTATTTTGCCTGAAACCAATATTGACGGGGCAGTTATTCTTGCTGAAAGGATTCGTGAGGAGATACTCAATACAGAACATCGCTGGGGTGATCCGGGCATCGATTCCACTCACGGCCATTGAAGAGGCATTTTTATCTATCCGTAGCAGATTAGTATTCTGGGTTGGACTGATCGCCTTGCTGGCCGCGGGAGTCAGCCTGGGGATTGCCCGACGTATCAGCCGGCCCATTGGAATCATGCGCGATGGGGCCGAGCGGTTTGCGCAAGGGGAATTTTCGCATCGGCTGCCGGTTCCGGACTCGGCGGAAATCGCCGGCCTGACCGTGGCCATGAACCAGATGGCTGCCCAACTGGATGAGCGAATCACGACCATTATCAATCAGCGCAAGGAACTAGAAGCAGTACTTTCCAGTATGTTAGATGGCGTTGTTGCTGTTGATGCCACTGGAGATATTGTCAAACTCAACCCGGCTATGGCCCGGATCTTTGACACCTCCATCGCAAATGCCCGTGGGAAAAGCTTTATGGAAATTTCCCGCAACCACCAGCTTCAGGAATTTGTTCAGCAGGCTATCAACAGCTCTGATACCCTCAAACACGATATTGTTTTAATCGGCAGCCCTGAAAATCAATCATTTAATGTCCACAGCACTCCCATCCTGGATGAAGCGGAGGACCGTACCGGTACCTTGATTGTTTTTAACAATGTGACCCAACTGAAACGCCTCGAAAATATCCGGCGGGATTTCGTGGCTAATGTGTCCCATGAAATCAAGACACCGCTGACGGCCATCAAGGGCTTTGTGGAAACGCTCCGTTACGGATCTGCAGATGATCTTAAGAATACGCAGCGTTTTCTAGTTATCATCGAACGGCACGTCAATCGTTTGAACACCATTATAGAGGATCTTTTGGTCCTGTCTAGGCTGGAAGAGCAAGAAGAGCAAAATGGTGGAATCCAGTTGAAGCAAACCGCTCTTAAAGATGTACTACAGACTGCCATTCAAGTTTGCCAGGCAGGTGCCGAGGAAAAAAATATCAGCCTTGAAATGAATTGTCCCGACGATGTTCACGCCAATATCGATGAAACCCTGATGGAGCATGCACTGATTAATCTCATCGATAATGCCGTCAAATACAGTAACGAAAATCGACCCGTTCATGTCGAAGCTACAACCGAGAACGAAGCCGTTATAATCAGCATCCGCGATCACGGTCCGGGGATTTCTAAAAAACATCTTCCCCGACTCTTTGAGCGCTTTTACCGGGTTGACAAGGCCCGGAGTCGCGACATGGGAGGAACGGGGTTGGGGTTATCCATCGTAAAGCATATCGTCAATACCCATGGCGGCAGTATCACCGTTGACAGCACACCCGGAGAGGGAAGCACTTTTACCATCCATCTGCCCCGAAAATTGACCGACGAGTAAAATGATGGTTGAAACGTCGACAAAAACGCTGTCCTTCTTGGACCGACTTCTGACCCTCTGGATCTTTCTCGCCATGTTTGTCGGGGTTATGGGCGGCTATCTGTATCCCGATATTCGCGAGGTCATCAATTTTTTTCAGATAGGAACGACGAACATTCCCATTGCTATTGGGCTGATTTTGATGATGTATCCACCCTTAGCCAAGGTGAAATACGAACAGTTGCCGCAAGTGTTTCGCAATGTGAAGGTGCTCGCTCTGTCTTTGGTTCAAAACTGGGTGATCGGACCCTTACTGATGTTTCTGCTGGCTATCGCCTTCCTATCCGGTCACCAGGAGTATATGGTTGGCCTGATTCTCATCGGACTGGCCCGTTGCATCGCCATGGTGATCGTATGGAACGACCTTGCCGCCGGGGACCGGGAATACTGTGCCGGACTGGTGGCCTTCAATTCCATTTTTCAGATGCTGTTTTTCTCGGTCTATGCGTATATCTTCATCACTGTTCTTCCCCAGTGGCTTGGCTTGAAAGGCATGGTGGTGGACATCTCCATCGGCCAGGTTGCGGAAAGCGTATTCATATATCTGGGTATCCCCTTCCTCGGTGGCATAGCCTCCCGCTATATCGGTCTAAAGACCAAAGGCGATCAATGGTACGAGCATAAGTTTATCCCCAAAATCAGTCCGATCACCTTGATTGCTCTCCTATTTACGATCCTGGTCATGTTTTCACTGAAAGGTGAATATATAGTCCAATTGCCATTCGATGTCCTGAGGATAGCAGTTCCGCTATGTATTTATTTCGTGATCATGTTCTTTATTTCATATTTTCTCTCAATCAAGGCGGGTGCAACCTACGAGCAGTCCACGACCTTGAGCTTCACCGCCGCATCCAATAACTTCGAGCTTGCCATCGCCGTAGCCGTGGCCGTCTTCGGCATCGACTCGGGACAGGCATTTGCGGCTGTGATCGGACCCCTGGTTGAGGTCCCGGTACTCATCACTCTGGTAAATGCGGCGTTCTGGTTCAAGCGAAGGTACTTCCCATACGAGGTGAAAACCGTGGTTGGGGTCTGTCACGTGCAGCATCAACCCGGTGGAGTGCAACAAAATCCCTGAGTATTATAATGCTTTTGAGAAATTGTGATATCAATTTCCCTAAAAGAATCAGCCTCCCTAACAAAATTCTAACAAATTAATATTATAAAGCACCTCATCAACAGTCTTCCAACGCTTCAACATTTCATTTAATTGTAACAAGAAAGATATATAATTTCTATTGGAGGTATATGCGTCTTCTCTATTTAAATAGAAGCACGAAATTCTGGCTAATCAGCTTATTACTCGTATTATTGGTAAATCTTATCTTTTTTGTTTTCCAAAAGCACTTTAGCCAATATATTGTGCTGTTAGTGGTGTTTTTAACTCCAGTGGCTTGGATAGGATTGTATTTTCTATCCAAGCTATTTTTTAATGGAAGTTCATAGGATATAGAATAAATATAGTGAATTACTTTTATAATATCGTTTGAGAAATGGACTCAAATTGAAAATTAACCTGAAAGAAAAGTTATGGCGTGGTCACTACTGGTTTCGTCAATCGGATGGTGTGTTCCTTCAATTCGACAAACTGCCTAACACCGGGAAGCAGGCGATTGCCATGATAGATCACACCATCCATGTCACATATGAACGCTTTTTTATTCTCAGTTTTTCCATATTGTTCAGACCTACCATCAGTAAATAATATAGAGAATTAGCGCTAAAAAAATTGCAGCTGTAACTCTAAGATATAGATTGGTTGGGAGATCCTGCAATACGTTTACAAGTACTATTCCCTTTTGTGAAGTAACATCCAATCGCCATTTTGCGAAGGAATAAACCGAATAAAACCACAACAAAAAAATTGCTATAAGCAATATAGCCATACCGTTACCCCCAATCCAAAATGATTATTTTTATTTAAAATAATAGCTTTGAATTGTTAGTGAACGATTAGGAGATTATTAGAATTTAGATAGTTAGTTTCAAAATTGGCCTGTTTTCAGCATAAATGTTTCAGGAAGTTAATGAAAACACATTGTCTAATGAATTTTTTATGAAATTCTAACATAATCCTAACACGAATAACCTATTTTTTGTCTTTCGCAGGCTGAACCAAATAAATATACAATCTGAAACAGGTTGAATCCATGCCCCATTGGCTATTATTTTTTACCATTTTACTCCTTTTGGCCGCTGGCTATTATATCGGGCGTCGACGGGCACTTCATATATCCAAAGATGGGGCTGTCGGCACCAGGCTTCACTCCACTCCGGGCTATTACGGCGCGCTGACGGCGCTATGGTGCGGTATCCCCGCCTTGCTGATTTTCGGATTTTGGATGATGTTTGAGCAGAGCATTGTCACTCACCTCATTCTGACTACGCTTCCATCCGAAATACGGGACCTGCCCCAAGGTCGCCTGGATCTGTTTGTCAACGAAGTCAGAAACCAGGTCACGGGTGGTTTTTTCACGGGAGAAGTCGACCCGGTGGTCCGAACCGCGGCCGACCATTACCGCCGCTTCCTATCCCTTAGCCATGCGGCGCTGGCCGTGGTGGTATTGTCCGTCGCCATTTCCGGCATTATTCTGGTTCGTCGTAGAATAAAACCGGATTTTCGTGCCCGCAATCGGGTGGAGCAGATCATGCTGATCATATTGATCGCCTGTTCCACCATTGCGATTTTTACCACCATCGGCATTGTCCTGTCAGTATTGTTTGAAGCGATCCGCTTTTTCAAGGCCGTGCCGGTCACCGATTTTCTCTTTGGTCTGAAATGGAGTCCCCAGACGGCCATACGGTCCGATCAGGTAGGATCTTCAGGTGCCTTTGGGGCGATTCCGATTTTCGCCGGTACCCTCATGATTTCGGTCATCGCCATGATGGTGGCCGTCCCCATCGGATTGCTGGCGGCCGTGTATCTGTCCGAGTATGCCGGTCCAAGACTGCGGGCCCTCGCCAAGCCGTTGATGGAAATCTTGGCGGGTATTCCTACGGTGGTATACGGTTTTTTCGCCGCTTTAACCGTTGCGCCGTTTATCCGCGATTCAGGCACCATGATCGGCCTTTCCGTTTCTTCCGAAAGTGCTCTGGCGGCCGGGCTGGTGATGGGGATCATGATCATTCCTTTTGTTTCTTCCATTTCCGATGATGTGATCAATGCCGTTCCCCAATCGCTACGGGATGGCGCCTATGCCCTTGGGGCCACGCCATCGGAAACCGTCAAGCAGGTGATTCTTCCGGCGGCCCTTCCTGGCATCGTCGGCGGTGTTCTGCTGGCCGTTTCCCGGGCCATCGGCGAGACCATGATCGTGGTGATGGCCGCCGGGTTGGCCGCCAACTTGACCGCGAACCCCTTTCAGGCGGTCACCACGGTCACCGTGCAGATCGTCACCCTTTTGGTAGGTGACCAGGAATTCGACAGCCCCAAAACCCTGGCGGCCTTTGCCCTGGGGCTGGTGCTTTTCGTCGCCACCCTTATCTTAAATGTCGTCGCTTTGCATATCGTGCGAAAATACCGGGAGCAATATGAATAACTCTAAGGTAAATGGTCTGAAAACCACTCGATCTTCCCGAAAGACGATCGATATCGTTAAACATGGCCTGGACAAACGCTATCGGGCGGAGCGACGATTTCAGCGACTGGGGATATCGGCGATCGTCATCAGCCTTTTATTTCTAGCTGTTTTGTTTGTCAGTATTGCGTCGAAGGGCTATACCGCGTTCTGGCAAACATATCTTGAACTCGACGTTTATCTTGATCCGGAAATATTCAAGCAGGGGGACTTGAAAACAGCCGACTATCCGGGACTCGTGAAAAAATCGCTGCGTGCGCTGTTCCCCGAAACCAAGGGGCGCAAGGATAAACGGGCATTGTACGGCATCGTCAGCAACGGAGCGAGCTATAAGCTGCGCCGCATGGTGTTAAAGAACCCGGGTATTGTGGGAAAAACCCTGTCTGTCTGGGTGCCGGCCGACGATGATGTAGATATGCTGACCAAGGGTTTCCTGGGCAGTGGCAAAGATAAAGGACAGGGCCGGTTATCTAAAAAACAGGTGGAATGGATCGATCATCTGAGGGAAACCGGCAAACTTGAAAAAAAGTTCAACACCGGTTTTTTTACTTCCGGTGATTCTCGTGAGCCTGAACTAGCCGGCATAGGGGGCGCCACCGTGGGTTCATTTCTTACCTTGATTCTCACCCTGGTGCTTTCTTTTCCCATCGGTGTAGCCTCCGCCGTTTACCTGGAAGAATTTGCCCCCAAGAATAGATGGACGGACTTGATCGAGGTGAATATCAACAACCTCGCCGCGGTTCCTTCAATTGTTTTCGGACTTTTGGGGTTGGCCGTTTTCCTTAATTTTTTTGGATTGCCTCGTTCCGCCCCCCTGGCGGGAGGGTTGGTGCTGACTCTGATGACCCTTCCAACCATCATTATCGCCGGCCGTGCCTCACTTCAATCGGTGCCGCCCTCCATCCGCGAGGCGGCGCTTGGTGTGGGTGCCTCTAAAATGCAAATGGTTGCCCACCATGTGTTCCCC
>JBDLJD010000216.1:0-6051 GCA_039714495.1 Thermodesulfobacteriota bacterium
GAGGCCGTTGAGAATGGCCGGGTCGTCTTCCACGATCAAAATCGTTGCTTTGGGTTTGGTCATAGCAGGTTCTCCTATACTTCGTCCTATCAGAATATTCTGCAGACTCCTTTGGGTAGGGTAACTGGTATTGAGCACGGTGCAAGGTACAAGGTGTAAGGTATAAGGATGCAAAAAGTTTTTCGCTTATTTGATTTTCTTTTTGCCGCAGACACTCGCAGACATACAAAGACATTTCTAATCTGTAAAATTTAGTGCTGTCAGCTGTAGACTTATAGCGCCTTACACCGTGAACCGTATACCTTATACCTATTACTTATAAATAAACTCCTACCTACGGTTTATCGGCCTCTCGATAATAAACCATCTTAAACGACAGCAATCCCATTAGTAAAGCAAAACTTATGTAAAAAAATCAGGCAGATCATTTACACTTCTTTGAATTGTGTTTCCCGGCCTATGGGTTAGAATATTCGCAGGTAATTCAAGGGCGGGGAGTTTTTGCTGAAAACGTTCGTCATTCCCGCGTGCCTGCCCCGGTATGACGATTAAACACCCCGATGGCTCAAGTAATTAGCAAAAAAGGAGGCCTATCATGCAGATCAAGAGAAAATGGAACACAATCGTAATCACCATTCTGATGATGTTCACCATCATTGGAGCAGCCCATGCCAACCGAACAACTGATAATCCCGCAAGTCCTGAACAGGCGGGTGTGGTCACTCTGTCCGGTCACCTGGTGCAAGAGAAGATTTACCTTCAAGGGGATGGCGTTTTCGAGTTGAATCTGGAACTGAATGCAGCCCAAACACCATTTGACCCGCACCCCATGGAGAAGAATGTGGATATCGTGCTGGTTCTCGACCGCAGTGGATCCATGCAGGGCTTGAAAATACAATATGCCAAGAAGGCGGTTATGAATCTTATTTCCCTGCTTTCCCCGGGCGACCGGTTGAGTCTCGTGAGCTACTCAGATAATGTTCAACGGCACTGCCATCTGGTATTTCTCACGCATCGCAACCAAAGGATGCTGCGCGAGATGGTTCATTCTATATATGCCGGCGGCAGCACCAACCTGGGTGGCGGTCTAAAAACCGGAATCGATACCATTCTTCAGGAACCACAGGGGAAC
Source organism: Thermodesulfobacteriota bacterium (assembly GCA_039714495.1). GTDB lineage: Bacteria > Desulfobacterota > Desulfobacteria > Desulfobacterales > B30-G6 > JAJDNW01. Next base: position 1,133 of record JBDLJD010000216.1, read on the forward strand.
CGCATCCGCAAGGTCATCCTTATTTCAGACGGCCTGGCCAACCGGGGGATCGTCAATCCCTGGGACCTGGGGCGCATGGCTTCCATTGCCCTGGAAAATGATTTTGCGGTGGCCACCGTGGGGGTGGGGGACAGTTTTAACGAGCAGCTCATGGCCCACATTGCCGATCAGGGGGCCGGGACATATCACTACATGGAGAATCCAGATGCGTTTGCCATGGTCTTTGAGCAGGAATTCCTGAAATCCAGGCACGTGGCTGCCACCAGTCTGGAAGTCCATATTCCCAAGGTGCAGGGTATCCGCCTGTTGAGCGCCGGAGGGTTTCCCATAAAGGAATTCACCGATCATTATGCTGTTTATCCTGGCAACCTCCTTTCCGGCCAGGCCCGCAAACTGTTCTTGAGGTTTCAGGCATCCACGGTAACCGGAGAATCGCACACCCTCAAGGGTATCTGGATCAGCTATGTGAGTCAGGGTACATTTTATCGCGAGCCGCTTAAAAAGCCGTTTACCGTTGTCTGGGCGCAGGACCAGAGCGAGGTCTTTTCTTCGATTCACAAGCAGGCCTGGGAAGAGAAAGTGCTCCAGGAGGACTACAACCGGCTCAGGGAAGAGGTGGCTGCCGACGTAAAGGCCGGCAAAGAGGAGGCGGCCATCCAAAAGATAGAAACCTATGTCCAGGAGAAGAAAGCGCTCAACGACAGCGTGCAATCAAAAGAAGTTGACAAAAACCTTGAAGAGGATGTGGAGGGACTGAAAACGATGGTCCGCGATACCTTTAAGGGAAGTCCGGCTGTGGTGAACCAGAAGCAGAAATCAAATGCCAAGTCCTTGCAGTACGAGGGGTATAAGGAGCGTCGCAGTAAAGATTAGACAGGATTAACAGGATTTATAAATGATGATTCGTTTTTTGCTTTTGGCAAGAGCATTATTTTAGCCACAGACCCACACAGACATTCAATATTTTTTCTTCAATCGATTCCCGTCTGCTCATGCTTCGCAGAACGAGATCGATTGAAGAAAAGCTTCAATCGCTTCGCGATAATAACAGTTACTTATATGGTGTCATTCATATAGAATTAAAATTGCCAGCATATGTTGTTCAATCATTTTCAATAAAATAGAGATAAGATTCTGCCTGGAGAACAAAGTAGATTGCAAAGAAGTATTGTGAGAAAAAGAAATAATGGTTCACAAGGTTATAAAGATAGAAATTATATCGTGAAGCGATTGCTATTTTTCTATGATCGAGTGTGAGCAATGGGAATTTAAGAATAGGCTCCAAATCAATCCCATTGAGAATGCTCGATCATAGAAAAGAACTGAATGCCAGCAGCTAATAGCAAAAACTCTGTGTTCTCTGCGTGCTCGAGTGAAACGGGCGAGAGATTACTGACAGAGGTCAGAGCCACAGAGGACAGAACCCCAGAAACCTGAGGTCTTTCGCGAAGCGATAATAATGTTCCTATTTGCGAACTGCCGGCTGCTGTCTGCACCAGTCTGCGTCCGTCTGCGGTAAAATAAAAATGCTTATAGCTATGAACTCTTTGCCACCTTATACCTTACACCTTTAACCTTATACCCATTTCATTCTGTTAATCCTGTCAAAAAATATACTTCAATCAGCTACGAGCAAATCGAACCGTGCCTGTCCGTGCTGGTCCACAACCTCGACGGCATCATAGCCGCCCTTGCTAAGCTTCAACAGAATGAATGGGCTGGTGATCACCTGGGCGGTAACCAAGTCCGGGGCAGGTTCGGCCCATATTAGACTGATATGGGCGATTTTCTGGGAAATGCTGCAGGATTCAGGGTCGAGTTTGAGAGAATACCCGGCTGTGGGTTTTTGGCCCATGCGCACCAGGAGAATGCGGGTTGTGTTGAAATCAATGTCAAGAGCCGCTGCCCGGTCCTGGGCAGGCAGTTGGCCGGATTTGTGCACATCCACCAGCTGTCCCAACTCTTCACGGGATGCGATCCACTCAGCAGATGGTTCCGGGTGGCTGCCGTCTCCCTGTGTCCCTGTCAGCAGGATATCCACATGCAATTCCGGAGCGGGTACGCCCCCCCTCTGGCCCATGCCGCATGTGAACAGCAACGCCATGCTCATAGCGACCATGGCCAGCATTTTGATAATGAATGTTCTGATAAAGCGGTGGTGCTTCATCTATTTCTCCGTTGATGTTTGTGTTGCACCAATGTTGAATTTTTAATGTTGAATTTTGGTAATAAGCTAAACAGCGTCAAGTATCACAATTCAAAATTAAGCATTCAAAATTCATAATTAATTTTCTCTGTTGTCATGGCTTATCAATCGGAAGACCTCCCTCCCTCTGGACATGGAACCCGTATCCATCCTCTTCCCCGGTCAGTGTCGTTGGCAGATTGAGATTGAACGAGGTAGTGAAATTGAACCCGGAACGGTCTCGGTTGAGGCGAATGACCCTGGGCTGGTCCATGGAAATATAAGCTCCTGCAGATTCGCCCGGATCTCCCACCGTGTAGTCGTTGTCCGAATCCGTGCCTGCAAAAAGAATGTATTCCCCGGGCAATGCCTGCAGGCTGAAAGGGTAAACGCCGTTGACGGGCGCTGCCACGTCGAACTGGGCAATGGTTACAAATGTGTCCGGGTCCAGGAGCAGGACATAGTGATAGCCTGCATCGCCGCCGGTGGGTATGCCCTTCTGCATGCTCACGGATACCTCGACGATGTTGACATCGGACTCTAAGATGATCGTTGCCGCATAAGGTCCGTCAGGCAGTCCGTCACGATCCACGGTCACTGTGTAGGTCCAGTGCTGTTTCCCATCGTCTATTTCCTCCGTAATACTGAGCCATGGCTCGTCTTCTACTTCTGCTATTGTTACGTCGCCCATGTCTGTGTTCCCAAAGTTTTCCGCGGTCAGCTCAAGGCTATCATTATCGGTGCCGAAATTAAGAGAAAGTGGCGACACGTACAAAAAAGTGGGGAACTCACCTGTTTCTGCCTTTTGGGCGGTTATTATAGCTTGAAAGGCATCTATGAGACCGTATCCGTAACTATTGTCGTGGCCAACAGGGCCTAGATCTTCCACAAGGGGTTGGTTGACGTGGTCTGTTATCCAGGCATCCAGCATCGCCGGTGTAAGGGCAGGATAGAGCGATTTCATCAGGGCCACCACACCGGCCACATGGGGCGCCGCCATGGAGGTGCCCTGGGAAAAATGGTAAACCATTTGAATCGAGCCTGATTCGTCATCTCCGCTGGTGCTCAACACGCCGTCCAAATGGCCGTCGCCATCATAATCCTGGGACATATTTCCGCCTGGAGCGGCGATATCGATGGTGCTGCCATGGTTGGAATAGGGGGCCAATTGCTTGTCTGCTCCCACGGCGCTGACGGAAATGACCTCATCGTAGGCTGCCGGGTACATGGGGGCGTTTGAGGCGTAGTTGCCGGCTGCGGCAATGATGATGACACCTGCATCTCGGGCTGCAGCGATAACTTGTTTATCCAGGTCTGATGGTGACGAACCGCCCAGGCTCATGTTGACAATGTCCGCTCGTCTTGAGGGGGGTAGTTCTATTCCTGAGCTGTTGGGCAGGCCGGCAGCATATTTGATGGCTTCGCGGATGTCACTGGCCAGGCCGCCGCCGTTGCCCAGCACCCGCAAAGGCATTATTTTGCAGTTTCTGGCAATGCCGGCCACCCCTATTTCGTTGTTCGTGGCTGCACCAATGGTGCCGGCCACATGTGTGCCGTGAAAGGAGCTGCCGCCTTCCATTTCATCCCCGGGATCTTGGGGGTTGGGGTCGATGCCGTCGCCGTCCAGAGAGATGCTCGGCTTGGAAATGAAATCATATCCATCCACAATCCGGTCCTCATCGATGTCAGGGTGCTTTCCGGGGGGGGTAAAGAGTAGACCCGTATCGATGACAGCTACAATGACTTCTGTCTCGGGGTTCATTTCCGTGATTTCCCACGCCTGGGGCAGGTGTATGAGCGGATAGTGCCACTGCAGGGGGTAATACTCGTCATTGGGGACTTCCAGAGCGTGGCGTATATAATTGGGCTCGGCAATCATCACTTCCGGACATTTCTTGAGGGCATCTATGGTTCGCAAGGTGTCGAGCTTGAGCTGGACATCGGGCTCATCAGCCTCAAACAACTGCCGGTTGGTTTCCGGGAGAGGGATATTTAATTGCCTGAATACCTGTTGCCGGTTTTCCGCATCGATTTTCAGGACTATCTCGTCTTCGAAAGATCCGGACGTGTGTCGCAAGCCCATGAAATCATCACTGAAAGTTCGAAGGCTGTGCCCAAATGATCCTTGAGCTTCAGGCCGGAGTTTGACGACAATGTCGCCGGGCATGAAATCATCCTCGAGGCGAGTATCCATGATCGTGGCTTCGGTAATGCCCTGGCCCATGGTCAGAATATAATTGGAAGCGCCTGATACAGCTTTGACCTCAACAAAATAGGCGCCGGCCAAAGGGGCTTGAACCTTTTCAATGGCATCGTTCCCGGGTGGTGATAGCGGGGCAACAATGTCCTGGTTGCTATCGTAGAGGTATAAGTCGAGGTCGGCGGTTTCGTATTCGGCAATATAGAGATTGACGGTTTCATTCTTGGTCAGGGCGATTTTGAAGACATCGGCCATATCGCCGTTTTCATATGAATTGCCTTCCTCGCCATGCTCTGGAATATTGACATACCCACCGAGGATGACTGGGTTTTTCTTCAATACCTGGGCTGTCTCAAAGGTGTCGTTGGCCTTTGGAATTGTATTGATTTCATTGACATCGCTGTCAATGGCGGTGTTCCCCGGCGCCGTGATCGTCCCGCTGATGGTGTAAACGCCACTGCCACTTGAACTGGATCCCAGGTCACATCCGGTCGCTGCCATAAACAACGCCATTAAGATTCCCAAACAGATATG
>JBDLJD010000217.1:0-6036 GCA_039714495.1 Thermodesulfobacteriota bacterium
TTGAAATAGCGGCAACGCCGCGTATACTAATAAATTTATCCGACGCTCTATCAGGATAAATTTATTAGAAAGGGAGGAAACGACAATGTTGACAAAAGCGTACATACCCTACGGAGGTTACTACAGCACACCTTTTTGCCGGTGGCAGGGCAGCCTTGCCAACGAGAATTCCATCGTGCTGGCGGCTGAAACGTCCAAACGCTGGCTGGCAGACAAAGCCTGGGATGCCGGGATGTTCGACTACCTGTATCTGGGCGTTACCATCAGCCAGATCCATCAGTTCTATGCCGCCCCCTGGGCTGCATCGCTTATGGGCGCCGGCGGCATTCCCGGCATCACCCTGGCCCAGGCCTGTACAACAGGCACCACCTGTCTCTACCAGGCTGCCGTGGGCGTGGAAACCGGGTTGTATAGCAACGCCTATGTCATGACCACGGATCGCACCTCCAACGGTCCCCACACCATCTGGCCCAATCCCAAGGGCCCGGGCGGCGAGGTCATTTCCGAAAATTGGCTGATGGACAACTTCAACAGCGACCCCAATGTGGGCTTGCGTATGATTGAGACCGCTGAAAACGTTGCCAAAGAAGAAGCCATCTCCAAGGAGATGTGCGACGAACTATCTCTGAAACGCTACGAACAGTACACCATGGGTCTGGAAAATGACCGGGAATTCCAGAAACGCTACATGTTTGCGGCGGAAGTCAAACTCTCCCGCAAAAAATCCATTCTGGTGGAAGAAGACGAAGGCATCATGCCCACCACGGCCGAAGGCCTGGCCAAATTAAAACCGCTCGTTCCCGGAGGCGTGCAGAGTTTCGGAGCCCAAACCCACCCGGCGGATGGCAACGCCAGCATCATCGTAACCACCGAAGAGAAGGCCAAAGAACTGAGCAGCGACCCGTCGATACCTGTTCAGGTCATCACCTATGGTTTCTCCAGGGAACGCAAAGGATACATGGCTGCCGCACCTGTCCCTGCCAGCCGTATGGCGTTGGAAAATGCCGGGCTGAGCATCTCCGACATCAAGGTAATCAAAACGCACAATCCTTTTATCGTCAATGACATCAATTTTGCCAGGCAGTTCGACATCGATGCCAATACCATGAACAACTACGGTTGCTCCATGATCTTTGGCCATCCCCAGGGATCAACAGCCACCCGCCTGATCATGGAGGGTATCGAGGAGACCGCCCTCAAAGGCGGCGGATACCTGCTCTGGACAGGATGTGCCGCAGGCGATTGTGGAGCGGCGTTGATACTGAAAGTTGGCTGAACAGCTAGTAGCTCATAGGAGGTAGTTCATAGCTGATAGCCTGCTATCAGCTACCACCTATGAGCTGTATCCCCTCGGCCCTGCAATAAGACCACTGCATCCGCCCTTGATCAAACAGAGCTTCAGAAACTTTTTTTCCGCCGCCTTGAAATCTTCGGGACTGTAATAGTCAAGATTTTCAGGGATTCGAAACCTGCGGCGCCCCTGGTGCAGCAACCGTTCCATGCCGCTATTTTGATGATTTCTCGAATCCATATTGTTTGGCCAGCGACCTGACATGGGGCAGGGCTTTTTCCGAACATTTCGACAAATCATTCGGCCACAGTATGTTATGGATCTTTTGCTTCGCTTCCATTTTTCCCCCTTTCACATTATAGATCTCTGGGAACACGGGACAAAGTCATCGACAGCCTTACTGTAATATTTGAATTGGTCGCTTTTTTTGTAAAGGTACGTTGAAACCGCCTGATCGACGCTGTCCATATCGGTGATGATGCAGTCAACACCGCTGGCATTTAGGGAGATTGCCGATCTTCTCCCCATTCTTTTCGCCATAAAAAGGCCACAGTCTTCGAGTAGGGCCCTGATCTGCTCCGGCTCCCCATGGCTGTTATGACGCTCTCCGGGATCCACATGGGGATTTTTTCGAATCTCGTTTGCAATGATCTCTCCGTTCAGAATTTCAATAACCGCGAAATACCGGCTATGGCCGAAATGTCCTTTTCGAAGCGTTTTTTTATCATCCGTACCCAAGGCAACTTTCATTTTTACCCCCCATTCTTCAGCCATTATCAGCATGTATTTATTTAATTTCATGTGCATAATTAATGCCATCATCCTGCATCAATTCAGTGTAGGTGAAAATTCTCGAAATAGTCGTAACCTGTTATAAAATCAGGTGAAATTAATTGACGGGTGAAATATTGAAGTAGATTTGATCGGGAAGCAGAAAGAAACAACGTTACTGTCACTGAAAAGTTAACGCTTCATAACGGTATGTTAACGCAACGTGAGGCCGGGAGACAAACGACAGAGAACAGAGATCGGGTCAAGTCCTCCGACCTCTGGGGCTCTGAGGTTCTGTGGTTCTGTCCTCCGTCATCTGTGGTTCTGGTCTCCGGTTTCATTGAAAAAAAAGCCCTTCACCAACACTTTACGGTTTGATGAAGGGCTGTTTTATCCGCCTTTGGAGAAGACCACGGGTTTACCCGTGGGGCTCCATTTTCAGCTGGTCATGAGATCCGGCCGGATATTGCTATTATTTTATCCAGCGTGGCTTCACGAATTTGCCATGCGGATAAGGCGTCAGCGGCGGGTCGGTGAAAATCGGCGTAAGTTCGCCGCCCTGCACCTGGTAGTGCACCACAGGCGCACCGGACTGAGCCCGCAGGACATTGTCCTTATCCCACTTGATAAGCCCCAGTTCGCCCTCATATCCGTTTTTCTGGATATAGGCGTTCACCGCCTTGAAATCATAGGCATCGCCCACCTGCTCCACAGCATGTGCCCATGCTTTAACGGCCGTGTAGGCGATCCAGGCGCCGGCCGGCACCTGGTGTTTGTAAAGTTCCACAAACTTATCCACCCATGCCTGGGCAGCAGCATTGGGCGCCTTGGGGCCGGGGATCCCGCTGGGCATCTCTCCCACAATACCGTCGGCTTGGGATCCAAGCGCATCCACCACTTCACGCGGGGTAATGCCCCATCCCAAACTGAGGATAGAGTTGGAGGGCTTTTTCAAAAACTGCTGGATAAAGGTGATGTTTTCCTGGCCGCTGGGAATTTCCATGTGAATGATGGCCGGTTTTATACGGCGAATCTGCGACAGGATTATACCCCACTCGTTGGTGCCGTAAGGTACGGTTTCACGTTTGGCCACTTTCCAGCCCTTTTCCTTGAAGCTGGCTTCCAGCGTATCGCCCACTTCGAGACCCCAGGAGTCGTCTGTGTTGATGATCACGACCTTTTTGTTGGGATATTCATACGGCAGAGCCATGAGGGACCGGAACATGCTCTTGGCCTGTTCCACGCCCACGTCCGTGGTCTGGTAGATGTTGTAGTACTTTTTGGGGTCTTCCCTGAAGACATCCACAGCCGCCTGGGACCCGTCATCCGCAAAAAAAGGCGCATCGTATTTACCATAAGACCTGACATCCTGGCCCCACCCGGCCCAGCCGGCATGCACCGAGGCCACTTTCTTTTGGCCGCACAGGTAATCTGCCGCCTGCATGACCACCTCGGCTTCATATCCTTTGGAATCAAAACGGAAGATTTCAAGCTGTTTGCCCAACAGGCCGCCTGATCCGTTGATCTCGTCGATGGCCATCTTGATCCCCTTGAAATAATCAGCCCCTGAACCGGCAGCCCAGCCGGTCATGGGAATGGGAACCCCCACCGGGATAGTGTCGGCTGCCATTGCCGCCGGGGTAATAAACAGACACAATGCCACAGCCCATGCCAATAAACGGAATTTTTTCATATGTCCCTCCTTTTTAAGTGGTTACGTATGGTATCGTCATGATCAATAATTGTCACTATTTGCTGAAAATATTCCTGGTGTTTAATTCACGGCTTTTCTATATGCTCGATCTTGGTGGTTATCGGTAAAATGCTTCCAGTTGCAGCAGGGATAAATCCCTGCACTACGTTGTAATTCGAAGAACGGGCATGTAGTCCAGGGCTTTAGCCCTGTTGGATCACCGACCACTGACTACCGACCATCTTCTAACGTTCTGGGGCTGCGCCCTCTGTTCTCTGACACTCCGTTCTCTGGAGTTCCGTCCACCGGCCTCTGCCCCCTTTATCTATTGGATTTTCTTTGTGTCCTTTGTGCCTTTGTGGTTCAAGATCTGACCTCAGTCTTCCGTTCTCCGAATTAGCCACCGTAAATCTTGCGTGTAGACTGCTTAAAGAAAAGTCCCATGATGCCGTTGGGCAGGGCCAGCACCAGCACGACCACCAGGGCGCCCATGGTCACGGCCCGGTAAGCCCCCAGCGGAGCCATGAGCTCGCTGCCGGCCACCACTAGAAAGGCGCCTATAATGGCGCCCGGAAAATGACCCAGGCCCCCCACCAGCATCATGACCATCAAAATGCTGAACAGATCGAGATCCAGCAGGCGAAAAGAAACCACACCGTAGAAATGCCCGTAATAGGCCCCGATGATGCCGGTTAGAAAAGAGGTCAGGGCAAACACCATGAGCTTGTATTTGAAAGCGCTGATCCCCAAACTCATGGCAAAGTCCTGGGAGTCTTTCAAGGCCAGAAAAGCCGTTCCCCAGTAGGATTTAATGGCAAACATAATGACCAGCGCACAGCTTAAAGATACCACCAGGGTGAGATAAAATGTCGGCACCATGTGGGCCGAACTGAAAGTGTACCCGAACATGCTGATGGGGGGAATGGTCAAGAGCCCTACTGATCCGCCCGATCCCAGGGCAATGCCGATCTCACCTCTTAAAGTGGGCTGCAAAGCCATGTGCACACCAAAGGTCACCAGTGCAATATAAGGGCCGGCCAGTCTTAGGCAGGGAAGCCCCACCAGAACCCCCATGACAGCCGTAAACAGACCGGCCATCAGGATGGCCAGCACCGGGGCGATATGGTATTCGATGGCCAGAATTCCCGAGCAGTAGGCGCCCATGACAAAAAAGGACACCTGGCCGAATGAAAAAATGCCGGCAAACCCCATCATGACATCCCAGCACGCAGCCACCACGGCCCAGATGAGGCACATGATCAAAATGTTCATGATAAACTTGATATCACCCACGAAAAGAGGGAGAATCGCCATGATCCCGTAGGCAGCACCGATTATGATGGCCATGTGCTTTAAACGCATCGTTTACTCGCCTTTACCCATCAGGCCCTGGGGCCTGAACACCAGGGTCGCCAGTAACAGAACAAAGAGGGCTATAATACCATAACTCAAACCGAACACCCACCCCACCAAGGCCTCCACCATGCCGATGATAAAGGCAGCATAAAGTCCGCCGCGGATGGAGCCCATGCCGCCGAAGGCCGTGACCACCCAGGCCTTGACCATGATCGTTCCACCGGACATGGGGTTGATGAACCACTTCTGGCTCAGCAGAATGCCGCCGAAACCAACCATCACCGTTGATATGGCGAAAGTGGAGGCAAATATCCTTTCTTTGGGAATACCCACGATTTTTGCTCCCACGGGATTTTGCGCCACAGCCTGGACGGCCATGCCGATACGCGTGTTGTTCAGCACCCAGCCAAACAGCCCGATCCCCCCCAGTGACAGCACAAAGATCATGATATCCTGGTAGGCAAACACCAGTTGGCCGACTTCCAGGGTGCCGTCCCAAATGGGCGGCAGGGATTTCATGCGCACACCAAATACAACGGTGTAAAGGCTCGTCAGAAAAAGCGCCAACCCAAGGGTGAGCATCATGACCTTGTTTTCCCAGTCATCACGCTTTCTCAGGGGGGCAATCATGAGTTTCTCGAGCCCATACCCCACGGCAAACATCAGCGGCATGACAATGATCAGTACGCCAAAGTAACCCATGAATTGAAAGCCCAGGCCGAAAATCAATATCCAGGCAAAATATCCGCCCATATTGAAAAAATCGCCATAGGCGAAATTGAAGGCCTTGGTGACACCGTAAACCAGGGTCATGCCCACTGCCATGAGCGCATACACAGAGCCTGTGGAAAGTCCGGCAATGATCACGTCGGTGAATTCATACAGCAGCAGTATGGTGTCTTCGTTTAGCATAACGTCTTTAATT
>JBDLJD010000218.1:0-6018 GCA_039714495.1 Thermodesulfobacteriota bacterium
CAACTATCCCCTGCTCTCTATCTTCAACCACAAGTCCTACGTGCTGGGATTTCCCGTTCTTTATTTATACATATTCAGCCTCTGGCTGTTAATGATTGTGATGATGATTGTCATAACGACCCGTCGAATATCTTTTGGAAAAAAGCGATCGTCGAAAGTGCAGGCCCCTTAACCGTCAGACGCATCTCTATTCGGGTACGCTCTTTGTAAGGATGCCGGTAAAAATGGTAGGATAAGATTCAAGTATGTTCACTTTCCAAACCCTCATTCCCTTTTCTATCGCCTACATGGGGCTGTTGTTTGCTATTGCGTATTATGGGGACCGGATGGCCCGGCTTGGCCGCAGCATTACCAGCAATCCCTATATCTATGCCCTTTCCATGGCTGTTTACTGTACGGCCTGGACATTCTACGGAAGTGTCGGGCGGGCAGTTGCCTCAGGCCCCACGTTCCTGACCATATATATCGGCCCGACCCTGATGATCGCCCTAGGCTGGTTTGTGCTCAGAAAAATCATTCGCATCAGCAAAACCCAGCACATCACCTCCATCGCCGATTTTATAGCTTCGCGATATGGTAAAAGCCCTACATTAGGAGGGGTTGTATCCCTCATGGCGGTTATCGGCATCATACCCTATATTTCCATTCAGCTGAAAGCCATCTCCGGAAGTTTCAACCTGATGATCGACCAGCCGGACACTATCGGCAAAGCAGCCATTTCAAATGATACAGCTTTTTTCATTGCCTTGATCCTGGCCGTGTTTTCCATACTCTTCGGCAGCCGCCATCTCGATGTGACCGAAAGGCACGAAGGACTCGTGGCAGCCATTGCCTTTGAATCCGTAATCAAACTGGCGGCATTTCTGGCTGTGGGCATATTTGTTACCTATGAACTGCATTACGGCTTCCGCGACCTGGTATTACAAGCCAAAGAGGTGCCCGAACTGGAAAATCTGTTTACCCTGCCGTCAGGGCCAGGCGCCTACACCAACTGGGCCTTCCAGATTTTCGTCTCCATGATGGCCATTCTTTTTCTTCCCCGTCAGTTCCAGATGGCCGTCGTCGAAAACGTCAATGAAAAGCACCTGAACAAGGCCATCTGGCTTTTTCCTCTTTATCTCCTGGCCATCAACGTATTTGTGCTGCCCATCGCCATAGCCGGTGTGCATCATTTCCCGGGCCAGCCCGTGGATCCGGACACATTTGTTTTAAAACTGCCCATGGCTGAGCACAAGACCACTCTGACCCTGTTGGTTTTCCTTGGCGGTATGTCCGCAGCAACCAGCATGGTCATCGTTGCCACCATCGCGCTTTCCACCATGATATCCAATTATCTTGTCATGCCTGTACTGCTGCGGCTTCGTTTTCTGAAGTTGTCCCGGCAGACAGATCTCAGTAACATCCTCCTGATAATCCGGTGGGCCAGCATTGTCCTCGTGATTTTATTTGGGTATGTCTATTTTCGGTTTATCAGTGAATTCTATCCGCTGGTGTCCATCGGACTGATATCCTTTGTGGCCGTGGCCCAATTCGCACCGTCGATTATCGGCGGCATATTCTGGAAGGGCGCCACCCGTGCCGGCGCCCTCAGCGGGCTTGTTGCCGGTTTCTGCGTATGGATCTATACCCTTTTCCTGCCGCACCTCACCCATGCCGGGGTTCTCCCTGATAGCTTCATCACCCATGGCCCTTTCAATATTGCCCTTTTAAAACCCTATCAGCTTTTCGGGCTCACGGGAATCGATCAGATTGCCCATTCCACGTTTTGGAGCATGCTTGCCAATATCGGCGCCTATGTCGGGGTGTCCCTGTTCACACGTCCCACCCTCATGGAACACAACCAGGCGGTTTTGTTTGTGGATATCTTCAAACGTTCCGGTGCAAACAACGAGTCGTTGCTATGGCCCGGGACGGCTTCCCTTCCGGATCTACAATCGCTTCTGGGTCGGTTTCTGGGAAGACAAAGAGCTAAAAATGCCCTTAGGCGTTACCAACAAACATCACTAGCCGGCCAGCAGGATGATCTTATGGCTGATCCCGGTCTGGTATCCTATGCCGAAAAACTGCTGACAGGGACCATTGGGTCGGCTTCCGCCAGAATCATGGTCAGAACAATTTTAAAGGAAGAACCCCCGGGCATCGATGAAGTGATGAATATCCTCGACGAAACCCGGCAGGTCATTGCCCACAGCCATGAACTGGAAAAGGCCACAGCTGAACTCAAGGAAGCTAACGAACGGCTGCAAGAACTGGACCGGTTGAAGGACGACTTCATCTCCACAGTGACCCATGAACTGAAAACACCGCTTACCGCCGTGCGATCATTGACAGAAATACTGCATGACCACCCAGAAATAGATGATGCGCGCAGAAAAGAATATTTGCAAATCATTGTCAAAGAAAGCGAACGCTTGACCCGCCTGATTACCCAGGTTCTGAATTTCCAAAAAATCGATGCCAGCGGCATGGAATGGCACATGAGCCGCCTGAACCTGGCCCATATCATCCGGGAGTCCATTGCCGCCTCCCAGCAACTGATGCAGGAAAACAACATTACCCTTACCATTGACATCGAGGACTCAGCCCCGGAAATAGAGGGCGACCGGGACCGGCTGATGCAGGTCATGATGAATCTCATCTCCAATGCCGTCAACTTTTGCAATCCGGAAAATGGTTGCATATCCATTTCGTTGCAGGTTCGAACCCAAAAATTGCAAGTGGCGGTCATGGACAACGGTATCGGCATAGATAAAGAGGGCCATCAGGAGATATTTGAAAAGTTCAAACAGATCGAAAATGTTGGTCAGGGAAGATCACAGGGGACGGGATTGGGGTTGGCTATTGCAAAAAAGATCGTCAAATACCATGAGGGCCGCATCTGGGTTGAAAGTGAACCCGGCCAAGGATCGACCTTCATATTTACTATCCCCTACATGGTTTAAAGCCTATCGTTGGTCAGCAGAGCTGAACAGTCTGTTCCAAATAGAAATATCTTTTATATCGTGTCTTGCACGGGTCGGAGGCTTTCATAGGCAAGGCGTCCAAGGGTGAAGTCGTAGTGTTTTTTACTACGAACCCTTGGCAACACAGCATATGGAAACCTCCGGCTCGCCCGAAGGGAGAAATTTGATAAAATAAGATACCATCCTTATGATCCGAATTTTTATTTATCAAATTTCATGCAAGATCAAAACTTGAGGCGTGCATAGTAAGTCTTCTGAGAGGCTTCCCGGGCTTCCTTCAAGGTATAAATCCCCATATTGCCCAGCAGCGGGATCATCTTAAGCAGCAGCATGGCCGTGGTTTCGGCATCCCCGATTGCCGTGTGCCGGCCCACGACGTCCACCCCCAGTCTTTTGGAAATTTCCTTTATATTGTGGCGTTCGTGGGCAGGGTGAATCACCGCCGACAACAGCAGCGTGTCCAGCACCGGGTTCGAAAATGTAATTCCGGTCTGCTCCTCGCAGGTCTGCAGCATGCGCATATCAAAAGCGGCATTGTGGGCGACCAGGATGGTGTCGGCCACAAACTGAGAAAACATGGGCAGCACGTCTTTGATTATTGCTTTGGAACGCACCATGTCCGCATCGATACCGTGAATTCTTGTGGATCCCGGCGGTATGTCGCGTTGGGGATTGACAAGGTGGTCAAAGCGCTCTTCACTGAGCATCTGCATCTTGACGACACGTACGGCGCCAATGGATATGATCCGGTCGCCGCCACCGGGATCGAGCCCCGTGGTTTCCGTGTCAAACACGGTATATGTCAAATCCGCCAAAAGGCAATCGTCCAGATCCGGTGTTTGTCCCTCCTGATTGAAGAGGTCAAAATTATAGAATTCCGGCCGTGAATCCGGCAATACAGCGGCCTTTCTGTTGGTGTCGGATGCGGAAGATTTGAAAACCGGTAGATACAGTCGCAGGCCGGAAAGGTCATCCTTTTCCAGTTCTCGATGCGGCCAGACCTCGGCGCCATGATAGTCGAGCACCTCTTTGCAATAAAGGGGCAGCCCTTCCCTGCCGATGTGCAGTTCCTGGTTTTCCCACCTTCTAAGCTGCGCCAGTTTAACCCCTGGGCCTATCCAGGATATATCGAAATGCACAAACCGGTCCGTTGTTGAAAAGCGGCAGAAGAACTGTTGTCCTCCAATCTTTCTGACAACGTGTTCAAGCATGAACAGCATTATCAGCAGCATGGAATAGGTGTCCACCCTTACCGATCCGTCACCATAGGTGTTTTCGACTTTCAAGGTGACATCCAGCATGTCCGCGGCCTTCTTTTTAAAGGCGTCGATCAGATCGGCAGCCAGCACCGGCACGAGGGGCCACTCTTTTTTGGGCTGTTCCAGGGCCACTTCGGCTTCACGCTGTATCAGTTGCCCCAGGGCATTGGATTCATTTTGAATGATTTCGCTTAGCCGTTCACGCCGCTCAGGACTCATTTCCGGGTATTCCTGCATGATGCCGATGGCCGACTTAATGCTCGTGGCCGAGTGGCGTATTCGGTTCTGGAATGAGTGTAAAAGGAATTCAGCCCGGGCCTCTGACCGCAACCCCATGGTGATGTCGGAAAAGATGATGATAAAACCCGAAAAATCCCTGCGCGAGGTGAGCACCGGCACGGTCCTGCCCCGCAGCAATCTGTTTCCCTTGGCAGTCATCACGAAACTCGAGACAACGTTCTCCTCCTGGCGGTCAAGGTGGACGTGCATCTCGTCCAAGGCATGCTGAATGATACTTCTGTCAACCAGTTCAAAAATTGAGCGCCCGATTCCCAGAAACCGTTTTTCTTCATAGTCCGAGGAACGTTTACCATCCGCATGTGTTCTCGATCCCCCGTTGCGTCTGACAACATGTTCGTTGAAGAACCGCTTGGCCTGGGTGTTGTAAAGAATGATCTGCCCTTCGCTGTTGCAAATGAGTATCGCTTCCGGCAGTTCGGCCATCATGGCCGCCAAAATATTTTTTTCCTTGGCCAAATCAGCCATGGCAGTGTCGATCTTTCTGGAAACATTCTTTTGCAGCGCTTCAAATTGATCGGTTCCGGCATTGATATGCTCCACGAGACGCATAAAATCGAAGCTACCGTCAAGTTTGATACGGTGGGAGGAATTGGCAGAGTAGATCAACGCCACCTCTTCCGACAATTTCCTGATCGGAAAAATGTACCCCCGGAACATCTGCTCGAGGATCAGGCCCAAGCCGACCAAGATGATAAATCCTGCTCCGAGGAAATAAAATGCATTTTGGGTGAATATGTTTTTGAAAAGATTTTTTTCCGGGGTTGGCAACTGCTGCCAGACGAAGAGACACAAAACAAGAAGGAGCAACGCAGATAAAAAGGCAAAACCAATAATAACCCAGTCAAACTTATGTGTGACTTT
The DNA here is from genome assembly GCA_039714495.1 of Thermodesulfobacteriota bacterium. Classification (GTDB taxonomy): domain Bacteria; phylum Desulfobacterota; class Desulfobacteria; order Desulfobacterales; family B30-G6; genus JAJDNW01. The sequence continues at coordinate 5,384 of JBDLJD010000218.1, forward strand.
CATTTTTTATTCTTCGAGAAGTTTTTGGACGCTCTCTACGATCTGCTGGTTTGAGAAGGGTTTGGCAATATATTCATCCGCACCCAGGACCATTCCCTTGGCAATATCAACATCACGCCCTTTAGCTGTCAAGAAGATAATTTTAATATGATTCCACTCGGGATTGAGTTTGACAATTTCACAAACCTCAAAACCGTCGATGCCCGGCAACATGATATCGAGAAGAACGAGATCGGGGCTGTATTTTGAAACCGCTTCAAGCGCTTCTTCCCCGCTCTGGGCCACAAGCGTGTCATAGCCTTTCTGTTCCATCAAAAACTGCAGCGGTACAACAATGTTAGGCTCGTCATCAACGATTAGTATTGTTTTTGACATTTGGCCGATCCTTCACCTTCGACATGACGATCCAAGGCATTCTATTTCTTATACATCCTTTGTTTTGAATCTAGTTCCGGCACCCGAAGAAGTCGCTCGCTTTCGGGTTTCTTTAACTGCTCTTCCAGATAAACAGCTCGATCGGCAATGGTTGGAGGCGGCTCAGGAATGTTTCGGAGAAACCGCCAAAGCCATCCAGGGCCCTTTGCTAATTTAGGGTTGAGTTTGAGTGCTTTTTTGTAATCCTGCAGCGCTGCCTC
>JBDLJD010000219.1:0-6014 GCA_039714495.1 Thermodesulfobacteriota bacterium
GCTCATGTCCATCGTTAAATTGGACCCTATACCGGAACACCTGGAAGCCGTCGTTAAGCAGGCCGTGGCAGAATGCGGCGCCGAAGCCATCGATATTGTGGACGAATAGTATTACAAGTGGTTACCCGGGTCCAGATGACTTCTCCCTAAAAGGGTGTATTTACTTTGTAATGTAAAGTGACTAAAGTGAACTAAAATGATCTAAAGTGACTAAAGTTAAGGAATTCTTCCTGTTTATATAAATGACAGAGCGAAGCGATTCATCAGCTTTAGATCACATATAACTTTAGATCACTTTTACCTTAGGGTTATTTTTTGGTGCAGATCCTAACGGCTCTGATCTGGCCAAAAGGACCAGGATTTTAATACTGGAATAAAAAAAGGCGACTCACACCGAAGCGTGGGCCGCCTTCTTATTTTTAAAATAAAAAAGTCTAGACGACAGTTACATTGACTGCTGCCGGGCCTTTCTGGCCTTGCTCGATATCAAAGGTAACACGGTCACCCTCATCAAGAGATTTAAAACCAACCGCATTGATACCTGAATGATGAACAAATACATCCGGTCCGTCCTCCTGCTCGATGAAACCGTAGCCTTTGCTGTTGTTAAACCATTTAACTATTCCATTCGCCATTGTGACACCCTCCTTTCAAAAAAATTCTCATGGTCTCAAACTTCGGGTTGTCTTCATGACAAATGGAACTCCCCGCTAGTAACGAAACCGGCCCGCCAAATTGAACGGGCCTTTATTGATTGCCGCAACCATAAACACATATATTTATAAAAATCAAGCTTATTTTCAGTATTTTATTGCAATATCCGAAAAACTGTGTCTTTCCCAGGCGTGAGGATCACCCCCGGCCCCATCGTAAAAAAATCAAGAGGGCTCTATTTGAGGTCGTACTTGTGCTCCAAATATTGGCAGATCATCTCTGTACAGTCGTCTATGCTCATAAACCCCGTATTGAGTACCATATCATAGTACAGAGGGTTGCGGATGTCTTTGTGAAATGTTTTTTTTATGAAGGCGGCCCGATTTTCCTCGCGGCCTTTGATTCTGCTCTTGGCTTTGGCGACCGGCGCGCTAAAGACCTTGGCAACGTTTGCGACCCGCACTTCCATGGGTGCGGTGACCCTGATGCTGAACCGCTTCTCGGGCGGCAAAATAAAGTTGGCCGCCCTTCCTACAACCACGGTCCGGCCGTGTTCCCCCAGGGCGTACAGGACCTTCTCGAGATGCTCCAGGTACATCCCGGGCCAGAGATACGTGTCACGCAGACATGAAGCAATCAGATCCTCCACACCGGAAAGGCGTTCCTTTTCAATATTTTCGATCACATCTGGATTGATATGCACGCTGTCTGCAATTTCCTTGATAATTTCGCGATTGAAAAAATCAAACTCGAACCGGTCGGCAACTTGCTTGGCCACCTGACAGCCGCCGCTGCCGGGATCGATGGATATCGCCACCAACGGAACATAGGGTTTTGTGTCCAGGCCGGCATGCTTTCTGGCAGCCCTCATACTCTGCAACTGCTCTTTTATGAAGTTTTGGAACAAGCTTTCTTCAGGACGTTTGTCAGCCATTGTTCTTTCCTTTTCGAGTAGATTGTACGGTCTATCTTCAGGCTGTCTATTGCTATTACAACTAGGCCGATGAATACGACAAGGCCGGCGGATTGTAAAGCACAAACTGTCCTCAGACTGTAGTTGAGGAATCTGGGTTGCATCGTCCCCAATTACGCTATATATTCATCAAACAACACTCGACAGGTGAAGCAACGGCCCTCATGATGGAATGGACAGAGACAGGTGATAACAAATGGTTGTGGATTATCTTAAAAAAGTGACCCTTGAACTGGAAACAGGCACCGGACCGGAGGATATGAATTTCACAAACGGTCCGCTGCAGCACACGTTTGTCTTTGGCGTCGCCACCGACGGTATCACCCCTTTTGAAAAAGTGCTTTTTTCAGGCGCCATCGGTGATGAGAAAACCCTTGAAATCCAGAAAGAGAACGTCTGCGACCTTCTGGGTCACCTGAGAACCGGTCTGCTGGGCCAACTGCCCTCTCCCCCTCCCTTTTTCCTGAAAGCCCGCATCACCCATATCGTTCAGGCGGAAAGCCGTGAAGTGGTTAAGGCCATGGCTGACTCCATCAGTGACTGCGGCGCTGACTGCGATTGCGGATGCGGATGTTCCTGATTTTCTTTTGACCGCATTCCGAAGCAGGGATAAATCCCTGCACTACATGGTTGATTCGAGGAATGGGCATGTAGGCCAGGGCTTCAGCCCTGCATCGTCCGGCACAAGACCCTGTCCTCTGCCTTGGTCCTCTGGCTTCTGACCTCTGGGGCTCTGTCCTCTGATTCCGCACTCCGCATTCCAAACTCCGCATTTTGCATTCGGGTCAACTAATGCTTGATTAACGATCCTAAAAATAGTATCCAATTCGAAGCTACATTAAAGCTACGATAAAGCTACACCTGAAGCCTGCACGGCTCAGGCATAACCCCACAAGGAGTCATCAGGAAATGAAACATGACATCCAACTCATGGTGAACGGCGACACCTATTCCTTGGCCATTGATCCCTGCCGTACCCTCAACCAGGTCCTGCGTGAAGACCTCAACCTGACCGGCACCAAACTGGGATGCGGCTCCGGAGACTGCGGCGCCTGCACGGTCATTGTCGACGGGCGCTCGGTGAGTTCCTGCCTGACCCTGGCGGTGGAGGTGGACGGCAAAGAAATTATGACGGTTGAAGGCCTGGCCCCGTCCGGAGAAGAGCTGCATCCCATCCAGGAAGCCTTTGTGGAAAAAGGGGCCATTCAATGCGGATTCTGCACGCCGGGAATGGAACTTTCGGCCTATCACCTGCTCAGTAAAAACCCCACACCCACTGAAAAGGAAATCAGAGAAGGGCTTTCCGGCAACCTGTGCCGCTGCACGGGCTACAACAAAATCGTGGAAGCCATATCTGTCTCCGCAGACAGGATGAACCGGAAACCGTCAAAAAGGAAAAGCCGATGAAACGATCAGGTTTTGATTATTATGCGCCGGAAACCATTCAAGAGGCCGTGAACCTGCTCGCGGATCTGGGGAAAAATGCATTTGTGATGGCAGGGGGAACTGATCTCCTGATAAAAAAACGGCACGGCATGATCTTCCCGGACGCCGTTGTGGCCTTGAAAAATATCAAGGGACTGGACCGCATCTCGGTTGGCCCTAAAAAAGGCCTGTCCATCGGGGCCACCGCCCTTCTGGCAGATGTGGCCGCCCATTCAGGCATCCGGAATAAATACCCTGCCATCTCAGATGCAGCCAAAAACACGGCCAATGTCCAAATCCGCAACATGGGTACCGTGGTGGGCAACCTGTGCAATGCATCGCCGTCTGCTGACAACGCGCCGGCCTTGCTGGCCCTGGGGGCCACCCTGTCCATCACGGGTCCGCAAGGAGAACGAACCCTGGCGCTGGAGGATTTTTTTATAGGACCGGGGCTTACGGTACTCGAACCGGCTGAAATCGTTACCGGTGTCACGGTCCCCCCCCTGCTGCCGAATTCCGGCACAGCCTATGTACACCTGTCGGCAAGAGGCAAGGTAGACTGCTCGGCCGTTTGCGTTGGCGCCCATGTGGAGCTTAAGGGCCGCAAGGTCGATAATGTCAGGCTGTTTGTAGGCGCCTGCGCCCCCATTCCCATGCGCACTCCGCGGGCTGAAAAAACAATGATACAAAAGGTGTTCACCAATAAACTGGCTGAAAAAGCCGGTGAAACCGCCTCTCAGGAGGCCCTGCCCATCACCGATGTCAGGGCCACAATGGATTACCGGAACAGCATGGTGGCGGTGATGACCAAACGGGCCCTGTTGCTAGCCCACAAAAGAGCTATGTAGTATTTGTTTTCAATATCATCAATCATACATTAGAAACATGTATAGCCACGGATGGTGTTTGAGTTCCCGGATTTTGGGAAAGGAATTATGTCCCTAAATATTGCTGACTGTTTCTAATGAAAGGAAACGACATGGACAACTATACGGTGATCGGCAAGGATATTCCCCGCGTGGACGGACGGGAAAAGGCGACCGGCGCTGCCATCTATACAGATGACATCAAACTGCCGGGCATGCTCCACGGCAAGCTGTTGCGCAGCCCGGTCCCCCATGCACGCATCCGCAGTATCGACGTCAGCAAGGCCCGGCGTCTAACGGGCGTAAAATGCGTTATCACCGGCGAAGACACACCCAAAATCAAATACGGCAACTGGCGGCTTTTTCCGGCCACCCAAGATGAATACCCCTTGGCCGTAGACAAGGTGCGTTTCATAGGGGATGAAATTGCCGCTGTGGCGGCTGTGGACCCTGATACGGCAGCCGAAGCCCTGGAGTTGATCGTCGTGGAATATGAAGAACTGCCGACGGTGTTCGATGTTATGGCGTCCGTAAGGAAAAATGCTCCGGTTATTCATGAGACCTCGCCCAACAACATCAGCGTGGACCGCAAAATTGCCTATGGCGATATAAAAAAGGGTTTTGCCGCATCCGATTATGTGCGCGAAGACATTTTCACAGTTCACCCTGTGAGCCCGGCCTATCTCGAGCCTTGCTCATCGCTGGCCCAGTGCGACCTCGACGGCCGCATCACCCTGTGGACCTCCACCCAGACCCCTTACATTGTCCAGTGCCTTCTGGCTTCTGCCCTGGGCATGCGTGAAAACGACATCCGCGTTATCAAACCCAATGTGGGGGGTGGTTTTGGCGGCAAGATGGAACTGCGCCCCTGGGAGTTCTGTGCCGCCCTCATGGCCAAACTCACCGGTAGACCCGTCAAATTCACCCTGACCCGCGAGGAGGAGCTTACCACCGGCCGCCGTCGCCACCCCATGCGGCTTAAATCCAAGGTTGGGTTTAAGAAAGATGGTACGCTCATGGCCAAGGACCTGCACATCTACCTTGACGGAGGTGCTTATAACGCCATGGGCCCCACGGCCACTTTTCTTTGCGGCAATTTCGGGGCCATGCTCTACCGCTATCCCAATTATCGTTTCATCGGCCAGCATGTTTACACCAACAAGCCGCCGGCTAGCGCCATGCGCGGCTTTGGCGCCCCCCAATCTCTTTTCGCCGCCGAATCCCAGATGAACCTGGCGGCCGAAGAGCTGGGCATCGACCCCATCGAGCTGCGCATCAAGAATGCCATGATCACCGGCGACGAGATTCCCGACGTTGCCACCATATCCTCCTGCGGCTTTATCGAATCTCTGGAAGCGGTCAGGGAGATGTCCAACTGGAAGCGCAACCGTAAAAAGAATAAGAACGGCTACGGCATCGGCATTGGCTGTTACAGCTTTATTTCGGGCGGGGTATTCAACTGGTTCAACACCCAGTACCCATTTTCCGCTGCAGAGGTGAAGGTTTTTTCAGACGGTACGGCCCACCTTATGACCATGGCTTCAGACATCGGTCAGGGTGCCAACACGGTCCTCATGCAAATCCTGGCGGAAGAGCTGGGGATCAAAATGGAGGATATCCGCTTGACGGCCGCCGACACAGCCATGACGCCCCAGGCGGACCTGGGTACCTGGGGCAGCCGGGTGACCCTCATGGCCGGCAACGCCATCAAAGACGCTGCCCGACAGATCAAAGAAGTTCTTTTCGGGGCAGTCTCAGCCCGTTTCAAGCTCAACGTCATCTTCGACATGGAATGCAAAGATGGCCGCATCCAGGCGAAAGGAAGGCCCGACCGCGGCATGCCTTTTGGTGAGGCCGTGGCCATGGTCCAAAAAACCAACCGCGGCATCCCTGTGACAGCCAAAGGGTACTACACCCCCAGGGGCAAAGGCCTGGTAACACCGGCCTTCAGTTTCGGGGCCCAGGTAGCGGAAGTCGAGGTTGACCAGGAAACAGGCGTCGTCCAGGTGAAGAAGATGTACACCGCCCACGACTGCGGTACGGTGATCAACCCCATGGCAGTTGAAGGACAGTTGGAGGGCTCCATCCACATGGGA
>JBDLJD010000220.1:0-5999 GCA_039714495.1 Thermodesulfobacteriota bacterium
TTGACCGTCTCGTTCAGCTCGGGATGAATATAATCGATTACCTTGTCAGACAGCATTCCACTACCTTAGTACCTATTTATTGAAATCGCATCATATTTGCATTAGAGTCTCCGGTTCATCCGGATTGGGGGTCAGCAACAACCACCATCTCCGCAGGAAGCGTTCTCCTTACCCTTGATCCAGGACTGAATGATGTAGGCGGCACACCCCACACCAGGGTTAACGCTGAGTGCCGCCACCGGACAATTCAAAGCGCACGCACCGCACTCCATGCACCCGTTGCGGTCAATTATTTTTGCTTTTTGTTCCTGCAAGGCAAATACACCGTGAGGGCATACGGCCAGGCACATGCCGCATCCGATGCAGGTACTTTCATCCAGAGTCAGTGTAGTTACTTCGTCAATATAGCGAAAATCATCCATGGCAATCACCTGTCATACAACTGTGAATGCGGCCCCGATCCACAGCCCCGCCGCCAGAAGGATCGCCCCTGCCTGAGCGGGTATGGCCATGCGCATCTCTTTTTCGACGCCAGAGGGAGACGTAAACGGGGTCGAACCGGTGAAGTTCATGGCCAGGTATGAACTCGTGGCCGTGATGAACAGTATCAAGGCGCCGGCTTCCAGGGCGCCGACCATATGCCGGTACAGGAATATAACCCCCATTGCGGTCAAAAACCCGGGCAGGGTCCCTTTGATGGAAAACGGTTTGCCGGGTAGCCAGGGCAGCAAGATCGGCGCCACCACAACCCCGGCGAAAATACCGGCAACGCCCGCTGCCAGCGTTACCCATCCCCTTTGCCAGGCCTGAAAAAATGAAAATATACCCGGGCCAATGCCGGACAAAACAAAGGCGATCAAAAGAAACCCCAGCAGGTATTTCAGGTGGAGGGCAATCTCCACAGGCACCAGCACGAACCGTTCCCACAGGGTGAAGGTTACCTTGCGCATGGCAGCATCGCTTTTATGGCCCCTTTTTATATATGTTTCAATATCTGTCGCACGAATCGGCCCCCATGCAACCTTGAACCCGCATTGCTTCCTCACTTGATGAGCCGCAACACCGGTGGCCGACAGCTGAGGCAGAATCAGGGTCCGGTGGCTGACGACCTTTTCAACCCGGCTGGCCTGCACCTGTCGGACAATCTCCGCCGTGGAAAAAGTTCCTTTACCGGCAGCACACCAGACATTTACCCCCCGCGTATCCAGCACCAGAATCCAGGCGTGATTTCGCTTAAGCGCCCTCCGCAGCGCATCGAAACTGAGCTTATAGTTGGCCGAAACCAGTACCGGGGATGTGTGATCCGGCCTCCCTATACAATACAGTCCCGGTGTAACCCTGTATTGGTTCCGGTTGAAACCCATCCGAACCTTGACGGTTTCCCGGATGTCAGACCGGTCCAGTGTGCGTTTCACCCGGGGCACCGGTCCGGCCGGCGTTTCTATAAATTCGGTTACGAAGCCGCAGAGCACGTATCCGGGCTTTTCAAGACCACTGCTCCTGGGGCCGGGCGAAGGTCCGCAGCAGACATCATCGGCCGGCTGACCTGAAAATATGATATCAGGACTTTTTGCGATACCACCATCGCAGTTGCACGCTTTATCCTGGGGCAATGTCATATTGAAATCTCGGAATTCTTGTCCGCAAGCGCTGTGAAAGATCCAGCCGCAGCCCTGTTGCACTGCTTTTTATCACCCGCTTGGTTCAGGCACAGGCTGCAGCGGTCGTCACTGCAGACCTGACATGAAAAACAGGTTTTACAGGCGTGTTTTTTCTGTCCGGGGCGTTCCTCCGGAATATATATTTTCCCGTTCAGCCCGGGCCGGGAGACAAAAGGCATACGCTGGATCCTTTTCCATTCAAGATTCAGAAATTAAAATACTTCTGTTTAGACCATATGTCAATCAAAGGCACACCCGAGCCGGGTTCTTGCCATATTGTTCGTTGTGTACTATGATCCTGAATCTTGGATAAAATTTGATGAACTTTTTGCAGACCCACGGCTATGATGATTGCTTCGATCCCTAGTTCCACAAGCTAAAAATGTGTTGACCGACGGAGGATGTCATGCAGAAGAATGTATTCTTGAGCTTCATCATCTTATTTGCCTTGTCTTTATCCGTCACACCTGCTGTCGCGGACAACCACAACAATACCGCTGGTTCCCTGAAGGTTGAAAAAGCTGTCATGTGCAAAGCAGTGGATCAGCGGGTGCCCTTAGGGACAGGAAATGTGTTCGCCGGCGACGCGGGAAAAATTTACTGCTTTACAAGGATAACAGGCGCCGCCCGGGAGACAGTGGTCACCCACAAGTGGTTCCTGAACGGCGAGCTGAAATCTTCGGTAGACCTGCCGGTGGAATCGAGCAACTGGCGAACCTGGAGCACTAAAAAGATCGATCCAAGCGATGCCGGGGACGGTATGGTGGAAGTTGTTTCCAGCGAAGGGGTGGTATTGACCACCATCATATTCTTCATCCAAGAATAAAATCGTGTTCCATGCTTTTATATAACGCGACTTACGTCGCTATAATGCGAAAAGTTTACCCGCCGGTCGTTTGGGTAGCCATTATTTTTTTAAAAAGGCTATCGTCGCGCCCCAGCCGCCCGCCTCAGGGGGGGCTGTTTGGAAAGACGCCACCAGGGGGTGTCTTTTCAGAATCCCTTCCACCCGTGCCTTGAGGAATCCCTGCCCCTTTCCGTGGATAATTCGTACTGATGAAAATTTCTTTTCAGCACAGGCACAGATATAATCGTCCAGAAGTTCGGGCACATCTTTCGGAAGAAAGGTGTGCAGGTCGATCACATCCTTGATTTCTATGACAATAGGTTCCATTTCATTCTTCAAAACAGAAGACCTCTTAACGGTTTCCTCCGGATATTACTATTTATCATTAGAAACACTTTCATAGTAGAAAGCTGTTTTTATTGTAGGTATATCAACCACCCAATAAGAGGGTACCCACTGAGGCTTGTTTCTAATGAAAACAGAGCCAGAAAAAGGTGATCACCCCGGAAAGGACCACCATCGATTCCAGGATGAATTCCAACTTGATGCCCGGAAGCATAACCTCTTTCTCGTTGGCCAATATCACCAGTAGCATGAGCATCGGACAGATGGCCAGACCGTAGCCCAGTGACGTAAAAACACCTGAAATGCTCAAGAAAAAAACCATGGCCGTCAGAAAAAGGAGCATTATCTTCAACAACTGCATGGACCGCCTGGCGCCGAGCAGAATAGGGATGGTCTCTTTTCCCACGATACGGTCGCCCTGCATGTCAAGAACCTCGAAAAAGGCCGTTCTGGCAAAAACCAGCCCTGAAGACCAGATAAACGCTGCCAGCGTTCCCGCGTAGAAATGTTCGGATGGAGCGCCAAATGCCGGAAAAACCGAGGTGACGACACCCCATGCCAGGGCGATCAGCACCGTTTTGGAACCGGGGATGTCCTTCAAACGCAACATCCCTGACTTGCGAACCAGCTCTCCCGGTATCACTCTCAGGTTGTAGGACAGGCCCAAAATGCTCATCGTCAGTAAAATCAAGAACGGCCCCCCCCCCAGGGTATAGGCCGTAAACAATCCCACGGCCCCGCCAAGGGTGGCCAGGGCAAAAAGCAGCGCCTGGTATCGGACATAAAATTCAGCCCGCTCAGGGTCATTGAACCGGTCGGACTTTCGGCCCATGAGATGATTGAGGATATGCATGGACTGAACGTAAAGCATGGATATCAGGATCTGAGGAATGACATTCCTGGCACCCTGCAGCTTTGCGCAGGCAAAACAAAGGGCCCCGGCCCCAAGGGCGATGTAGATGTTGGTCAGCAGCAGTACCCGCTGTGCGGAGAATGCCGCCTGGCGCCAGGCAACCTGGGCTTTCGAAGGCATGGTTTCCAGTTTGCGGTATACCCGTTTGATGATCCAGTTGGGTGTCGATGCACCGGCGGTAATCCCCACGTGCTCCGCCCCGGATAGTGCCTTTGCGTCGATATCGGCTTCCGTTTCGACGTGTAGAACCGGTTTCCCGGCCTGCCGGGCAATTTCGGCCAGGCGTTTGGTATTGCCGCTGTTGTAGCCGCCCACAACGATGAGGGCGTCTACGGACGCGGCCATGCGTTTAACTTCCGCCTGGCGCTTTTCCGTGGAGTCGCAGATGGTGTTGAATATTTTATAGTGGGGTGACCTTTGTTCGACCCAGTGGACAAGCTGGTCGAAAAAGCTGGTGTTCTGAGTGGTCTGGGCGACAATGATGGCGTTTTCAAACTCAGGCAGGGCTTTCAGATCGTCCATATTGTCGACCACGTGGCCGTTGCCGCCGGTATACCCCATGAGGCCGACCACCTCGGGATGGTCTTGGTCGCCGATGATGATCGATGCATAGCCTTTTTCCGCATGTTTGCGGATAATGGTCTGAACCTTGATGACCCGGGGGCAGGTGGCATCGATGACGTCGAACCCGGCCTGGGCAAGTTTTTGCTTTGCATCCGGTGGTACGCCATGGGCCCTTATAAGGATCGATCCTCTACCCTTTTCCGGAACGTCGTCGAGGGTGGATATCCCTTTTTCTTCAAATATATTGAGCACTTGAGGGTTGTGTATCAGGGGGCCGTATGTATGGATGGGGCGATCGCCACGGCGGTTCGTGTCGAGAACCATCTCCACAGCCCGGCGTACCCCCATACAGAACCCGGCGGTTTTGGCAATGACAATTTTCAAGGGACCTACCGTACGGTCAATGGGGTTTATGCAACGTTGAGGTTACTCGTTGCGGTCCAATTCTACATCAGAAAAAGGAGGCAAGCCCCCTGGTTTTTCAAAACGCCTGGTGTCGTGTCATCCTTCAAATGGCGTCAGGTTGCGCCGGATTTTTTTCTTTTTGCAAGGCGCGTCTTTCGGAGCATAGCCAGCCTATGTAACTAAAGACGCAACACCGCAGAAAGGAAAAAAGACAAGCAAGATACGGCAGTTGGAGGATGACACGGCACTATACCTTTAGATAGATTTTATGGTCAACCAAAGAAAGCGCGTGTATCCGGGCTTTGATAAATTTTTGATCACCGAAAATACTGACCAGCCGGATGCCTTCTTCTTCCGGTTCGACCGTGTCCACGGCTTCCATAATTAAATTGGTTTCCTCGCCTTCTATTAGGTATGCATTGGCTTCACACATGCTATTTCCCTCACATTTTTTTAATTTTTAAGACCGAGATTCTGTTCGATCAATGCGTCGATGAGCCGGGGTAGCGGTATGTTTTCGATCCCGGCAATTTCAATATTCTCCTGGGACAAGGGCAGCAAAATTTTTCGGGCCGGGCTCCTAGAAACGGCCTCCGCCATGGCGGGGGTGACCTCACCCAGCATGGCATGCGCCATGATGATGCCGATGGGCCCGATGATGACATCCACCTGCTGCACTGTCTGGACGATCGAGTTTTCGCCGGATGCGCCGCGGTTCGCCCGCGCCTTGATCATCTGGGCCGTGGCAATGGCATTGGTGCCCAGAGCAATGATCTCGATGCGTTCCCCGAACGTATCCTTAATTTTTTTGATGATGGCGCTGCCGATGCCACCCCCCTGACCATCGATGACACAAATTTTTTTCATATAAATTTTCATGCCTTTAAAATAAACAGATAGCTATACCTGTACACTATTATCGTTTTTCATGCTTTATCGGGCCACCCAAACCATGAAAATTTAAACAGAGAATAAGCATCGATACCGTCAAAAACAACTGTAATCTGATGATGCTTGATTTTTTTATAGGCTGCCAGCATTCCCAGCAGCGCTTCGCGGCCCTGCTGCAAATCCTGGCGGTCCAGGTAGCTCAACTCCGGAGATTGACGGATCAGATTGTATCCGTCGATGATGATGTGAACGGCCATATGGCATGCAGATGATCGGGTATCAGGTGAGTAATGCCAGCAGCCGGTCAAGGTCGTCGTCGCTGTAGAATTCGATCGCCACCTTACCCTTCTGGCCCTGCCTTTGTATTTCGACC
>JBDLJD010000221.1:0-5988 GCA_039714495.1 Thermodesulfobacteriota bacterium
ATCAACAGTGTCACCGTCGGATTCATCCAGTAATTGCTGCAGTTTGTGTTCCTCCGCACCGGCACTGACCACAACCTTCAGCATGTACGCGCATGTGGGGCAGGAACAGATGATATCATATCCCTGATCGACGATATCGGCCCATCTTTCAACATTGCCCCCGACCAGGGTGGACGTCAGCCTGCGGTCTCCCTCCAGAAGGGTGGGCATACCGCAGCATTGCTGCTCGGGCACCAGCACTTCGACATTGTTTTTCTGCAGGACTTCCACCGTGGCCCGGGCAACTTCCGGAAAGAGGTAGCGTGCGGTGCAACCCGCAAAATAGGCCACCTTTTGTTCGGCTTTTCCCGATTTTACCACGGTGCCGCGATGCCGCCACCATTGGTCGAAGCTCTGCTTCGGAAAGCGGGGGAACCGGCGATCGTGGTGAATCCCCAGAATGTCCTGTGCAATGCCGCGGGCCCTTTCGTTATCCAGCATCGCGTTGGTCAGGTTCGGGAACGTACAGCCCAGCTTTCCCATGCGTTCAACACCCTGAAGCATCCGCACCCTCAGGCCCACCCCGTGTCGATCCATATGATCGGTCTTGAAATCCAGGATGGCGGACCGAATGTCTCGGCAGGGGCAGATCCCGCAAAGGTTGCAGAGGTTCACCAACCCGAAAAGGTCTTCGCGGAGGATCTTCCTGCCCTTGTCCCGCTCTTCGTCAACCAGACTGAACATTTTCGAAAACACGAGACAGGCGGTGTCCACCAGCTCCCGGCAGGCCTCGCATCTGCGGCATTTGGCAATTTCATCCCGCAACCGGTCTTCAGCTGTCATAATCTCTCACAGAGCCCGCAGAGACACAGAGAACAGCGGGTTCCAGGTTGTTTTGAAACGCGTCTACATTGCTGCATTCTGTGCTTCGATGATTGATATTTTTTAATTTGCCCCTTAATAATATAACCATTTAATTTCTCTGTGTTCTCCGTGAACTCGAGCGTCAGTGGGCGAGAATATATCTTCTCACAACAGTCGACCGATACGATGACCGTCGGCAATGGCGGAGTCCGTTAAACGAGGCGCCACACAGTCGCCGATGCGGTAGATCTCTTTGACCTTACCTTTGAGGTCAAAGTAAAGGGCATCCTCGGCCACATTGCCCGCCGCCAGGACCACCGTATCATAACCATCAAAATCGATCATTTCGTTGGAGTAGACATTCAAGCCTTTCACCAGCCTCCCCTGGATTTCCAGCACCGCGATGTCCGGGGTGTAGGTCACTCCTTTACGCTCCAGGCGCTGGCGTGTCAGGTATAAATCCTGAAGCGGTCCCAACGCAGACCCGGGAAAAAGCGCCGGTGTCAGCATGTGGACCGTCTTCCCTTGATCGGCCAACAGTTCGGCGGTCCCGGTTCCGTGGTGGTGGCCGTTCAAATCGACAAACAGAACCTTTTGTCCGGGTTCTACATCATTGTTCAATACCTGCCAGGTATTGATCACGTCGGGCGGGCCGTACTCGCCGGGAAAAGGGTTTTCCCTGGGAACGGACCCTGTGGCCACGACGATCGCATCCGGCGCTTCCGCCGTAATGGTTTCCAGGGTGGCTTCAGTGCCCAATCGCAATTCGATATCCAGCTTTTCCACCTGGCCGATCAGCCAACGCGTGACCCCCTGGATCTCCTGCCTGCCGGCGACTTTGGCGGCGAGAAGGTTTTGACCGCCCACCTCGTCTTCCTTTTCAAGAACAACCACCCGGTGCTTCCGCAAGGCAGCCACCCGGGCGGCTTCCAGGCCGGCAGGACCGGCCCCGACCACAACCACCTTTTTAGGGATCTCACACAGGGTCATGGTGCCTTGGCCCAGTGTTTTTTCGTTGCCCGTGACCGGGGTCTGCATGCAGCCGATGGTGTAGCCCATGCCCATGCGGCCGATGCATCCCTGATTGCAGGCAATGCACTGCCGGATATCGTCCGGCCGACCTTCACGGGCCTTGTTGGGCAGTTCCGGATCGGCGATCAGGGCCCGCACCATGTTGACCATGTCGCCTTTGCCTTCCTCCAGAATCTTTTCTGCCATGTGAGGGTCGTTGATGCGGTTGGTGGCATACACCGGCAGGCTAACCACCGAGCGTATCCCCGCGGACAAAGGCGCCGTGTAGGCCAGCGGCGTGTGCATGGACCCTTCCACCAGGAAAAGATTATGAAAGGTTCCCAGGCTGATGTCGATGAAATCGATCTGGCCGGTCCCCTCCAACCCGATGGCGATGCGTTTGGCCTCCTCATGGGTTATGCCGCCGTCCGGGTGCATCTCGTCGGCGTTGAGGCGCACCCCCACGGCAAGCTCGTCTCCCACAGCCTCCCGCACCGCACGGATCACTTCCAGGGCAAAGCGCATGCGCTTGTCAAAACTACCGCCATAATCATCGTTGCGACAGTTGCTGGCCGGCGACAGGAACTGGCGGATCAGTGAACTGTGACCCAACTGGAGTTCGATACCGTCAAAACCCCCTTCCTTCACGTGCTGCGCACTCAAAGCAAAATAATCAATGCACTCCTGGATGTCATCAATGGTCATGGCCTTGGATGTTTCTCTGAAAAGGGGATCCTTCCCAGGCGAAGGCCCCCAGACCGGTAGCCGCGAAATCTTGCCGTCGGCCTGCATGCCGTTGTGGTTGAGCTGGGCGAATATGCACGTGCCGTGCCGGTGGACGACATCGGTCAGCCGCTTGAAACCGGGGACCACTTCAGGCACAAAAGCATCCACCAGCTTGTCGTAAGCCAGGTCCGAAGGATGGACGGTCAACTCCTCGGTGGTAATCAATCCGCACCCGCCTTTTGCCCGGGCCTCGTAGTAACAGAGATGGTCTTCACTGATCTGATGATTTTCAGAAAGATTGGTCAGGTGGGCGGCAAAGTTGATGCGGTTGGGCACCACCTTCGGCCCGATCTTCAAGGGTGAAAACAGGTAAATGAAATCACTCACAGGACATCTCCGATCTTTCTGCCCTCATAAACGGCCATCTCGATGGTGCGGGGCGCCACGCAGTCCCCAATCGTGTGAGCTGTAATCCCGTCAGTCTTAGCCTGGTGATAGAGACTGTCCTCAGGAACATAGGCCGCCTCCACCACAATGGTGCCGTATCCCTCGCAGGTTATCGGTTCGCCGGTGTACATGCGGTGCGCACGGACGCGTTCAGCATCAATTTCGTCCACCTTTACGTCGGTGGTGAAGGTCACGCCCTTCTGCAGCAGGCGCTGCCGGGTCAGATACAGATCGCCGACCGGCGCCAGTTCCACACCCACAAACAAATCATTGGTCAAAACGTCCACCTGCTTGCCCTGGTCGGCTAAAAGCTCTGCGGTTGCCAGCGACCGATGGCTGCCATTTTCATCGATAAGCAGCACCTTGTCGCCCACAGGATGGGTTTCATTCAATATGTCCGGCACACTCAGTACCCATGGCGGTTCGTACTCACCGGCAAACGGTTTTTCAGCCGGCCTGGCGCCGGTGGCCACAATCAGGACATCGGGACCGACATCCTTGACCACCTCGGCGGTGACGGCTGTTTTTAAGTGGACGGTCACCCCGGCTATAGCCAGCATTCCCCGGTAATAATCGACGAGCAGATCTAACAGGCTGCGACCGGCCCCTTTGGCGGCCGTATTAACCTTTCCACCGATATCAGGGCTGCTTTCATAGAGGGCCACGTCATGCCCCTTCTGGGCGGCCGTCAGTGCCGCTTCCATGCCGGCCGGGCCGGCCCCCACAATCATTATTTTTTTGCGGATTTCAGGTTTGCCGCCATTCCGGTCTGCTAAGGATGACTCGTAGCCCACTTGCGAGTTGAACGTGCACCCCAGGGCCTTTCCCTGGTTGATGCGACCGATGCAGCCTTGGTTGTCCTTGAGGCACGGGCGGATACTGTCCGTGTCACCAGAGCGCAATTTGACCACCAGATCAGGGTCGCATATCAGGGCGCGCACGCACCCCACGGCGTCGGCCTTGTCTTCGGAAAGAACACTCTCGGCCATATCCGGGAACCGGATATGGTCCGCGGCCATCACCGGAATTGTTACGTTATCTTTCAGCTGTTGGGCCAGCTCAATGGTGTGGCCCTCCGGGGTGTGCATGGAGGCCATGTTCATATAAAGATTGTAGTAGGTGCCCAGGGTTGCGTGTAGAAAATCAATGGATCCGGTTTGCTCCATTGCTTGAGCCATGGGAATCGATTCTTCAGGGGTGATGCCGCCCCAGAACTTTTCGTCAACGCACAGCCTCACACCCACCGGGTAGTCATCGCCCACCGCGCGTCTCACTGCTTTCAACACGGCCAGGGGCAGCCGCATGCGGTTTTCGAGGCTGCCGCCGTATTCATCCTTGCGATGGTTGCTGACCAACGACAGGAATTGCCTTAACAGGGACTCGGAGCCCATATCGATCTCGATGCCGTCAAACCCGCCGGCCCTCACAATTTCCGCAGCGCAGGCAAAGGCTTCAATCAGTTCCTGAATGTCCTCCGGCTCCATGGGTTTGCAGACCTCGCCGAACACAACATCCGCGACAGCCGACGACCCCCAGGTTTCCATACGGGTTCTGGCGCCGTTGCTTTGAAACCCGTGATGAGTGAGCTGGGCAAAAATGCGGGTTCCATATTCACCAACAGATCGAGTCAATCGCTGAAAATCGGAAAGGGCCTCAGGGTTATAGGTTTCGATCATCCCTTCCCAGGGATAGTCGTTGTCCATAATGGACAACTCGCCCAGCACGATGAGACCGCTGCCCCCCATGGCCCTGCGTCGGTAGTAGTTCACATGGCGCTCACCCAGTCTGCCCTTACGGCCGAAATTGGTGCGGTGGGCTAAAAAACAGACGCGGTTGGATAGCTCGATGCTGCCAATTTTTAGGGGGTTAAGTAAATGAGGGAACATATCTGTCCAATAGTAAACTTAATCCACAATTTGAATTCACCACGCTGCATGCAGCGTGGTGAATTCAAATTTAATTGTCGCTAAACGGATACATTTTTTTAAAATCTTCTTTCATACTGACGACGGTCCACCCCTTTTCTGCGGCAGCATCGAGGGCCTTTTCGGTGCCTTTGTCATAATCAAATTCTCGTTCAGCGTCGTCATGGTGAACAAGCAGCATGAGGGCCGGCCCCTGGCTGTCATCGGCAAACTGCAGCATAGCCAAATCGCCGTCCGAATTGCCGCAGGCCAAAATCGGACGTCTTCCGATGTGCAGCTGGATGTTTTCAGGCTTGGCTTTTTTGTCGTTGTACGAATTGAGCTCCGGGATTCGGTCGATGACATTTTGTTCGGCATTGAATTGGTACTTTACACTGGTCCCAATAACGTTTTCACTGGGAACACCGTAAACCCTTTCGGAAAAGGCGCGGATAAACTCGATCGTTCCGCCGGAGCAGATAAAAACCTTGAAATCGTTGTCTCTCAGGTAGCTCATCAGTTCGAGCATGGGCTGGTAAACTAGTTCCGTGTTCAGTTTTTTTAGTTTCGGGTTTTGCGCAGCATCATGAAACGTCTTGGCGTGTACTTTGAATTGGGTTTCCGTCATACCGGTATGGGTGGTAAGCACCAGCTTAAAAAGCTCCTTTGACCCAAACTTTTTTATGGTGGCAAAGTCCTGTTCCAGCACGGCTTTAAACGGTTGCGTGGTCTTCCATTCGGGATGATCCTTTGCCATTTCGGCAATGCGTTGAAAGGTAAAGGCAACCTCCACATAAAGCGGTTTTTCAACCCACAGGGTGCCGTCGTTGTCGAATGTGGCGATGCGTTCTTCAGGATTAACATAGTCGGCGCTCGATGGGTCGGTTACCCCTTCGACAAAATTGAGAATGCTTTGTTTGGCGCCGCCGTCGTTCCAGGAAGGCAGAGGGTCGCTGGATCCGCTCTTTGAGCTGGCCTGCATTGATGCACAACCGGAAAAGATTACCAGGATAATTATTGATACTGTCAGAAAAAAAATACTATTTATTTTTCGCAT
>JBDLJD010000222.1:0-5955 GCA_039714495.1 Thermodesulfobacteriota bacterium
TCTGGTTTCCATCGAAGAGGTCATGTCGGTGGACTCCACGGGTACGGATTATTATCAGACCCAGTACAAGATCCTGGAGAGCCGGGTCGTGGCCCGCGAGGTCATCAAACGACTTGATCTGGCCGGCAGCCCCGAGTTTTTGCCGCCCCCGCAAGACACCCTGGTGGCCCAATTCAGCGGCTGGGCCAGGGGCCTGGTGGAAGGTGTCGGGGATTGGTTCCGTTCCCTGATGAAAACCGGATCCGACCAGGATGATGAGGGCGTGAATGCTGCAGACGATGTCGACCTCGACAATAAACTGGTTTCGGATTTTATTGAGCGCGTGGGTATCAAGCCCATTCGCAACAGCCGCCTGGTGGATGTGAACGTGGAGGCCAAGGATCCGGTCATGGCCGCCAAGATGGCTAACGCCCTGGTAAAAGCCTACATCGATCAGAACCTTGAAATCAAGCTGTCCGCGGCAAAGGATGCGGTCCAGTGGCTGAGCGATCGGATCTCCGAGGAACGCACCAAGGTGGAGCAGGCAGAAAACAGCCTGCTGCGGTATAAGGAGACAAACCAGATCATCACCGATTTTTCCAGCGATGCCGAGCAGATAACGGCCCAGAAGCTGGCCACGCTCAACAATCAAGTGAT
The DNA here is from genome assembly GCA_039714495.1 of Thermodesulfobacteriota bacterium. GTDB lineage: Bacteria > Desulfobacterota > Desulfobacteria > Desulfobacterales > B30-G6 > JAJDNW01. Next base: position 637 of record JBDLJD010000222.1, read on the forward strand.
TGAGGCGGAATCAACACGGGTGGAAGCGGAAACGCGTTACCAACAGGCCCTGGCGCTTGATAAAACCCCGGACATGCTCGACTCTATACCCGAGGTCCTGGACAACGACCTGGTCAAGGAGATCAAACGCATGGAGGTGAATCTCTACAACCAGATGTCGGAACTGTCCAAGAAATATGGCAAGCATCATCCCAAAATGGTGGCCATCAATTCGGAACTGGAGGACCTGAAGAAGCGCAAAACCATGGAAGCCCGACGGGTGGTTAACTCCCTGAAGAACGAGTACCAGCTGGCCGTGGTCAAGGAAGCATCCTTGAAAAAGGCCTTGGCCGAGCAAAAAGAAGAGGTCCTGGCGCTCAATAAAAAGGCCGTCCAATACGGCGTTCTCAAACGTCAGGCTGAGAGTTCCCGGCAGATGTATGAACTGCTCATCAAGCGCTTCAAGGAGACCTCTCTCACCGAAGAGATGAAGACCGGCAATATCCGTACCATTGACAGGGCCGAGGTTCCCCGGAATTCAGTCAAGCCCCGCAAGAAACTCAACCTCATGCTGGCTATGGTGGTGGGTCTTTTTATGGGCATTGGCCTGGCATTTTTCCTGGAATATCTTGACAACACCATCAAGTCGCCTGAAGAGGTCACGGATTATCTCGGGGTCCCCTATCTGGGGCCGGTACCGGCATTTGCCATGAACAGTTCTGTCGATGGTGTTTCTGCGGAACTTATTTCCGTTCACTCCCCGAAATCAACTGCCAGCGAAGCCTACCGCGGTTTGCGTACCAGTATTACGTTTTCGTCTACCGACAACAAACCGCGCGTGATCATGCTGACCAGCGCCGGTCCCATCGAGGGCAAATCCCTGACGTGCTCCAACCTGGCCATTACACTGGCTCGGTCGTATCAGCCGATTCTCCTGATTGACGGGGATATGCGCAAACCCAGGATCCACAAAATATTTCAATCGAGCCACAGGAAGGGGCTGTCCAGCATCCTTGTTGGCAAAGAAACGCCTGCCGATGCGATTGTCGAAACCCCGGTAAAAGGGTTACACCTTTTACCCGTGGGACCCATACCCCCGGACCCTTCCGAGCTCATTGGCTCCAAGACCATGGCGCAGTTTATAGCCAGCCTGAAAAAGAAGTATGCATATATCATCATTGATACACCGCCGGTGATGGCTGTGACCGATGCAGTAGCCCTGTCTCCCTTTGTCGACACCGTCATGCTGATCGCCCGCGTGGGATCAACCCCACGCCAGGTGGTTAAGCACAGTCTTGATCAGCTTCGTGCTGTCAACGCCAATATTCTCGGGGTCGTACTAAACGGTGTGGGCACGGGAAAAAACAGCTACTATTATTCCCAGTACTATTACAGTTATTACGGGGAAGATGACGATAAGAAAAGACGGCGTTCAACGACCGCTTAGCTTGGAAAATAGATGCTGCTGCCTGTTGAGGCGTTACGAGGAATTTTCCCCATTGATTGATCTCCACTGCCATATTTTAGCGCATGTCGACGATGGACCTGACAACCTTATAGAAAGCCTTAAAATCGCGGAATGCGCTGCAGCCGATGGTATCCGGACAATCGTGGCAACGCCTCACTCACAAAACGGCGTTTATTTAAATCCACCAACACAAATTACCAAACACCTGACTCGCTTGAAGCAGGAAATCAAACGGGAGGGGATTCCGGTCAATATTTACGCCGGGGCTGAAGTTCGCATCCACCAGGACATGGAACACTCCTTGGAAAAAGGCCAAATTGCCTCAATCAACGACACCGGCCAATACATCCTTGTCGAGTTTCCTCATGACGTGATGCTGCCTCGGACCCGGGATGTTCTTTTTCAGCTTTCGATTAACCATATCACGCCCATACTGGCCCACCCTGAGCGGAACACGACCCTGCAGCGCAATCCTGACGTCCTGGCGGGCTTCGTTGACATGGGATGCCTGGTACAGCTTACCGCAATGAGCATTACCGGAGAGTTCGGCAGCGACGCCATGGCCTATGCCCATCTTTTGTTGAAGGAAGGTCGGGCGCACGTGATCGCCAGCGATGCCCACGACGCCAAAAACCGCCCCCCGATTCTGTCACCCGCCGTGAAAGAGGCGGCGCGCATACTGGGCGACCTGAGGATGGCAGAAGCTATGGTCAATCAAAATCCCCGTGCAATATTACATGGCAAACCGATCAATCTGCCCGAACCGCAGAAGGCATTTACAAAAAAAAGATGGTGGGGAAGGTGGTTGGCTCGAGGAATGGGCATGTAGGCCAGGGCTTCAGCAAAAGTTGGAGAAATCAAAGAAAAAGCAGGGCCCATTTCTGACCCTGCCCTTTGATAGGTTTTCTTTATGCGCCTAAGCTATCTTTTGACGTCTTTCCGTGTGGTTTCTGCGGTCAAAGACAGCCCTTCTTTCAGGGGCATTATATCCTTTAGGATTTGTCCCAAATCGCCTATCTCCAGCACTTCTGCGGTTTACACAAATCCGTCTTTCGATTCCGGTCCTTCTTTCAGTATCTGATCGCCGTTCTGGGCCACTGTATGTATGATCTACATACATCTTCCTTTTTCTATTGCCAAATTTAGTCCTTCACAGAATCCTAATACACAAGCTTTTTTCCAATCAAGGCATGCTCGATCAAAATTACCTTTGCTCCTCCAGGCAATCCCCCGGTTGTAATAAGCGGGTGCGTCTTCTGAGTTTAGCTCAATAGCCCTGGTATAATCTGAAATGGCTTGATTATGATCGCCCCTGCTCAACCAGATATTCCCTCGGTTGTAATAAGCAAGTGCGTATTTTGGGTTTAGCTCGATAGCCTTGGTATAATCTGAAATGGCTTGATCATGATTACCTTTGTTCCTCCAGGCAATTCCCCGGTTGTTATAAGCAAGTGCGTATTTTGGGTTTAACTCAATAGCCTTGGTATAATCTGAAATGGCTTGATTATAATCGCTTCTGTCCAACCAGATATTCCCTCGGTTGTAATAAGCAAGTGCGTATTTTGGGTTTAGCTCGATAGCCTTGGTATAATTTGAAATGGCTTGATCATAGTTACCTTTGCTCCCCCAGGCAATCCCCCGGTTGTAATAAGCAAGTGCGGATTTTGGGCTTAACTCAAACGCAAGGCAGATTAGTACCATAAGGCTGAACAGCGTCTTTTTCACAAGACATCTCCTTGAATATTTGGTCTACGATATTGAATTATTCATTATGTACCTAACTGAATCCGATTGTTGAAACGTTAAGACTCGATATTTTTGGTATTATTGCTTCGGCGATTAAATACCCTAATGCCGTCATTCCCGCGAAGGCGGGAATCCAGAATATTACTGGATGCCGGATCAAGTCCGGCATGACGAGTTTGGCTATTTAGTTGCCAGGTTAATAGCTAGAACTGCAAAAAACTTGCCAACCAACAGATTGTCAATAACTTAAAGATATATTTATAAATTTTTTCTTTTCAATTTATGCGGGATTATATAAAGAGTTCGTTTTGTGAAAAATTTTACATAGATTTAGTGGTGTGAAACATCACGAACTGGTCATGAGTTGGAGTATCGGCAATCGGGGAATAAAAAAGCAGGGCCAGAACTGACCCTGCACATACTCTTTTATATAGTTTGAAATTTGCTTTATTGGCGCGATGCTTTGCGCCTATCTATCCCAGACCTTCTTTCTCCTGTTAATCTTCTTTCAGGGACATACTTGGTATATGAAAATTGAGGCCTATTAGTGTAAAATCGCCTACCTCCAAGAATCGTGCGATCTACACAAAGCCTCCTATCGATGTTTCATACTTATACTCCCACGCCCATCTCCACTTGGACTAAAATGCGAGGAAATGTGACTGGAAATGTTGAATCAAAAAACTGTGATTGTTGGAGAAAAGTCCAGTTATCAAGTTTGATGTAAATTTTACCGATACCATCTGGTCATCGCCAAGGTATCAATGATAAAGAAAGCATGATGATCACTTCCTGATAACTGCTTATTTATCATTAGCCGCCTCCCATCCACATTATTCCTCGGTGGATACTTGAGCCCCTATTTCGATGTTATCCCATTTTTAAGATCAAGTCATCGATAACCGGCAGAGCCGGTTATCGACAACTATTTGGGTCATGGAATCAGATACGTTTTCTTGACAAATATCTGCGGCCACCCGTCTACATCTTCTTCGAAGGCCACATAGAGCGCTCCTTCTGCGGCGTTGTAGGCCAGGCTCGGATCCTGGGCTGCCCGATCCTGATCGACGTTGATTTTATCCCCCACGATTTCCCAGGTGTTTCCCGGTGTTGTCAGACGGGCCACATAGATATAGGGGCCCTCGTACTGATCCGATTCTTCCCAGGTTAGATAAAGACTGTTGCCCACTGCAATCAGATCGGGGTTGCCTGAATCGTAGTGATCAGTGGCAGAATAGGCCGAAACCGGACCGCCGCCCACTGTAGTCCAGGAGATGCCGTCGTACTTCTGTACATGAACGTGCCGGGTGTAATCGCTGGCATTGGCCCGGGTGTAGGCGATATACACGTCAGTGCCGATAAAGGCCAGGGAGGGCTTGGACAGATTGTTGGAGTCGTAGTCATCCGAAATAGCACCCGCCCCTAAATTGCTGAAACCGGGGGTGGTCCATCTCGTCACGTACAGGTCCGTACGGTCCTGGTCATCGTGGTGGGATTCCCACTGCGCCACGTAAATGTTTCCGTTATCATTGGTGGCCACTTCCACTGACCGCACGCCGGTGCCATAACTGCCGATAGTGTCATTGCGGCTGAGCGGCTGGGAGCGCAGGGAAAACGTATCCGTGACCCATGCCACCCACAGGTGGTCGTCATCCACCATCGCGTTAACATCGGACTCGGCCCAGGCAACCCACAGGTTGCCAGAAGGATCGCAGTTGACGGCCGGTTCCCAGGCGTTGGCTCCAGGTGGCGTGGTGTTCTTGACGCTGACCTCCTCGCCGTTGTTCCAGGGCGTTGACCATGTGCCGCCGCTGACCCAATCATGCACGAAAACGCGGTCGTAAAATTCATCGTCCGTCCCTCCGGAAACACCGGCCAGCGAATAGGTTAAATGGATTGCTGTGCCGTCGGAACAATACGAAGGCGTGTGATAGATGCTGGAATTCATGTTCCCATTCGTGGGGTCTGACACCGACGTGCCCCAGGCGCTGCCGTCCCAGGTGTTCAGATTGGCCTCGAAACTGGCATGGCGGTAGCCGACGGCCGGTGAATCATTGTTGATGATCATGGTAGGATCTTCCGATTCTGCGTCGGCCGGGCTTACCTGGCCGCCGACACCGGTCCAG
>JBDLJD010000223.1:0-5938 GCA_039714495.1 Thermodesulfobacteriota bacterium
ATGGAGATAAGTTCAGTTATCAGAAAACAATTGAAATTGTCAGATACCATCTGGTTATAACCACCGTACCACTGGAGACCCTGTCAATGCAAGATTTGGTTGGTTGTGATAATTTTCGCACACCGGTATACGTATTCAGTCTCTCTTTATAGTTTGATAACCTACAAAAACGACGCCGTCCCTCATTTTCTCATATTTCAAAAAATTTAATTGACTTTAAGATAAACATTAGGTACTCATAAGTTAATTTAAAGTTAAACTAAAGGTTGTTTTGTCATGCCGAAGTATGTCAGTGCAAAAGAATTTCGTCAGCGATTTCCGGAAATTGCCGAAAATCTCAAAAGATGGGGAGAAATTGTGGTACTCAAGCGATCTAAACCATTGTTCAAGGTTGTGCCATTTGATCAATCTCAACTGGATTTGCTCGATCGGGCAGATGAATCCAAAGATGATTCCCAGCCGGAACTTTCCGAAATTTCAAGAATTGTCCACAAACTTCGCAACGCTTTATGAAGATTGTCGCTGACACGAATGTATTGATATCGGGGCTGTTGTGGGGTGGTCCTCCCAATCGGATCTTAAAATGGGCTCGTGATGGTCTGGTGGTTTTAATTGCGTGTGAGTCGACGATAAATGAACTAAAGCGGATTGTTCAATACAAAAGATTTGCCCAACGTCTATCCGTTTTGAAGATAACGCCGCCGGACGTCATCGTATACGCCATGAACATCGTGACATTCGCCCCAGAGCCTCTGAACATACATCAAGTTATTAGCGTTGACCCTTTTGATAACATTTTCCTGGCACTGGCTTCCGAAAATGAAGTTCACTTAATCGTTTCAGGGGATCATCACCTTCTCGATTTAGAAGAATACAATTCCATCCAAATATTGAAACCAAGTGTGGCAGTCCAGGTAATTGAATCTCTTTAATGCTTTATCTGCATTCCACATTCCGAAATTCAGATCATCCGTTGGATTTCCTTGATCTTTTTCTTCAGCGTCTTCAATGAGACGGGCACGGCTGTTTTCAGTTCCTGGGCATACACCGACACCTTGTATTCCTGGATGAGCCAGAACAGGTCTTCCACGGCCGTCCTTTTTTCCGTTGATGCGCCATCTGAAAGGTTCTGAATCAGTGTCCTAAGGGTAAGGTTCAGCGTATTGACATCCTTGCTGCGCTGCCGGTCCTTTTCCAGATCCACAACACCCCGCTGCCCCCGGACGGCCGACGCCTTGATATAGCGCGGCAGGTGGGTGAGGCGGGCCGTGTCGTATAGCTTGACGAAGGTTTCAGGCAAGAGGTCCGTGAGATCGGCGCGCAGTTCTTCCAGAAATTGGAGGATCTTTACCTTGCCCGGGTTGGCGGTTTCCAGGCTGTGGATGGTCGTGCGGGCCTCCTGGTTTGCCTCCAGCGCAGCCATGATTTTCTGCATTTTCTCGTTGCCGCGGGTGTGGATCCCTTTGGTGGCGAATTGTTCTTCCTGTTGCAGGTAGTCCGCCTGTTTGCGGATGTCCAGGCTAAAAAGGCGATCGACGGCATCGTCGTATATGCGCTGGTCCACCTTCTTGCGCCCGCCAAAGTAGCGGGCTGCCTGGTCTGTCCGGGCGGGCAGCATCAGATTCTGCTTTAAAAATTTCAGGTCTGGTGCAAATTTGCGGGCGAACAGGGCGGCAACCCCGTTGGGATGCGAAGAGCGGGCTTCGCCCTCGTCCTTGAAAAGCCTCAGGTTGACGCGGTTGCCGTCCTTTTCAAGACCCGGGTAGGCGGTCCACTCAGCGCCTTTTTTCCCTTTCAAGGTCACCATTTCCGGGATGTCGCCAAAATCCCAGGCTTCAATTCCGGTGTGCTCCCATTTCTGTTTCAGCTGCTCGAACTCCCGGGTGGCCATGTGCGCCGGCAGGGACCCGTCGAGCAGCGCACTGTCGCGTCCCTGATGGAGAACCTTCTTTCGGGAATCGACGATCTCCAGGCGCATTTTAAGATGATCCGGCAGGTCGCCCAGGAGCCAAGCAGATGCCGGGATATCGACATTGAAGCGGTCATGGATAAAGCTGCCAAGGGCAATGATGAGAGGGGCCTTGTTCTGATCCATTTCCTGCAGAACGATGTCCACGGTGGCGGTCACCGGAACCAACCGTTTGCGGTATTCCTTGGGCAGGCTTTTAATCAGTGCGGTTATTTTTTCCTTGAGCATACCCGGGACAAGCCAGTCCAGCCTGGTTCTGTCCACTCCGGCAGTGTCCGACGAGGGAATTCTGACCGTAAGGCCGTCGCTTTGCTGACCCGGGTCGAACTGGTAGAGAGCTTCGAAAGCCTTGTTGCCCAGGTGAACCTTGTCCGGAAAAAGATTGATCGCATCTGAATCGGGTGTATAGCGCAGCAGGTCATCTCTGTCGAGTTTCAGAAAATCATCAGTTCCCTTTTTCCGGATCAAGTGTTTGAGCGTCCGGGTGTCGTATACCAGGGGCAGCCGCTGGCTGTAGAAGGCCGCCATCTCCTCCTCGTGAACGAGGATGTCCCTCCGGCGGATTTTGTCTTCCATATTGCGGATTTCGTCGATCAGCCCCTGGTTGAATTTCAGGAACTTGAACGGTGTTTTAACTTCACCGGTGACCAGGGCCTGCTGGATGAAAATATCGGTTGCCTCTTCAGGGTCGATCGGCCCATAGGAAACAGGCCGTCCGGGAACGATGAGCAACCCGTAGAGGCTCACCTGTTCGGTGGCCACCACTTCCCCCCTGTTTTTCTCCCAGTGCGGATCACGGTGGGTCCGCCGGCACTGGTCGCCGCCGAGCGCTTCCAGCCAGTCGACATCGATGTTGGCAACGATCCTGGCGAACAGCCGGGAGGTTTCCACAAATTCTGCAGCCACGATCCAGGCGCCTGGATGTTTAAACAGGCCGGATCCTGGAAAGACCATGACCTCCCGCTCGCGTGCTCCCTTGAAGAACTGTTTTTCCTTCTGTTGGGCTATGTTGGAAAGAAAACCGCTCAGGATGGATTTATGTATGGCAGCATAGCCTTCTGGAAAGGTCGCATCAGGACGTGTTTTCTCCTGGTCCGTCTTTCGGGGTGGCTGCTTTACGGCCCCCCCCGGTTTGTTATCCCCGAGACCGTTTTCCTTGAGAATCAGGGTAATCTGGTGGTGAATGTCGATCCACTCGCGCATGCGCCTGAAAGACAGATAGTGGGCTTTGCAGTATTTTTTCAGTTTTGCCGCACTTCTTCGGCTGCCTGCAGATGAGTTGTAGCGTTTCCAGAGGTTGAGCAGGGTGATAAAATCGGATTGTGGGTCCGTAAAGACCGCCTGGGCTTCATGGGCGGCCTGTTTCTTTTCAGCAGGGCGTTCCCTGGGGTCCTGGACGCTCAATGCAGCGGCAATGACGATGATTTCCTTATGACAGCCCCTTTGATGGGCTTCGATAATCATTTTGGAAAGACGGGGGTCCAGGGGAAGCTTGGCCATGAGCCGGCCCACGGCGGTCAATGCATAGGCGCCTTTCCTGGTTTGCCGGCGTCTGGGCCGCGGCGTCTTGTGTCCTTGATCCGGGCTGGGCTGGATCTGCCTTATGGCGCCTAGCTCCAGGAGCAGGCGGAAGCCGTCCTTGATGCTTTTGTCAGCCGGGCGGTCGATGAACGGGAAAACGGCGATATCACCCAGCCCCAGGTGGATCATACGCAGGATGACTTCGGCCAGGTTTGAGCGCAGGATTTCAGGCTTGGTGAAAAGGGAGCGGTTGAGATAGTCTTCTTCGGTATACAGGCGGATACAGACACCGTTTTCCACCCGACCGCAGCGCCCCTTGCGTTGGTCGGCGCTGCTGCGTGATACGGGCACGATGGGCAGGGCTGTGATTCGATAGCGGGGATTGTACCTGGACATGCGCGCCAAGCCGGTATCAACCACATATTTGATCCCCGGTATGGTAATGGATGTTTCGGCCACGTTGGTGGCCACGATAATCTTGCGGCCCGCAAACCCCTGGAACACCTTTTTCTGTTCTTGGGATGACAGCCGGGCGAAGAGGGGCAGCACGGTGGTGTGCGGGTATTTTTTCCCGGAGATCAGGCCGCAGCACTCGCGGATATCCTGCTCAGTGGGCATAAAAACAAGGATGTCACCACGGCCTCCCCTGTTTTGAAGCCGGTTCACAGCCGCTGCTGCGGCTTCGATGTGGTCTGCGTCACTGTCGTTCTCCCTGGCCTTTGGGTCGGGCGAACCCAATGCCAGATATTCTGTTTTTACCGGAAACATCCGGCCTGAAACCTCTATTATGGGGGCATTGTCAAAGGCCTTGGAAAATTTTTCCGTGTCGATCGTAGCTGAGGTGATGATTAGTTTGAGACCCTTCCGCCGGCTCAAAAGGCCCTTCAGGATACCGAGCACAAAATCGATGTTGAGGCTTCTTTCGTGGGCTTCGTCCACGATGATGGTGTCATAGGCGTTCAGATAGGGGTCGTTCTGGGTTTCAGCCAGCAGGATACCGTCGGTCATGATTTTGATGAACGTATCCTGATTGGTCTTTTCCTTGAACCTGATTTTATATCCAACGGCCTCGCCAAGGTTTACCGACAGTTCTTCAGCAATGCGGTTGGAAACGGTGGTGGCGGCAATCCTGCGCGGCTGGGTGCAACCGATCATGCCGTCGATGCCCCTGCCCGCAGCCAGACAGAATTTGGGAATCTGGGTGGTTTTGCCTGATCCGGTCTCACCGGAGATGATGACCACGGGGTGGTCCTTTATGGCGGTGATGATGTCGTCTTTGCGTGCGGTTATGGGCAGCCCCGGATCATAGGTAATTTTGGGTACATGACTTTTGCGCCGGTCACGTTTTTGCCTGGACCGTTTGAGGCGGTTTTCGACCCCGGTTAGCAGGGAGGCAATCTGGTTCTGTTTGCCTTTGCTCCTGCGAAGCTGCTTGATGCGCTTTAGCGTGCGCAGGGCATCGATGCGGTCGGCATGCATGGCTGCCTTTAGCAGGTCGTCAATCGTTTTAGGCCCTGGCTTTATGTGCTTATCCAGTCTCTTTCCCATATGAAGTGCTACTTTTTATTGCTTGATCGGCAGGAATCTCATATATTCCGTCAAGCATGTCAATTGTTATTCCTGACCCTGAGAGACCTGAAAAGTATAAGATCTTTATCACGAAAACATGAAATTATGAAATCACGAAACACTCTGGAATTAATTTCGTGGTTTTAAATTTCGTGCTTTCGTGAGAGTCCTGTTTGTCGGGATCTATATCCCAACATCGAGAGGTTGAAAATGAATGAGCCTGAAAACGTACCATTCGACCAATACCGGGAATATGCGCCTGATGAGATGCAAAAGCGGGCAGCGGCTTTTTATGAGGACATGCGGCGGCGTCGCACGGTGCGCTCCTTTTCAAGCCGGCCTGTACCGGAGGGTGTGATCCAAGATTGCCTGAAAACCGCCGGATCAGCCCCTAGCGGCGCCAACCAGCAGCCCTGGCATTTTGCGGTGGTAACCGATCCTGCGGTCAAACACCGCATTCGCAAGGCTGCCGAAAAAGAGGAGCGCGCTTTTTATGAACACCGGGCGCCGGATGCCTGGCTGGATGTGCTGTCGCCCCTGGGGACCCAATGGCAAAAGCCTTTTCTGGACAAGGCGCCGTGCCTGATAGCCATCTTTGCACAAAAATACGGGCTTGACAGCGAGGGAAACAAGATCAAACACTATTACGTTAAAGAGTCTGTGGGGATTGCCACCGGGCTTTTAATAACCGCTTTGCACAATTCCGGGTTGGTTTCTCTGACGTATACACCCAGTCCCATGGACTTTCTCAACAGGATACTGCAGCGGCCTAAAAATGAAAAGGCCTTCATGGTTCTTGTGGCGGGCTACCCTGCAAATGATGTGACGGTTCCGGATATTTCAAAGAAGTCTTTGGATGCAATAAGCACATGGGTTTAG
>JBDLJD010000224.1:0-5935 GCA_039714495.1 Thermodesulfobacteriota bacterium
TTTTTCATGTCTTTGGGATCTCCATTGGTGTGCAAAACGATCATGATTACCGACCATTTGCCAAATGGTGTCTCGCCCAGAGATGCGCTGTAATTGCCATCCCCCCACTGGTTGGTTTTGAACATGTAGGGGGCTGTCCCAGCGCCGGTTTCATGCTTTTTCGGTTTCATATTCACAAACCACACGGTGTAAACCGCATTGGGCTTAAGACCTCTGGCCTGAACACTCACATGGCCCTTATCGATAAATGCCGTTCCACTGGCATCCGGGTGGTGCTTGGTGGGTTCAAGGTCCAGCGTTCGTCCACTGCCGGCCGCCCAGGCCATGGTGAAGAAAAATATGCTGACCACTCCAATCATCGTGATTTTTATAATTTTTTTTGCATTCATAATCGCCTCCCTGTTGCTGATGAAAAAAGCAAATTTTTGGTGCGTTTTAGATAATGATCTCAGCCAGTCAATTGAAAAGGCTTCTTGGTTTTCCTTTTTGAAGCTTTTCGTTTGATACTTTTGTCGATCGTTCTCCTGAAACCTTACACAATGGGATGCGTTTTTTTACGTTGATGTGCGGCGGGATAGTATTGAAGGGCAGGTCATAGCTGTTAGCTCGTAGCTCATCGCCTGCTATCAGCTACGAACTATGAGCTATGAGCTTATTTTCTCTTACATCCGTCTATTCCAGGGTTTCTTTAATCTTTTTTATATATGCCGGCGTGGTACCGCAGCATCCACCGATTATTTCAATGCCAAGTTCTCTAATTTTTTTCATATTATTGGCAAATTCGGTCTCATTTTCAGGGTAAAACACATCACCATCTTGTGTTCTTTCAGGCATGCCGGCATTGGGCTGAATGACAATGGGCACGTCCACGCTTTTTCGGATCTTGGCGGCCAAATCTACCATGCCGCTGCTGCCGAGCGAACAATTGGCTCCCACGGCCCAGGCCCCGGCTTCGACAAGCCTTTGCATGCTTTGCTCAGGGCTGTTGCCGAAAATTGTAAAAAACCCTTTTGGTGTTTGCTGAAAGGTCATGGAACAGATAATGGGTTTTTCTGAAACGCTCTTAATGGCCTTTAAGGCGCAAAGGGCAAGGTTGATATCAAACACCGTTTCCATAATGAACAGGTCGATGCCCTCATCGTCAAGGACAGCAGCCTGCCGGGCAAATTCAGCTATTGCATCGCTTTCCGATAAAGAACCCATGGGGGGCAGCATCCCGCCTAATGAGCCGAAATCTGCTGCAACATATTGTTCCTTGGAACTTGCCTGCCGTGCCAGCCGCACGCCGGCCCTGTTAATGTCTTGCATACTCTGAGTCACTCCCATCTGCGCAAGCTTTGAGGCGGAAGCACCGAATGTATTGGCACTGACGATATCGGCACCCGCATCAAAATAGGCCTGATGGATGTTTTGGATACGATCAGGATGGGTAAGATTCCAAAGTTCAGGGGCTTCTCCACCCTTAAGCCCCTGATCAATGAGCATGGACCCCATGCCGCCGTCAAAAAGAAGGCCTTGTTTCTCAATCTTCTCAAACACGTCCATGTCGATTGGATCTCCTTTAAATTCTGATTTCCAAATCCTGCAGCGGATAGGCCATACAGGGGTGGATATACCCGTATGCCCTGTCGGACTTGCGCAGTTTCACGCCCTTGGGCTGAAAAACCTTTCCCAAGATGAGCTTGGTCCTGCATAAGCTGCACTCCCCTGAACGGCAGGAAGTCTCGAGCACGATACCGGCCCTTTCCAAAGAGTTCATCAAGGGCTCCCCTGCCCTGGCCTGGATGGTGGCATGGCCTTTAAGCGCTACGCTGAAGCTGTCCGCTGCGTTCAAGCCCTCGGGCCATCCGGGCTGACAGGTCACATCCGACGGGGGGCCGAAAACCTCCACGCGGATCCTGCGTTTGGGAATGTCCAGTTTTGCAAGCTCTGCAAGGACAAAGGTGTACATGGCTTCCGGCCCGCACACATAAATCATTTTTTCATGGATATTGTCCACCAGTTCGGTGATCAGGTCGGCGGTGATGAATCCGGTCAAACCTTTGTAGCCTTGTTCAGGCTCGGAAATCACCGTGTGCACGCTCAGGTTCCCATGTCGCACTGACCGTTTTTCGATCTTTTTGTTGAAAATCATGTCCTGGCTGGATCGATTGCCGTATATCAGTTGAATGCACCGATTAAGATCGAGATCGCTCATTTCGCGGATCATGCTCATAAAAGGGGTTATGCCGCTGCCGCCGGCGATAAAGACCAGGTCATCCCCGTGAAAAAGGGGATTGTAATAGAATTGGCCTGACGGCGACGTGCTCTGAAAGTCGGCGCCTACGCTCACCTCGTCCAGAAGAAAGCTGGAAACAAAACCGTCATCGACCCGGCGTACGGTAATGTCGTAGTACGCCAACTGGGTGGGCGATGAAGAAATACTATAGGGGCGGCTCGTCCTCACACCGTCGATTTCCACGAAAAGATTGATGTACTGCCCGGCCTGAAAGGGAGGCAGGTACCCATCCCGGGAAACCAACCTGAGGGTGGAAGTGGACTCGGTTTCTTCCCTGATCTCCGAAACCCTCAGGTTCAGGGTTTTGGGGTGCAGCCAATCGATGGCCCTCCTTACCTGCCCCCGCTCGGCACCCCGGTCCAGGGCGTATTTTTCCAAAACGGCGATCTCATGTTGGATCTCTGCATACCCGTCTATCTGGGTATTGATATTTTCTCTGCTCATTATTCTCTCCTATTTAACTGTTCAGGGTTCTGATGATTTTCCGGGCCGCTTGATCGCCGGACATCAAGGTGGGCTGAAAACCGCCTCCGGATCCTGACCAGGCACCCACATGGAAAAGCCCTTCGATGGGTGAAGCGTACTTGGTGAACAGGCTCGTATCCTTGGCATGCTGGTTAAAACCATAGGCAGCGCCGCCCGGATGCCCAAGATAGCGCATATGGGTCAGGGGGGTGCCCACATCGATTTCCTCTATATGGTTTCTCAAATCCGGAAAAACACGGCTGATCAGATCCAGCATTTTTTCGGCGTATGCCATTTTGGTGTCAAAATAACGGTTCGGCGGAATTGTCATCCATGGCTCCGCATAGGCCAGGGCCACCACGGAAACCTGGCAGGTGCCTGCAGGCGAGAACTCAGGGTCATCCACGTCGTAGCACGTCATCAAGGTGTATTCAGGCGCCTCGAGCGTTTTGGTCTTGCGGTAGGCGCGTTCAGTGTCCGTGTCCGCGAGAATGAAATTGGTCGTCTGCTCGATCCCCAGGTCGCCGGGTTCGCAATCAAGCCCCATGAAAAGGGTTACAAATGAGGTGCCCACCGTACGGGCGCCAAGTTCACGCATGCGCCACTCGGGAACCTGGTCCGGATCGATGAGATCGATGTAGGTGTTGTTAGTTCCGGCGTTGGAAACCACACGCTTTGCCGATATTTCGTCCCCTTCTTCAGTGACCACACCCTTGACAGCGCCATTCTTGGCAATGATCTTCTTCGCACCGCAGTTGAAGCGCACATCCCCACCGGCATCCAGAAAGGCGTTCAGCAGCGTATTGGAAAGCGCCTGGGAGCCGCCCTTGAGGTGCCAGGGATTGAATTCGAGATACGCCCACAGGGTTACGGCAAACAAGCCAAAGGTAAGCTGTGACGGCGGCAGGCCCATATAGGACCAGTAAATCGATAGTACGGCCTTGAGGCGGTCATCTGTTATACATTTGTCAAACACGTCCTGGGTCGATTTCAAAGCATATTTGAAATAGGTGGGATATTTTTCCCTGGACGCCTCAGGGTCGTGCATGAATACAACACTGATCCACTGCGTACAATACTCGTAAAGCAAGTTGAAAAATACGTCGATATTGTCGGCCTGGTCAGGGAATTTTTCCTTCAATTCCGCTGTGGCGGCCATGCGGTCGGCCTTAAGGCAGACATCCAGGCTTTCGGGTACGACCACGCGATAGAGGTTTTCCATGCGCACGAACTCGAGGTCGTCCATGACCCCGAGTTCATTCAGCATGCCCCTGACCGGTCCAGGAAACTCCTCGGTGCCCACACCGGAGAGCTGATGCAGGGCCACTTCAAACTCGAAGCGCCCCCGGATGAAACTGGTGGCACAACCGCCGGGGATGTTGTGCCTTTCCAGCAGCATCACCCGCAATCCGTTTTTTGCCAGGCGGAGAGCGGACGTGAGCCCGCCGTTGCCTGCGCCGATAACTACTACATCGTAATCTGACATTTACTTCCTCCTATGATCAATCACCACCCATAAAAAGGGTAGTATGTTTCTTTGGTGCACGGTTCACGTCCTGATTGGGTATTTTTTAAACCACAAAGACACAAAGTACACAAAGAATTATCTAACAGAAGAACTCCATCACGAAAGAATGAAAACACGAAATGTTCAGAAATATTTTCGTGCTTTTTGGATTTCGTGTTTTCGTGATATTTTTTTTAGGTCCGTGATTATTGACTTCAGTCCTCTGACACTCTGGCTTCTTTTTTCATTGGATGTTCTTTGTGCCCTTTGTGTCTTTGTGGTTCATATTATTTCGCCAATACCCTCAAGCATACACCTTGATTTCTCCCTACTGCTTACTCCTTACTCCCTACTGTCTTTCGTTCTCTGCCTCTGTTCTCCGTCTTCTGTTTTTGGCCTTTTCTTATAAGAGAGCCCTTTCCTGAAACACCCTTTCGAAAATATAGGCCCGTAATATCCGCGCCACCCGGGTCAGTTCCATGGTGGTGTGAATGGATTCGTCATAGGTCTTCTCTCTGGCCAATCGCCTTTGGATGGCCATTTCCTTGTCTACGATCGCCTCGGCCAGGCGTGGATAAAATTCAGCCTCTTCAACGCTTATCCCCAGATCGATACACACCCGCAATACCTGTCCGGCAGCCACATCCTCCTGGTCGAAAATACCTTTCTCCCGGGGCCTCAAAAGCTTTGCAGCAAGGCATATTTCAATCTCCTCCGAAGAAAGGCCGGTGGCTTTGCAGAATGCTGCCTGGTCCAGTTGTATCTGGCCCTGATTACTGAAAACGAACTCCTTCAACTCAATTAAAGAGGTCACTTCCCGGCCTTTGTCCCGTTGATCGAGGATCAGTTTTATCTGGGATAAGGGCAGGCGGTGGTGGGCCTGCAACTTTTTGATGAAAAAGACCCTTTCAACACAGGATGCATCATAATACGCCATGTTGCGGTTGGTCCTCATTGGCGTGGGCAGCAGCCCCTCCTTCAAATAATGGACAATGGTGGCCTTGCTGACCCCTGTGGCCGCCATCAATGCTTTCATTTTAAGCATGGACGCTTCAGGATTGTGGGCACTGTCTCTGCTTGACCGGGTCTTGGGCATGGGGTTCCTCTTATACTTTTGGACCATCTCACAATTAGTTTTCAAATGAATTATTTGAAATTGTTTAGTATTTTGATATTCGATATTAGAATTTCCGGTTCATCCGGATTGGGATTATATAGTAAATTAACCACCATAACGCATATTGTGATAGGTGTCACCTTTCACTTTTTAGACACTTTGTCAAGATTTCTCACCCTTGATTGACAATCTGCCAGATAACTGGTATGACCTCTTACCACTCATAACACAAAGTGACAAATCATCGATCTCCGGCAGAGCCGGAGGTATGAGGAAGGCCCCTCGAAGGGGCCTGCTCTGCCGGAGGTCGCTGATTTGTATCAAGAATTTTTTCTTTATGCTTATTTTTTTCATAAACACGTATGATTAGACGATTTCTAAATGTAATCTGTCTATCTTGTGCGTGCTGAATGTATGGACAACCCCTCAAAAAGCAATCTCGTCTGATGTAATATGAAGAAAGAAAAAATTCTTGGTTTAACTCCCTTCATCAGACACCGGCGTAGGTTAAGTGAACACTGTTGTCACATGTAATCCTCACCGGATCGGTAGAACCTTTTCAATTCTC
>JBDLJD010000225.1:0-5897 GCA_039714495.1 Thermodesulfobacteriota bacterium
CCTGTGAAACCCGGTCTATCATTTGTTTTACCGGGGTTAATCCTGTCTAATTCAAGGGCCGGGGAGTTTTAGCTTAAAACCCTCGTCATTCCCGCGCAGGCGGGACACGCAGTGAAGCTTTCGCGCTATCCAGAAAGCGGTTAGCTAAATGCCCTGGATCCCCGCCTGCGCGGGGATGACGTAAAAAAAGACCCCGATGGCTCGTCTAATTACTTATGAATGTCTTGCTGATAGCCAAGAGCAAACCCGAAACCTGACACCCTATTCCAGAGCCCCAGAGGACGGAACCACAGAACCCCGGAGGACTGAAGACTGGTTGTCAGTGAACCCGCAACCCGTACCCAATACTCCAGCACTCAAGCACCGCAGAGTATTGGGTTACGGCCACGCTTAACTTGAGTTTTCAATAGCTTTTATCGGAGGAATGCCGATGCGTACAGGTAAAGTTGTTGAACCCCAAGACGCTGAGAAACTGCTCCTGTCGGTTATCCGATCCGGTGACCGGGTGGTCATAGAGGGTGACAACCAGAAGCAGGCGGCGTTTCTTGCAAAGAAACTGGCCGGCCTGCCGCCCGAAAAGGTTCATGACCTGCACCTGCTCATGTCGTCGGTCACCCTGGACGACCATCTGGAATTATTCAGAAAGAAAATTGCCAAAAGGCTCGACTTTGCCTTTTCAGGCCAGCAGGCGGTGCCCCTGGCGGGACTGGCCAGGGAGGGTGTTGTCAATATCGGTTCGATCCACACCTACCTGGAACTTTTCAGTCGCTACTTCACGGATTTGATCCCGAACGTGGCCCTGGTTTGCGCCGAGGAGGCGGATGCGGACGGCAACCTTTTCACCGGCCCCAATTCAGAGGAAACCCCCGTGCTGTGCGAGGCAACGCACTTTGGCCGGGGCAAGGTCATCGCCCAGGTGACCAAGGTTGTGGAAAAGGTGACCCGCGTCGATATTCCCGGGGACCAGGTCGATTTTGTCATTCCCACGGGTGAACCCAACCAGATACAAGCCTTGTTCACCCGCGATCCTGCCAAATTGAACGACACACACGTACTCATGGCCATGATGGTTATCAAAGGCATCTATGCCGAGTATGGGGTGCAAAGTCTCAATCATGGCATTGGCTTTTCAACGGCCGCCATAGAACTTCTCTTGCCAACGTATGCCATGGAACAGGGCCTCAAGGGCAAAATTTGCTCCCATTGGGCGCTCAATCCTCATCCTACTCTAATTCCCGCCATCGAGGCCGGAATGGTTACCTCCATTCACTCCTTTGGCAGTGAACCGGGTATGGACGACTACATCGCGTCGCAGAAAAACGTATTTTTCACATCACCTGACGGTGTGCTCAAGTCGAGCCGCTGCCTGTGCCAGATGGTAGGCTTTTACGATTGTGAGTGTTTTGTGGGGGCGACCCTGCAGATAGATGCCGACGGCAACAGCTCGACAGCCATTCAGGGAAGGATCAGCGGATTTGGCGGGGCGCCCAACCTGGGCTCAAATGCCGTGGGCCGTCGCCATGTCACACCTGCCTGGCTGAAGGTGGGGAAGGAAATGGCTGCCGCCAGGGGACGCAAAGGGGTTGATGTACGCG
The DNA here is from genome assembly GCA_039714495.1 of Thermodesulfobacteriota bacterium. Taxonomy (GTDB): domain Bacteria; phylum Desulfobacterota; class Desulfobacteria; order Desulfobacterales; family B30-G6; genus JAJDNW01. The sequence goes on from JBDLJD010000225.1 coordinate 1,596, forward strand.
GGCACAAGTTGATCGTGCAATTGACGCCCACCGTGAGCGCCAAGAAAAACATTCCCGTGTTCGTGGACGAGCTGGACGCCAATCAGATGGCCGAGCAGGGGATCTTCGAATTGCCACCGGTGATGATTTACGGCGACGACATCACCCACATCGTGACGGAGAAGGGCATTGCCTACCTGTGCCGGTGCGGCAGCCGCGAGGAGCGCCGGGCCGCCATCCGGGCGGTGGCGGGCCAAACCCCTGTTGGGGAAAAAGAGCTTGCTGCTGAAACCGCAGCATTGCGCAAAAAGAAAATCGTCGCTTATCCGGAAGACCTGGGCATTCAAGCGGAGAGTGCAACCACGGACCGCTTGGCAGCCAAAAGCATTTCAGATCTCGTTGACATATCAGGCGGGCGTTTCCACCCGTTGCCCCAGTTTTTGTAAAACCTATAAACGCTTCTATTCACATGACAGATAAAGAAAAATCAGTTAAAATAATTCGACGACATGCTTTCGAGATATTCCAGGCCGGTCTGTCTGCGGTAGATCCTGCCAAGGCCATATTCCGCCATGTGAAGGTATCAGAAGGGCTGTTGCAGGTAGGCGGTCGCCGATTCGTGTTAAGCGACTTTGAACATGTCTTTATCGTGGGTGCCGGTAAAGCCGGGGCACCCATGGGCCGGGCCCTGGAGAAACTGCTTGAAGATTGTATTACCGACGGGGTGGTGGTCGTCAAAGAAGGCCACGGGTTGCCGCTTACGCATTTGCGTCTGCACGAAGCCGGTCACCCGGTACCGGACAAACGCGGCATCCAAGGGGCTGAAGAAATTTTATCCCTGGTCCAGGGTGCCGGGGAGCATGATCTGGTGCTTTGCCTGATTTCCGGAGGCGGTTCAGCCCTGATGGTGTCTCCGGCCGCGGGTGTCACCCTTGAAGACAAGCAGGCCATCACCCGGCTCCTGCTGGCTTGTGGCGCAGATATTCACGAAATCAACACCATTCGCAAGCATCTCTCGTGCATCAAGGGCGGTGGGCTGGCCCGTTTGGCTTATCCGGCAACCGTGGTTAACCTGGTTCTTTCCGATGTCATTGGCGACGATTTGAATGTGATTGCGTCCGGCCCGACCGTGCCGGATACAAGCACTTTTACGGACGCACGGCAGATCTGTCAAAAATACGGCATATGGAACCAGGTACCTGCTCCCATCAGAAAAAGGATTGACTATGGTCTGCAGGGTGACATTCCTGAAACCCCGGGCGCAGGTGACCGGATATTCCAAAAAAGCTTTTCGCAACTGGTGGGCAACAACATTCAAGCCTTGAAAGCCGCGGGCTTCAAAGCTTGCCAACTCGGCTACAACGTCATGATTTTATCGTCCTTCATCGAGGGTGAGGCGCGCGAAGCCGCTAAAGTGCTGGCCGGCGTTGCCAGGGAAATCCGCGCATCCGGAAATCCGCTCACCCCGCCGGCATGCGTATTGTGCGGCGGAGAAACAACGGTTACAATTCAGGGAGAAGGTAAAGGCGGCCGCAATCAGGAATTTGCCTTATCTGCTGCGTGCGCTATCGAGGGCCTTGAAGATGTTGCTATATTGGCCGGCGGTACCGACGGCAGCGACGGCCCTACCGATGCGGCCGGCGCAATTGTCGACGGTGGCACTGTGGCGCGGGCCATGGGAAAAAAGCTGATCCCTCAGGATTATCTTGATCGCAATGACGCCTATCATTTCTTTCAAACGCTGCAAGATCTTGTGATTACCGGCCCGACAGGTACAAATGTGATGGATATATATATGGTGATTGTGGGCTGAGTGCAGAACTACAGAGTTCCAGATGCCAGAGCCACAGATGACGGAAAGCCTGTAATCAAGTATGAAAACTATGAAATGCGGCATGTAAAGTGACAACTTTTAATCAGGACTTGACCGAATTAAGTTGAAAACGCTGGAAGAACATTGACCAAGCTATTACCCGGATCGCTGTGGACCACGACTAAAAAGGAATCTGTTTCCACACCGTGTCTGAATCCAGGCGCATTCCTGTTTACTTCATGACATCAGGGGACGACCGGCTGGTCATCGGCAGCCGTGGCTACATTTTTAACACGGCCGAGTCCGGTGACACACGCCATATCCGCAAGCTGGCGGTGACCATTTTTCCCCAACTGGCCGATATTGAGTGGGAGTTTGACTGGGGAGGCCGGGTGGCCATCACCATTGACCGCGAGCCCAAGCTATTGAAGCTCGCAACAAATGCATATGCCGGGTTGGGCTACAACGGCCGCGGTGTACCCATGGCGATGATGATGGGCAAGCAGCTTGCGGAGCTGATATTGGGGGAGGATATCCCCATGCCGATAGATGCCATAGAACCCATTCCTGTACACATGTTTTCACCCATTGGGGTGTCTATTCACGTTGTCTTCAGCAGGATGCTGGATAGATTTACGGACTGGCATCAGATCAGAAAATAAGAATTTCAGTGTTATGAAGTCGAAAAAATTGATTCTCTGGTGTGAATGGAAAACCCGAAATCCGTCTCCGGAAATCGGGTTTCCATCTGTCCTTAATCAGGAGATGCTATTGACAAGATATGGCAATCAACGCCACTGAAAGACTCTAACCGACTGTTGGTTAGATCACAATTAGATATTATTTCAGAAAGATAATCAATAGCGCTACAAATTTGTCAGGTTGTTCAAATCTTGAATTAATTACGTGATACGGTTTTTTAAGGCTTCCGTTTGTAAGCTAAACGATTCGGCTGAATCGTCAAGCGCTCATTGGTACATAGTCAACTAACTCCCGGCAATTGCTGTGAGCCGATCAATAACCACAACTGATCGAGACTGACTGGCTGCATCCGGTAATAAGTGTCCAGGTAGTGCATCCAGAAAATCTCTTTCTTTCAAAAGTCCAGAACAGCACACGACCAGATAGGCTCTTAGCGTTTCACTGGCCTGCTTAATTTCGGATAAAATCTCAGGTCTCCCATCCAGAACCGTAACGATGTCCTCCATGTCGCGACTCATCAAATAATCATTTTTCCCACGGCAGGCAAAGGCCTCGAATTTTGTGGCAAGGAAATAGGGGGCTGGCAACAATCGTATTTGTTTCCCAGAAGGAAGAATAGTCCAATCAGAGGCCTCGTATGCAGGTGTGAACCATTGGTTGCCAAAACCAAGAATCTTGGGATCCGTAGGCATAACATCCAGTATGACATCATCCGCTTTCCATCGACAAATGGGTGCATCCTCACTTGCGTCCTCAATAAATCCTAACTGGCGAAGTCGGTCTGATAACCAATGGTATCGGGCCAAAGACGCCACCTCGACAATAACATCCACATCGAGTGTCGCGCCGTATCGGTGATGCAGCAGGGTCGGTCAGAAGCAGCCCGGTGGCACAACCGCCAACAAATGCCATCCTCTCAGTCATCGTGCCCAACCGCGCAACGGCAGCCTCTAAAATTTGAATATTAGGATTTGCTATCATTATAGTCTTTAAGTCGTTTTGATATCTCTTTCATAGCAATTTCACGTTCCCGTTGGCGGCCACCGCGAAGGGCGTCTGCCAGCACTAGAAGCTCGTACAATTGGCGGTCCTGCCTGGCCGCTTTGGGTACTGACTTATACAGCGGTAAAAAAGATTGTCCGCGTACATTTCCTTCGGGATCCGGCCATACAGGAGGGGGATCGTTGGATGAAACGAGCATCTGGGACAATGGTGGTCCTGCATGAAGCGTCGGCATACCTCGTGTGATTTCACCACGATCAGGCACAAAAACATAGCGAAGACCGTGAATCAGGAACTCTTCCAAACTGCGAATGGCCGGTTTGATACGATCAGTTGTTTTAACGGCCAATCTGGCAGCAATAGTCCGATGAACACCGGCATGAACCTCGGAAGGACTCATATATAATGCCGTTGACAAAAAGGAGAACGACCAATTTTCCTTTCCAATGGCGACTAATTTCAGAAGAATGACCACATCTTGGGGTTTAAGTATCATATTAGGATCCGTTTGCTATTCGAGATTCGCGAATCGAGAATAACTATGTCAAATAATAATAACACTGTCAACATTTAGATTTCCAATCTTAGAAAAACATTTTAAGATTTCGAGAAATAACTGTTTTAAAGTAGTCTTCTAAACCCGTCAAATTTAGTTTTTCTTGAATATCGGCAGGAATACTATCTGACGGTTTGAAATTTCTTAAATAAAAAGTTGTGGAAATCGAGCTAAAGCACGAACCTTTTATCGCAAGAAGAAATAGAGAGTAGATATCCAGTACGCTATCATTTTTGATTGATAGAACAAG
>JBDLJD010000226.1:0-5810 GCA_039714495.1 Thermodesulfobacteriota bacterium
CTGACGGTGAACGGGAAATCGGTCTGGATCATCTGGGGCACATAGGCAACCGCCCTGGCCAGGCTCTTTCTGGAATAGGTCTGAAGAGGGTTGCCATCGATGACGACACTGCCGGATTGCGGCCGGTGGATGCCGGACAGTATTTTCAGCAACGTTGTTTTGCCAGAGCCATTGGGGCCAATAATGACGAAAAATTCACCTTCTGAAACAGCAAAGGAAATGTCCTTGAGAACGGCTGCCCTGGCATAAGCATATTCAAGATGTTCTGCTTTTATGGCTGCTTGCATCATTTAGCCCTTTTCAGCAGGTAGATAAACAGGGGGGCGCCGATCAGGGCTGTTATTACGCCGGCCGGCATTTCTCCCTGGCGCGGCAGGGTCCTGGCCAGAAGATCACACAAAACCATATACCCGCCGCCCCCGAAAATGCAGGCCGGCACCAGAACCCGGTGATCCGACCCCAAAACCATCCTCAACAGGTGGGGCATGACCAGACCCACAAACCCGATCAGACCGCTATAGCTGACCGAAGCGCTGATCATGACCGAAGTTGTCACCAGCAGGAGGATGTTCATGATTTGTACGTTGACCCCCATGGCCAGTGCTGTCTCTTTGCCCATTACCATGAGATTCAGGGTGTTGGAGAGCAGAAAAAAAAGAATGAAGCACGGCAGCAGGATGCCGGCCAGGATGCCGACCTGGCCCATCCCCACCATGCCCATATCTCCCATGAGCCAGAATATAATGTTGTGCAGGCGGGCATCCTGGGTAATGGAAACCAGGAACATGATAAGGGCGCTGCAAAACGCATTGACCATAACCCCGGACAACAGCAAGGCATCCTTTCTCAATATTGTGCTACCCGACGTCATCACGAGCAGCAGTGCCAGGGTGAGGCAGCTGCCGACAAAGGCCGTAAGGGTCACCCCTGGAAAACGCGCCATTCCCAGTAGAATGCCGATGATGGCGCCAATGGCAGCCCCACCGGAGATGCCCAGAATATACGGTTCCGCAAGGGGATTTCGCAATAGGGCCTGAAACACCAGCCCGCCCATGGACAGCGAGGCGCCCACCATGGCTGCCAGCAGCACCCTGGGCAGACGAATCTGCCAGACAATCGTGTTCAGCATGGGGTCGGCATCGCCTTTGCCAAGCAACCAGTCAAAAACCGCAAACAGGGTTTTTCCTGATGACCCGATGGAGATGCCCAGAAGGAGGGTTAGCAGAAAAAAAGCCCCGACCACGATGGTTGTCATTACTATTTTTTTTATCAAGCTGGATGAATCCTGGTTCACTGCGCCCCCTTGAAAAGCTCTGGGTGGACCATTCTCGATAGAAGTTCCAGGCCATCCACCAGCCGCGGCGTGGGGCGGTCGAAAAGATTGGAGTCCTGCATGAAGATGTGCCCATTTCTTACGGCCGGTATTTCCGGCCACTGTTCCCATTCCGCCTTGACCTGCTGAAAAATGGCATACCTGGCCATGGAGGTAATTACGATGACCTCGGGCTTCATCCCCAATACCTGCTCCCGACTGTAGCGCGGGTAGGCCACGCTGCCGGCAGCCACGTTGGTGCCGCCGGCCCGAACGATGAGCTCGTTTATGAAGGTGGGATCCCCAACGGAAACAATAGGTGAAATGCCAATCTGAAAAAAGACTCGCGGTCTTGTCTGCGATTGTTGGACGACCTGGTCCACTGCGTCGATACGCTTTTGCATGTTGGCGATGACCGCCTGGGCACGCTCTTCTGCATCCAGAATATCACCAATGGCGGAAACGGTTTCCATCACCGACGCCAAGCCCCTGGGATTGACCACATACACCGGGATGTCCAACTCTTCCAGCCTGTCGACCACATCCTTGGGATTGCCGTCCTTGACCCCGATGCAAAAATCCGGCTGCAGGGCAAAGATGCGTTCCAAATCGAGATTTACATATGACCCCACTTTCGGGTATTGAACGGCGGCTTTTGGAAAGTCACTGTATTGGGTGACGCCCACCAGTCTCTGTTCCTGGCCCAGGGCAAAAATGATTTCCGTAACACTGGGGGCCAAAGCCACGATACGATCGGGATTTTCCACAAGCACGAGTTTCCGCCCCACAAGATCAGTGACCGTCCTCTCGGCCGCAAAGGCAAACGGTGCGGCCAGGGTCGCTACCAGGACAAGGCAAATGGCAATCGTTATTTCTTTCATCTTTTTTCAATTTCCCGACATCAGGCTGACCACACCTAGATAGAATACGATTTCAAATACCTGCTGGGCAGCACCAAGGCAGTCTCCAGTATACCCGCCGAGATGTTTCCGAAAATAGCGCCCCAGCAGCCATTTGGCAAGTGCCAGGGGAATGATCACCAGAAATACATCCAACCGGAAAAACAGCAGCAGCGGTGATAACCCCCATATGGCGCTTATCACCAGATCACGGCCGGGCATCCTGCGTGCCAGGGGCTTGACCTTGCTCTGAAGATCCTCCTGAACATAGAGATCACTGTATATGAATGATCCGGCAAAAAAACGGCTCACACTGTGGCCAGCGATCAGCGACACAAAAATCATGGGTTCAGGTATCGAATAGAGACTGAACAGCTTCAGAGAGAGGGCCACCCATAGGCCCACAACGCCATAGGATCCCACCCGGGAATCCTTCATGATCCGCAGAATGTTCTCAGGCGTCCACCCCCCGCCAAAGCCATCACAGGCATCAGACAAACCATCCTCATGAAAAGCCCCGGTCAGCCAGATGCTGGAGAGCATGCTAAGCAGTATGGCCACAGGCAATGGGAAGAAATAATGGGAGATCTGGAAGACAAGGGCGGCGATGAAGCCCACCAGCACACCCACCAGGGGGAAGTACCGGGATGCCTGGTTCAGAAGTGACTCTGAATACCCCACCCACTTGGGACAGGGAATGCGCGTAAAAAACATCAGCGCTGTCAGAAAAACCCTCAACTCATCCTTCATAATTTTTCATTTCCTGAAGCACCCACCAGCACACTCAATTCTGATAGGCATAAAGATGGATTTGTAATCGTTCGAACAATATATGAAAATGTATAAAATAAAAATAGCTAATTCAGGGGCTGCATATACATAATAAAGACATTTAACAATAGGCACCGTTTGTTGAAAAAAATAATAATTTATGAGAGCATTCATGGGTTTTCAATATGCATTCATCACATGCTGCCTGAAGACAGCACCGGATGAATTCAATTTTATGGATAAGCACGTATGCGCAAGTACTTCAATATAGATCACACGCCTGAGTATATGCACGTAACATTTGATCAGCCCTTTCGTGTGTTGAGTTCAGCCGTTCTGAACGGCGGCCTTGTGGAAGCAAGCCATATCGTCAACCTGAAAGTTCCCAAAGACCTTCCCAATCGTGATGCGCTTGGCCCACCGGCCGCGTTAATTGAAAAGCACTGCCGGAAAAACGGTTTGAATGGAAGCAGTGTCGGCATGATGACCGCCGCAGCCATGGATTCCATGCGCACAACGCAAAACAGGGGCCAGGATGTAGAGATCTCCGTAATCGTTACGGCCGGCATTTCGAACCTGAGACGGGCCGGCGACAAAGCCGATTACCGTGAAAAGGGTGAACAACGCCCTGCGCCCGGAACCATAAACACGATTGTCGTCTGCAATGTCTCCCTGACCAGAGCGGCTATGGTTGAGGCGGTAATGATTGCAGCTGAGGCAAAAGCTGCGGCATTGCAGGATCTTGACCTGTTGAGCCCCGTCTCCAATGCCCTTGCCACGGGAACCGGCACCGATGCAATAGCCGTGGCCTGCCCTCGATCCGGCTTGAACATATGCTATGCAGGCAAGCATACCCTATTTGGAGAACTACTGGCCAAATCGGTAATAGAAAGCACGACCACCTCTGTGGCGTATGCCGGACATCGAGGAGGATAGGATGACGCCGGACGAATTGAAAATCAGGGTGGAAAAACGCTTTCCCCATGCAAGGAATTTTGTCAGGCCCGGATTGGATAACCCTCAAAATGAATGACCAAAATCGACAAATTGAACTGCTGGCGCCGGCCGGCAATTATGAAAAACTGGAAATCGCCGTCCACTACGGTGCGGATGCCGTTTACCTGGCCGGCAAGGACTTCAGCCTCAGAAACTTTTCAGGCAATTTCACGGAAAAGGAGCTGGAGCGGGCCGTGACTTTTGCCCATGAACGCGATGTCAAGGTGTATGTGGCCTGCAACATATACTCCCGGGATGATGATCACCTAGCACTGGATGATTTTCTGGCCTTTCTCAAACACCTGCAGCCGGATGGGTTGATCGTTTCCGACCCCGGCATTGTTCTGAGCGCCCGCAAGCAGGTCCCGGAAATCCCGCTGCACCTGAGCACCCAGGCCAGCACCACCAACAGTCGCGCAGCAGCCTTCTGGAAGGAACAGGGCGTAAAAAGGATCAATGTGGCCCGGGAACTCTCCCTGGAAGAAATCAAGGGCATCAGCACCAGCGTTGCCATGGAAATAGAGGCCTTTGTGCACGGCGCCATGTGCATATCCTATTCCGGGAGGTGCCTGTTAAGCAGTTTTATGGAAAACCGGGACGGCAACCGGGGTATGTGCTGCCACCCCTGCCGGTTCAGCTACACGGTGATGGAGGCCAAACGACCCGGACAGTATTACCCCCTGGCCGAAGATAAGAGGGGGTCCTACATTTTCAATTCACGGGACCTCTGTATGATCGAACACTTGCCGGAAATGATCGATGCCGGTATAACCTCACTGAAGATCGAAGGCCGCATGAAAGGCATCAACTACCTGGCCTCCGTGGTCAAGGTGTATCGGGCAGCTATCGACGCCTATCTTAGCGATCCCGGAAACTACAAAGTGGAGCCCTTTTGGGTGGAAGAGCTCGAAAGGGTAAGCAACCGGGGGTACGGCACCGGCTTTTACCTGGGCGACGTGGACAACACCCGGCCCAACTATGCCGGCAACCTGGCCAGCAGCCATCGGTTTATCGCCAAGGCCATAGCGTCCGTCAATTCTGACCAGGTCCGTGTGCAGGTACGCAACAAGGTTTTCAAAGGTGACAACGTCGAAATCATCACCCCTTGTGGACCCAATCTCGTAGACCGCATCGAGGCGATTCACGATGCAGACGGCCAATCTGCCGAGTTTGCCCAGCCGGGCAGCCGGGTAACGCTCACCCTTCACCAAACCTGCAACCCCAATGATTTAATTAGAAAGGTATCCTAAATGAAAGGTTACGTACAAATCTACACCGGCAACGGCAAAGGCAAGACCACGGCATCTTTGGGCCTCTCCTTAAGGGCCGCCGGCGCAGGCCTGAAGGTGTTTATCGCCCAGTTTCTCAAACAGGGGGACTACAGCGAAATAAAGGCTTTGGAAAGGTTTTCAGACCTCATCAAAATCGAACAGTATGGTCTGGGCCGGTTTGTCAGAGGCAAACCCACCGAGGAAGAAATCCAGGCAGCGCAAAAAGGCCTGCAGAATGTCAAAGCAGCCCTGCTTTCCGGAGCATACGATGTTATCGTCGTTGAGGAGGGCAATGTGGCAGCTGCCTGCGGCCTGTTCGAGGTGAAAGACCTGCTCGACCTCATCAGCCAAAAACCGGATAACCTGGAACTGGTGATCACCGGAAGGGGCGCAGCCCCTGAAGTGATCGCACAGGCCGACCTGGTCACGGAAATGAAGGAGATCAAGCACTATTATTACAAGGGGGTCGCCGCACGGGTCGGTATCGAAAAATAAAATCGTGTGCCACGCTTTTATGGAACGCGACTGCGTCGCTTCAACACTTCAAGTATATCCACCCCA
>JBDLJD010000227.1:0-5707 GCA_039714495.1 Thermodesulfobacteriota bacterium
AGGGTGTTGCTGCAGAACCGGCCGCTGAAACGGAAGAAGAGGGTATTGCCATACCCGGTGAAACCGAGACAGAGCAGGAGGCTGTGGACATCCTGAAAGGTACGGAGACCGGCTACGTTCCGGCAGCCGCTAGCAGTGTTCGCAAAAGAGCTAGGCGGAACGGTGGGGAAAGACACTGGAACATCCACGCCGGACTCGGTTATGCGTATATCGGTCAAGAGGGCACGGCCACCTATAACGGTACTGAAGTAAAACATGAGCTGGACGGAGACCTCTACCCTATCCTCGGGGTAAGCTATGCATTTTCAAAACGCTGGGCTCTGGAGTTCAGTCTGCGCCGGGATTTTTACAGCGGAGAGATCAGCAACTCCATCTCAGGCAGTTCATCAAAACTGGAGGGGATCACAGCCAACTTGGCCGCTCTTTTTTTGGGCGGGCCCTATACCTGGTCGTGGTTGGGAGAATGGCGTCCTTATGGAATGGCGGGGATTGGCTACCGGACCCTTGACGGAGATCTGGATTATCCGGTGACCAGCTACAAACCGGCTATTGGGGCAGTGCTGGGCATCGGCATGCTGAAGGGTAAATGGGATTTCCGGTTGGGTTATTCTTTTTTCAAACACGATGCGGATAGTACCAAGGATGGTTACACCGGCTCAGGGGGTGAACTCGATACATCCGGGATTTATTTTGAGGTGGCCTATCACTTCCTCAAATTCTAATACCTGAATCTTGCATGGGGGCAATAAATGAATAGAGTAATATTGCTGTTGATTATTTCCTGCCTGTGTTTCGCAGGCTGCGCATCAGGGCCTGCCGAGAATCCGGACACGGAATTGGCTGACGAGGCCTATGAATTGATGCTGAAAGGAGATTATGAGCAGGCGGAGGCAACCCTGGAGGTGGCGCGGTCGATCAATCCCGACAATCCCTATGTGCTTCTGAACCTGGGCGTGGTCTACCAGAATACGGACAGGATCGACAAAGCGCGGGAAATGTATGTACGCATCATCCTGCTGAACCCCCCCGAAGTGGCCGGGAACAGCAATGTACCGGATGCCCAGGGCCAGAAAATAGTGGACCTGGCCAAACAGAATCTTGAAAATCTCTAGCCCGATGCACAATAAGCGGATTGAGGCTCGATATTCCTTCCCAACGACGCAACCCAGGGGGGTCATTCAGGGGCGACGATGGTCATGGTAATGGAATCGCTGCCCTCGTAGCCCTCATCGTCCGTTGCCGTGAGCGTGACGGTGTGCGTGCCTTCCGATAGGGGCGGTTCACCCAGATCGAACAGGTTGAAGGTTGTTCCTGACGCCAGGATGCCGTCCAGGCTAGAGTCCCATACCAGGGATGACCCCGTGAGCGGCGCACCGTTGAGGTCCAGCCCTTGGCCACTAAATTCGATATTGTCCAGGGTGCTGAACTGCTCGCCATCCAAGGGGCTGCTAATGCTCACATCGGGCTCCCGGAACAGGAAGCGCCGTATCTCCGATTCGGCCGAGGCATTGCCGAAACTGTCCAGACTCTGCACCTTCCAATAGTAGAGGACACCTGAGGTCAGGCCTGTTGGTGTGTACGCTGGACTGGAAACCATTTCGGAAATCACAGGGGTTTGGAATTCGGCATTGTCCGCCAGGGTGACTTGGTACCCGTCAGCAAGGGCAACGTACTCCCAGGTCAGGTCAAATTCACCGGCCACCGAGGCGTCATCCTCAATCAGCTTTAACAACGGGACAAAATTGTATAATTGTATTTCATCGGTTTGGGTTTCCATATTTTCCTGGACAGCAATGCCTCTTTTTTCACCGCGCAATTTAAAAGCGCCGCTACTGTTTTCGGCAAACAAAACCACGGTTCTGTTGCTTCCCGTGGTCACATTGGAAACCACACCTTGTTCAGAAGAACATGCCCAGGGGCCGCCATAGGTGATATACCCGAATGACCCATCATATACTATGGCAACCATTCTCAGCGTCTCCCCTTCCGAACAGTCGCTCGATGCCCAGGAGACCTGCACAAGACCGGTACTCCTATTGGGGTCGCCCTCATCATTTCCACATCCCATCAAGACAGCCAAACAACACAGGGCTATTGCTGCCAGATGCGCGGCCTGCATAACAGGGGTTGATGGTTTTTTCTTAAACATGTCAGGGCCCTTTCAAACTCAATGGGCAAGAAAATAACGCCTTGATAATCAAAGCGTTACTTCCATTGTAGCCCAGGGCTTTAGCCCTGAGTTTTAAGGATTTTGATGCCGGTAAAGGGTTATTGAACAGCCGGTTGAGAAGATCATACCATATATTGGGCAATGAGGCAAAAAAATTAAAGGAAGCACGCAAAGGCAGATTTGTTAATGGTGAGGAAAGGTATAGTGCGTATTCTGCAGCAGGCTTCGGCAGGGTTGAAACCCTGCACTACATTAATTCGTATCGACGGGCAAGAAAATAACTCCCTGATAATCAAAGTTTTTCTTTCATTATAGCCCCGGGCTTTTGCCCTGAATTTTAAGCATTTTGACACCAGTAAAGGGTTATTGGACAGCCTGCTATGTCGCACATATACGGTTGACCGTTGCTATTGATGAGATCCGTTTATCTGACAGCATTGATAAAGCAGGGGCCGTAGGCATCATCACTCTGGAAAAGGTCTGAAAAGCTACTTGATCCGGTCGACCCAATGGCGTAGTCTGAAAAGTGATCGAGCAATAGTCCCAGGGTATAGGTTGTCAGCCCGTTTTCGGGCGTGTTTGGACGGGCAGAGAGGACCGTGCCGCCTTTTTCGATGTCAATGCCCTGCCATGTACCCTGAACGCCAGCTAATTCGAGCCCGCTTTCGGGATCTAAATAATATACTTCTGGTTCCGGAAGGTGGCTCGGCAGGGTGGTTTCCACATTAGCAAACATGACAGCGCCGTTTTTCAGACCAAGAGTAACATCAGCACCCATCGAAAACTGGACCGCCTCTCCACCTAGCGTGTCGATGACATTGTCCGAAACCTCGGTTTCTCGAGGGGACAGAAGATGCCCATGAAAAGGCAGTGCATCGCTCTGGTCCGGTTGCTGAATCTCAAACGTCAACCCCGGCATCAGGAATACCTTCATTTTCATGCGAAGGTTACCGGTGGTTCCAATAAAAAGGTCATCACGGGTTTGCAGGGTGGTGAAGACCGGAACGATGCCATCTGCCAATTGGACGATTTTATGGGTCTCAACCCCGCCGGATGCCTCGTCCAGATGTTGGGGGACATACAACTCCATCCGGACGGCACTGAGCTGATTGAATTCCGTTTCCGTATTGGTTACCCTAATGTCATACGATCCCTCCTGGAAGTCAGCGGGGACTTCCACAGTCGCGGTTATCGTGCTAGCATCTTCTTGTACGATGATATCGTATACAGGAGGGTGATATTCCTGACCATCCATGGCAACCAGACTGACTCCCGCAGTGGGTTCGAAATGGTCACCTGCGATGATGAGGTCGATGGGCGCGCCAATGGGCGCCATGCGGGGGGAAATGTTTCTGACGGCAGGCAGAGGGTTTTCTGCATCGACAATGATGATCATTTCCGGTCCGGGTGCGGAAATTCCCTTGGCGTTCACAACGCGTACCCAATAGATATCTGTGGGCATGCCCAGGGGTATCTTCACCCGCAGTATTCCCTCTTTTTCATGCGTCGCCGACAGGAGAAAGTCGGCATCGTTGTTTTCGAAACGGACATAATTGCTGTCTAGGCCGGTCATGAAATTGTTTCCGGTCAGCGACAGTGTTTCCGATGAGGCATTGTCTGCTTGGAGTACGCCCCCATTAAACTCTATATGGGTGATTTCCGGCGCATTATCCGCTAACGCTATCTTTGCCGCGTTGCTCAAAACAGAACTGTTTCCGGCCTTGTCAATGGCCTTGACAGCAAAGTAATGGGTTTTACCCTCTTCTGTATCGTTGACCACAAAGGATTCCACATAACCTTCCGGCCCTGGTTGGCTTGCATAAAACAGTTCCACGGCTTCATCCAGATTATCTGCCGTAATTTCCTGTTCCGACTGCCAGATACGATAGCGCTGCACAACTTCCTGGTCGTCGCCGGATTGCCATGCCCATGAGAGCTTTATCCCTCTGGACGCTATTGATAATCCCTCATGGATGTAAATAGGAGGCGCCTTTTCCGCTATAAGTTGAACCAGGTCTGGCGGCGTCAGGTCGATGCGCCAGGTATAGCAGGTTGCACTGTCTATGGAATATTGACCGTCGGATCCATCCTGCCAGACACCTTCGCCATTACCGGCGTTGACACAGAGGGTGTGCTCACCTTCCCCTTGTGCTTCCCAGCTTTCGGTGATGGTTTGAGAAACGTCTGCCTTTTTCCATGCGTCACTGTCGTCAAATCTGTAATAGTACTCTTTTACGGGCACACCACCTACTGGAGTTGTTACATCGACGTCGATGGATTTTTCGTTGGTGACGGCATCTGGAAGATTGGTCAACAGCGCGGTGGGTACGCTTGCGTCCACTTCCCAGGCGGTCTTTGTGGCGCTTTCGGGGTCCTGCCAGTTGCCGGCCAGGTCGGCGCCCACAACTGCAAGGGTGTGTGGGCCGTTCTGCAATTTTGGTAGTGTGATGGGCACGGAGGCAGGAAAAATAGCACTCCATGTGCCATCGTCCTCCAGGCGGTAACGGTAGGCCACCACGTCATTTCCTTTTATCAGGATCTCTGCCGGGAAAGGTCCGATGGTCCCTTTCGGGGCGTTGGGCAGTTCTGCCTTGGGCGGTGTGGTGTCCAGGGTCCAGGCCACAAGCGTTGCGGCCTGCCTGGCCTGCCAGATGCCGGTTTCATCCTTTCCCATAAGGAGCAACCAGTGCAAACCTTCATCGGTCAACTCGAAGGATATTTCCGTGTCGATACCCACCGGCTCACTCCAGGGGCTGTCGTCCAGGCTGTAGCTATACTGCACAGTCCGGCTGCCGGCCACATTCAATTGATAAGCGGTTTGCCGGGTAAGCGCCGGTGGCGGGTTGGTGATTATGGCCCGGGGGGCAGCAGCCTCATCGAGTGTCTCAAACGACAGATCTTCACCATATACTGTACCGGCCTGGTTTGTGGCAAAAGCACGCACGAAATAGGTGGTGCCCGGCACCAGATCTGCCAGGGTAGCAACAAATGGCCCCAACGTCATGGGGAGGCCCAGGTCAATACGTTGGTCAGCGATGGTCGGCGAACCAGCCGTGTTCCAGCAGAATCCATGGGCGGTTGGGACAGGGTTTCCCAAACGTTCGATGGTTCCGTTGGCAATGACCTCATTGGTGTTGGTGCCGCTAACGGGCTGGGTGGAAACAGCAGCTAGCTCATGGGTGGTGAGGGAAACCTCTTTTCCGTAATAATATTTTTGGGTTGCATTTGAGGCAAAGGCGCGAAGATAATAGGTGGTGCCTGGTTGGAGCCCGTTAATCTGTATTGTGAACGACCCTTCTTCAACGGCTTCACCCTTGTCTATGCAGTTCTCGGGACTGTAATCCGGCATGCTGTTTGTGTCCCAGCACACACCGTGTTGCGTAGCAGGTGGATCGCCAATATCGACGAGGGTGGCGTTGGCGGTTACCGATGTGGTGGTGATATCGGTCACCGCCTGGGTCGAAACGACGGGAATCCCCGGCAGGGTCCTGAACTCCTTTTGTGTGCCATAAACAGTACCCACCGAATTGGTGGCAT
>JBDLJD010000228.1:0-5686 GCA_039714495.1 Thermodesulfobacteriota bacterium
CATGCTGTCACTGAGTGCGGTCAGTCGAGCAATCAGGTTACGCCCGACATAGAGCCATACGATAAGAAAGGAACTCACGAGACTCAGAGCAACGATGCCGATCAAAATATTTCGGTTGAGTACCTGAATCGCCGCAGCTTGCAGATTCGCTTTCTCAATATCCAAGTTCGCACTTTTTACCAAGAATTCTACTCTGTTGGTTAGGAAATTTGACAGCCGCACGTTGATTGCCAAGAGCTCTTCAGCCTGGGTGATGACGGCCAATTCATCCTTTCTGATTTCTGCGAGACTGTTCGGGCCCTCTGCCAGGTCCTCAAGTATCGCAACTTGTTTGGCTAAACGCCTTTTCATGCGTTTTGAAACAACTAAAGAGACTTCGTACAGTTCCTCGAGGGCATCTTTTAGAGGAAACTTCAAAACATCAATACGCTCGGCAGTATCGGCGTCCGTGATTTTCAGGAGGTTGTTGTGAATGGAGTCCACCAGAAGCGCGGCCCTTTGCTGCGGGATCAAGCTGATTATAGAAGTTACAAGATCCGCCTTTTCCTCTAATATTTGGTTTGCTTCATTCGCTTCCTGAATCCTGTTCAAATCCGCCATCTGTGAAGAGAGTATGCGTTCACTTGCCGACAGCATCCGCTTGGCAATGCTATTGGCCTTGAATAGTTCACGAACCCGTTTTTTTTCAAGCACGACAATGGAAAGCCTCTTTTTTACTAGGTCATCCAAGCGCTCGAGATTATCGGTCATGGCTGCAACCAATCTCAAGACTGCGTTCATCGCTTCTTTTTCCGCTTTTATCTCAGAGTGCGTGCCACGTTGCAGAAATGGTTCGAGCTGCTCGAGTTGCGAGGCGATCTCGTTTGACACTTCGATCCGTGCTTTATCGTTATCCGCTACCAACAAGGCCGGTGCCGCACGCACGACGCTTTCCACACGCCGCGACAGATCCAGCCAAGACAACGCTTCGGGTACGCGCTGCCCGGTGATCTTGTTGAGCGCACCGCCGACCTGCGATAGGGAATACAAACCAGAAGCCGCCGCGACCAGTGAGAACATAGAGATACCCAGAAACGCAAGCAGCAGTCGTCCGCGAACACCCATTGATGAAGATTTGTTTGGCTCATCCACTCGTCATCAATTCCCGTGGCCAGTGTTTTAATGAGACAGCATTTTTTATGAAAACAGCTGAGACACCGGTTAATGCGTTCATTTGGCTAAAGAGTAGTCTTCCTTGCCGAAAACATACCAGACGAACGTGCTGATACCGGTGACGTCGCCCTTTTCATCAAAGCCAATCTTACCCAGCACAGTGTCAAAGCTGCCGGTTTTCAAAGCATCGATGACCGCCTTGGGTTTGAAGGAACCCGCTTGTTTAACGGCCTGCGCCCACGCCTGCACAGCGCCGTAGCCATACAAAGTGAACCCCTGTGGTTCATAGGCATCTTCTTCGCGAATGGCGGCAACGACATCCTGGGCCTCCGGCTTTATGCGCATATCAGTTCCAAAAGTAAAATAGGTGCCTTCAGCTGCATCACCAGCGACAAACAGGAACTGGAGATCCATCAGGGAGTCACCGGAAAACAAGCGAAGATCGGGCAGCTCCTTTTTGGTCTGACGCAGAATAATGCCGATATCGGTCAGGTAGCCGCCGACATAGAGAACATCTGTTTTCCTTTTGACGAGTTTGTCTACAATCGAATTGTAGTCCTTTTGATCTTTTTTGTAACTGTCGAACAGAACCTCGGTAACACCGCGTTTGTTCAGCTGGCGCTTGGTAAACTCTGCCAAACCCAAACCATAGGCATCACCGTCGTGGATGATGGCAATGTTGCTTTTGCCGTGATGGTCGGCCAGGTAGTCGCCGGCGACCACTCCTTGCTGGTCGTCGCGGCCTATCACCCGGAATACATTGGGGCCTCCTTCTTCGGTGACCCTGGGATTGGTCGATGCCGGTGATATCATGATGATCCCGGCCTCTTCATAGATCTTAATGACGGCAAGGGTACAGGCCGAGCAAAGGTGCCCGGCAACGAAAACGACTCCCTCCCTCACCAGTTGCCGCGCCACCGCCTTGGCCTGTCGCTCATCGCACGCGTCGTCCACTGAAATGGCGACAATCTCCTTGCCAAGGAGGCCGCCCTTTTCATTCAGATGGTCGATCGCCTTTTGTGCGCCGATTTCCTGTTGCTCGCCGGCATTGAGCGCACTGCCGGACAAATCTCCGGCGATACCAACTTTGATCTCGGTCTGAGCCAGCGCAATGTTACAACCTATCGATAAGAATGCGCCTATCAAGATTCCAAGAATTGTGGTTTTCATAATTGCCTCCGTTTTTTCGTTCCTTGAATTGTTGAACAATGCTTTGTTTCTACAATGTCTTGGTTAAAAATGGTGTGAAATTCGAGCCTGTTTTAAGGATTGAAGCAGTGAAACATATTTAGATAGAAGAGGTTGTGAGCGCAAATAGGATAAAGAGGGAAGTACAATTCAGCCAGAATATAACTTGAGCAGCTCAGTTTGAATTGTAAATTTAGGATGAGCTATTAGGAATATAACAAAAATGATGTAATTTAGTCAAATTGAAATGAAAAATATGGTGCGTTTAGCACTGGCCGAATAACTGGATGGGGTGATAACTGCATGAGTTTAGCACTCATGTATTATTCCGAAATGTAAGGCAGGGGCCAGATTTTGAAATAATCCCGAATTCTGATCCAAACACCCACCAGCCCATCCGGTTCCAGGATGATAAACAATATGATCAGGCCGCCGAAGACGAATTCTTTCATGGGCCCGAGGTATATGGTAAAGTTGGGGTCGTACACATGGGCGACATAGCTGACGATGAGGTCCAGCAAAACCGGCACCAACGTGATAAAAATCACACCAAAAATTGTACCCACCAGCCTTCCCAGGCCGCCCACCAAGACCATGGCCAGAAATATGATTGAATGGGTGAATAGATAATCTTCAGGGATGGCGGTTCTCAATAGTCCAGCAAAAAGAGCGCCGGCAATGCCGGCATAAAAGGCGCTGATTGAAAAGGAGAGGAGTTTGTAGGGGAATATGGGTATGCCGATAATTTCAGCGGAAACATCGTTGTCCCGGATGGCGACAAAAGCACGACCGATTTTGGACCTCACGATATTCTTAGCCCCCCACATGAGAAAGGCCGCCATCACAAAAAGCAACACAAAGTAAGACTGGTTTTTGCCCAGAGAAATGCCGAACACATGGGGTACGGGAAGCTCGATGCCCCGGATGCCGCGGGTTACGCCGTCCCAGTGGATAATGGTGTACTCGATTGCGAACTGGAAGGCCAGGGTTGCCACCATGAGATAGAAACCCTTGATGCGCAATGAGGGCACACCCACCACAAGACCGAGAACCGCCGCCCCCAGGCCAGCAAGAAATATCGAAAGGATGAACGGGCAGTTCCAGTTGGTTATCAAAAGGGCTGAAGTATAGGCTCCTACGCCCATGAATGCGGCATGTCCAAGGGAGAGCAGACCGGTAAAACCGACCAGGAGCTGCAATCCCAGGGCGGCGATGAGATTGATCAGGATCAGGTTCATGATAAAGTAGTGGTACTCATTTGCGCCGATTCCGAACAGGGACCCGATCAGCATGGTTACGATAAAGATGAGAAAAACTACAAACCAGGCTCTCATAAACAGGGTGCGGAAGATCCTCTCATCCTCTTTATAACTGAACACCGCAGTTGAAGCAAAATAGTCATTATAGATTTTTGACAATGACCTCACGAAGGGATCTCCTCTATAGCTATGGTTCCTTTTAATACTGATTTGCGACCATCCTCATAGTTTATTTCAAGGTCCAGGTCATGAGCCTTCCGGGATTGGTACATGTCTTTGATGAGTGCCTTATATCGCTCGGCAACAACTTTTCGCCTCACTTTCCTTGTCCGGGTCAGTTCCCCGTCGTCGGCATGGAGCTGTTTGAGCAAGATGGCAAACTGTTTTATGCGAATATTTATTGGAAAGCGTTGATTGATCTGGCTAATTTCCTCCTGCACGAGTTGGTATACCTCGCCTCTCTGGGACAGATCCTGAAAGGTGGTGTAAGAAATACCTCTCTTTTTGGCCCAGTTGCCTACATTTTCCAGGTCGATGCTGACAATGGCCGTAACAAATGGTCTTTTGTCGCCACAGACCATGGCTTCGTTGATGTAGGCGCTGAATTTCAGGCGGGTTTCAATATCCTGCGGGGCAAAGCGCGTGCCGTCGTCAACGGTCATGATGTCCTTGGCCCGGTCAAACACGTAAAGGTGCCCGTCTTCACCGAAATAGCCTGCATCACCTGTTCGAAGGAAACCGTCCTCGGCATAACATTCCCGGGTGGCCTCTTCATTTTTATAATATCCCAGGTGTGTGTTTTTGCCGCAAACCAGGATTTCACCATCGTCCGACAACTTGATTTCCACACCGGGTATGGGAACGCCCACCGTCTCAGGCCTGACGTCATTTCCACGATGGGTGGTGGCGATACCGCCACACTCGGATTGGCCGAAGACCTGGCGGAGATCCAGGCCCAACGCCTTGAAATATTTAAACACTTCCGGTGAAATGGCCCCGCCGCCGGTTATGGCCACCCTTACACGCCCCAGACCCACTTTGTTTTTAAGAGACCGCAGCACAAAGAAGTTGAGGAGGCGGTTCAGAAACCGGTTGTGGATGCCCGGATCTTTGCCGGCGAAATCAGCTTCCGTGCACTTTAAGGCAGTTTTAATGGACAGATTGTAAAAATAGCGTTTGACAAAGTCGGCATTGTCCATGGCCGCCTGAATGGTGGAGATCAGGAATTCCCACACCACCGGCGTCCCGCCGAAATAATAAGGCTGCAGTTCCAGGAGATCCTTGCGCAGCGTTTCGGTTTCTTCCGGGAAATTGTAGTGGGCACGGATCTTCAGAAACCGGGCAACGTTAAACATCTGCTCCCCGATCCAGGATAGGGGCGCGGCAGAAAGGATTTCATCTCCCGGTTCCATTTTCACGACCTGGCCGAAACTGTCGCAGGCAAAAATGAGATTTTCATGGCTGAGGATGGAAAGCTTGGGTAAAGCGGTCGTGCCGGAGGTTGTCAACATCATGGCCGGTTCGGAAGGTTTGATTTCCTTAGCTCTATTAAGGAGAAAATCCGTCTGGCGGGTTTCTTCTTCAATCCCCATGGCAACAACGTCCTCAAATCGGAGCATAAAAGGATATTCCTCATAATAGTGGCTCATGCCCCTGGAGTCCCATACAATGACTGTCTTGACTTTAGATTTGATCCGTTTCCACATGGAAAGGATTTTGTCAGCCTGTTCCTGATCCCGCACCACCAGAAAAGCGGCATCCGAGTAGGTAATCAGATACTCCAATTCTTCTGCAAGACTGTCCGGATACGCGCCGGTGGGAACCCCGCCCGCAGCCATACTGGCGAATTCGGCAATGATCCACTCGGGTTTGTTGTCCCCTATGATCATCAAATTGGAGCCGTTTTCAAAGCCCAATGCTTTTAAACCCAGGGCAAAACGTTGGATATTGTCATGCAGTTCCTGCCAGGTCATGGGGCGCCATATGCCAAAGCGCTTTTCACGAATGGCGACGTCTCGAGGCCTTTCATTGGCATTGTTGACAACCAGACCTATTAAATTGTCTGCGAGCATATCAGCGCCTTAATC
>JBDLJD010000229.1:0-5681 GCA_039714495.1 Thermodesulfobacteriota bacterium
AAGGTGTTCAAAGGTGTCCTTCATGTGCGGGAATTGGATCGCCTCCATGAGATGCCTTTGAAAATCTTCCTCCAGGGTCAACTCAATGTATTCCACCTGCCGGGCGATCCGGTTGGCTTCGAGGCGCTTGTCCCTGTCCAGCAGGGCGGCCCGGCAGCCGTCTCCGGCGGCATTGCCCACGGACCTGATGTTTTCAACAGCGCAGTCGGGAAACATGCCCATCACCAGGGCCAGCTTGCAGTCGACATGTGAGCCGAAAGCCCCGGCGATCTTCACACGGTCAACCTTGTCAACCCCCAATTTGCGCATCATGAGCTTGCAGCCCGTATATATTGAAGCTTTGGCAAGCTGAATATGGCGGATATCCTGCTGGGTGATGGCGATGTCCTTGGCAATGCTGGTTTCCTGGGCCCAGGCCAGTACGAACTCCTTCATGCCTGTTTCAGGGCAGATCCTGAACCTGTCTTTCTCCAGGGTTTTGGAAAAAGCCCCACTTTTCTGGACGATGCCCGCAAGATAAAGCTGGGCCACGGCGTCGAGGATACCGGACCCGCAAATGCCTTTGGCCTGCATATCTTGCGGGGCAGAATAGTTTTTCCAGGCGTCCCTGCCGATCACTTTGTAGTCTAGGTCCAGGGTTTCAGGGTCTACGACGACCCGTTCGATTGCGCCCGGGGCTGCCCGCATACCGAATTTGATCTGGGCGCCTTCCAGGGCAGGGCCTGTGGCGCAAGAGGAACTTACCAGGCGTTCTTGGTTGCCCAGCACCAGTTCGCCGTTGGTGCCGATGTCGATGATCAGCTGCGTGGCATTCTGGTTATGCGGTTCCTCGGCCAGGATGACGCCGATATTGTCGCCTCCCACAAACCCGGCTTCAATGGGCAGCATGAAGACACATGCGGCCGGGTTGATGGCCAGTCCCAGGTCGCGGGCTTTGATATTCAGGCTGTGGTGCACGGCCGGTGTGAAGGGGATTTCGCCCAGGGGGGCGGGGTCGAGCTGCAGCAGGATATGATGCATGGCCGTGTTGCCGACAATGCTGACATCCACAATTTCACGAGGGTTTATCCGAAACGCCTGCTCCGGCACAGACCGGTCGTCAGGTGCAGACCGGGTGTACGTTTTGGAGACCGCCTGGTCAACCAGGCTGTTGAGGCCGTCAACAAGGTCGGTGCTCATCCGTTTCAGTCCGTCGGAATTTTCCATGTGAAAGGAGATCCGCGACACCACGTCCTCGCCGTATTTGACCTGGGGGTTCATCATGGAGAGGGTGTCGATCACTTTACCGGAAACAAGGTCGCATAAATAGGCGGCCACGGTGGTGGTACCGATGTCGATGGCCATGCCGAAAATAGGGGCGTCCCCATGGGGTTGGACGAGAATAATTTCCCGGTCCATCCATACAGAAACCATTGCCCGCCAGTTCCCTTTTTCAAGGGCCTCTTGCAGCGTGCGCAGCACGCTGAGGTCAATGGAGAGAGATGTCAATCCGTAGCTTTTTTCCAGCGCTTCACAAAGCCTTTCGAAGTTGCCGGTCGGGTCTTCGAGGGTGGGCGGCTCCAATTGGACGCTGTACTGCTTTACGGCCGGGTTGAGGGCGATGTCCAGAGGGCGGGGGGCTTTGCTGACCACCTGTTTGCCGGCCCGGGCCGCCTCGGGGACAAAGATGAGCAGATCGCCTTCCACGGTGGCCATGCATCCCAGGCGATAGCCTTCTTCCTTTTCATCCCCGGAGATGTATTTTTCTTCGCCCGACTGCCAGGGGCCGGCATGCTCTAATTTCGATGCCAGGCCCAGCTTCTGAAAGGTCCCCTGTTCTATGCGGATCTTGCATTTGCCGCACACTATCTTTTCCCCGCAGGGTGCTTCGATATCCACGCCCAGGAGACGCGATGCTTCCACGATGGAGATCCCGCGTGGCACCTGCCCGCGCCTCCCCGAAGGCTGAAAAACAACCATTGCTGATTTAGTTGTCAAATTATTTCTCCAAATTGACTAATTTATAGAAGTTCAAGAGTAAACACGAAAGCACGAAACTTTAAAAGCACGAAATGTTTGTAGCCTTTTGAAAAAGGCAACTAAGCACTAAGAGCAATATTTTCTTTTCGTGTTTTTAGCTTTTCGTGATTTCGTGATGAGAAGATCCTAATCATTTAACCGTTTCAATCCTGACCGGCACCCCTTTTAAAAGCGGAAAACCGCTGATGGGATCATTGATCAGGTCAAAAGTGGTGAAATTGATGCGCCACTCTTCCCAGCCGTGGTACATCTCCACGACGCCGCGGCGAAGCTCCGCCTTGTGGAGGACGCTGGCCGCCACCGTCACTTCGCCTGTTTCAGAAATAATGCGCACCTGATCACCGTTCTCGACCCCAAGTCCTGCAGCATCTTCCGGGTGCATTTCGACTTCAGCCTCGGGATGCAGTTTGCGGAAGTGTTCAAGGTTCTGGTGGCGCGAATGGTAATACAGGGTTTTGCGCGCTCCGGTGGTGAGCAAAAGGGGGTAAGCGTCTGATGGGTGGCGCAAGTGATAGGGCCGCACATATTCCGGAAGAGCCGCATATCCGAGTTTTTCAAGATAGGCCGATGTGAATTCGAGTTTTCCCGACGGCGTCGGCAGGGGACGGGACAGGTGCTTCTGGTATTTCAGCGGGCTGTATTGAATGCCCTCTGGATGGGCTTCCAAATCTTTAAGGGTGATGCCTGAAGGCTCCAGAATGTAGGCATTGACCTGGTTTTCAGTATCCCAGGGGAAGTAGCGCTCCCCGAACCCCAGACGCCAGGCCAGATCATGCCAGAGCATGTATTCATCCTTGATGCCGGGGTCTTCCACAACTTTTTGGGTCAGGAAGACACGCTGGTATTTAGGGTCGATATGTATTTCGGACCGTTCCAGGAAAGAGGCGGCCGGCAGGACGTAATGGGCCAGCCGGGCAGTCCGGGTCATGAACAGGTCATTGACCACCAAAAGGTCAAGCGCTTTCAAGGCCTCTTCCACCTTGCCCGTGTTGGGATTGGTAACCGCCGGGTTGGCCGCTGTGACGATGAGGCCTTTGAGAGGATACTCTTCCCTGCCGAGCATGTAATCCATGGCGGTCATGGTGTGGCACTCTTTGCGGATGTCATAGAGCACAGGGAAACGGTCTGCGCCGATGGGCTTTTCGGCCGTAAGCGGCAACTGGTCATGCAGGGTCAATTCATTTCTGGGCATGCTGGCCGGCCAGCCCAGTCCACAGGCGATATCCAATCCCCCTGACAGGCAGGAGAGCACCACCATGGCGCGGATGTTATTGACCCCGTTGTCGTGGTGTTCCAGTCCGGCACCCATGTAATAGCTGATCTTGGGGCGGTTTTGGATGATAAGCTTGGCAATGTCCACAACCACATGGGCGAACACACCGGTTTCCTTTTCCACATAATCAGGGGTGAATTTCTGGGCGTATTCGACAACATCTTCGAACCCCACGCTGTGTTGTTCTACAAAGGTGGGGTCGTACCCGCCGGCATTGACGAGATAGCGGATCAACCCCCAGGCCAAAGCACCGTCGGTTCCGGGCAAGGGCTGCGCAAAGATATCGGCATAGCAGGCCACCGGGTTGAGCCGGGGATCGACGACCACCAGGTTGGCGCCGCGCGCCTTGGCATCGGCAAACTCGGCCATGAAGGGCGGGTGGCAGACCGGCGGGTTGGTGCCGAACAGCAGAATCAGATCGGCTTCTGCATAATAGGGAAACGGGTTCCAGAAACCGGTGACAAGGTGGTGTCCCAGAAAGCGCCCGTTGTAGCATGCGGAATCATTTGAAAAGTAGTTGGGGGTTCCAAAGGCGTGGGCAAACCTGCGGGCATATTCTTCCTGCTGCAGAAAACCGATGGCTTCACCTTTCCACACGCCCATGCTGCGCGCACCCCAGCGACCCTTTACGTCCAGCATTTTTTTGGCGATTTCGTCCAGGGCCTGCTCTAAACCGATTTCGATAAACGTACCGTCAGTTTGTCTTTTCAAGGGCTTGCAGATGCGGTCTTTATGGTAGAAAACGTCCAGGGATGCCCTGCCCCGGGGGCACATTTTGCCATGGTTGACAGGGTTCCCCGCAAGGGGTCGGACATCCACCATATTCCCGTCTTCAATGTGGACAACAATGCTGCAGCGGTTGCTGCACATCCTGCACAAGGTGGGGACAGTGCCGTTTTCAACAACGGTTCTCTCGGTCATGGTGCGACATCCCCTTTATCGGAGACCGCACGCAGGCCGACCTGCATATCCGGGTTTTGCTTTCGCTGTTTTGCCAGCGATTGAATGCTGTCAAAATGGAGGGCATCGGCCATGCACATCTGCACACACCTGGGATCGCCGCCGCACAAGTCGCACTTGGTGGCCATGTGCGAGGAGCCGTCCAGACTCATGTAGCCGTAGGGGCAGGCAATGATGCACATGCCGCAGGAGATGCATGTCTGTTTGTCCACGACAACGGCTGACGTCAACGGGTCGCGGGTCAGCGCATTGACCGGGCACACATCCATGCATAGAGCGGCGTCGCACTGCCGGCAGGTGCCCGCGAAGATACGCCGCTGTTCCATATCCACGCTGACAAATATATTTGCGGTGCTGCCGGCGCGCTGTTCGGCTTTGTGGAAGAGACACGCACGTTCACAATTGTGGCACGCAATGCACCGGTCGAGTTCTACATACACGATCTTCATGTAGTTTTTTTATATCATTAAGGGCGCTTTGCAATAGAAAATTGCGTCTTCATGGCCAGATAAAGCATGCATGGTAATTGAAACGATACGTTAGTGTATCATCGAAAACTTCTTGAGACGGCTGGGTGCTATAAATATATATAAAAATCATTATGTTAACATTATGAAAAGTGTTGGCATGCCTGTTGCTATCTCTATTGGCATACATTTACGCTGTGCAGAAAGTTTTTTAGGGAACAAAGATACTGCATAACATCATCCATAACACTATTAAGAAAGGAATGAGGGAACCCATGAAAAAAGTATTGATTGCCTACAACAGCAGAACCGGCACGACTGAGAAAATGGCAAATTATCTGGCGGAGGGTATTAGGATAGCAGGCAACGAAGCCCAGGTTGAAAAGATTACAGCCTTGAAAAAGCCCGAACAGATTTCAGGGTTTGATGGCTATATTTTTGGCTGCCCAACGTACCACAAAGATATGACCGGCGGTATGAAGCAGTTCCTGTTCGTGGCTGAAAAAGCCAACCTGCTGGGCAAGATTGGCGGCGCCTTTGGCTCACATACCCACAGCGGGGAGGCTGCCCCCATGGTTTTCGAGACCATGCAGCATGTGTATAAAATGGATGTTGTTGATCTCGGGCCGCTGAACCTGACGGAAGGGTTGATGAAAACAGACGAAGGCATGCGGGCCTGCCACCAGTACGCAAAAGGGGTTTGTGAAAAATTATGAAATGCCCATTATGCGGTTGTACGGAATTCTACGTCAAAGACCCTGACGATGAATATGATATCTACGAATTTACCTGTAAGGACGGTGACGTCGTATTTGATGACGCGGTAGACGAGAATGATGTTCCGGAAATCAGTGAGGCCACGGAAACCTATTGTGATAAATGTGCCTGGCACGGGAAAATGGAAACATTGGCCTAACTGAACCGTGAGTCGTGTGCATCAGCACCATAAGGTAAGGTGGCGT
>JBDLJD010000230.1:0-5487 GCA_039714495.1 Thermodesulfobacteriota bacterium
CGCCGGTTGATGAGACCTTCGGTAAACATTCTCTCCAATGTTTTCACGATTTGCATGGTTTCCTCCTTTTGCGTTAGTATTCTATTGAGTGCTTAAGAACCAGTAGCGGTTATACTTCCTGTTTACTCTTTCACCTCCTCCTCG
Source organism: Thermodesulfobacteriota bacterium (assembly GCA_039714495.1). Classification (GTDB taxonomy): domain Bacteria; phylum Desulfobacterota; class Desulfobacteria; order Desulfobacterales; family B30-G6; genus JAJDNW01. The sequence goes on from JBDLJD010000230.1 coordinate 145, forward strand.
ATGTTGATGATATTGCGGGCATAATCCACATACTCCTCCATGGGCGTGGTAAACCGCACCACAAGTTTGGCGCCGTCCGGGGAGCCGCCGCCGTGCATGCAGCCCGGCACACCTGCTCCGATGGTCAGCCATTCGGACAGACGCGCCGCCTTGAAGCGTGTCTCCGCAGAACTGTCGCCCGCCTTCAGACATTTCTTGAGAAAAGGCCCGTACTCCGGGTGGGACACATCTTCAAATGACGGCATGCAACCGGTTTCCACAATACCACCACCGATCTCCTGAGTCAAACGTTTGACTTCATACGGCAAAGTGGCCACCATCACCTTGTTGGTGTGTGCTGTGTGGGGGTCCGCGAAGTACGACCCAGATGCATGCTGGAAGCCCAGGGCGCAGGCGCCCGCCCCGAGACCGAAGGTAATGGTGTTGTTGATACTCATGTCCACCAGTTTGTTCATGAAGGTTTTGGTCTTCAACCCGTTGGACCGCGCCATCAGGATGGAAGCCCCGATCATGACATCCCCCTGCCCGGTTACACAGCCGCCGATGCAGGCCCGGTAGTTGGATGTAAAATATTGAATGGCCTTGCCGGAGTACTTGGCCTCGCCGCACATGAACACGCGTTCGTTGGGCACGAAGACATCATCAAAAAGCAGCCATCCCTGGGTGATGCCCGTAGAGGGTACTTCCACGTCTGCAGTATCTTCCAATTCACGTTTGTCGCTGGGATGCCTGGCCTCCACAATGGTCAGCCCCTCGATGTCCCTGGGCACCACGCAGGCCAGGGCATAATCCTTGTCTGGTTCCTTGTAGCCGCTGCCCGGCAGCAGGAAGATCTCCTGGGCTGCGGCCGTACCGCAGATCATCAGTTTGGCCCCGCGAATAACGATACCATCGTCACGGACCTCGGTCACGTGCAAGTTGGTGTCCGGATCGGCCTGCTGGGAGGGTGTTTTACTGCGGTCACCCTTGGCATCCGTCAATGCTCCTGCCACAGTCAGCCCCTCTTTCTGGGCATGCAGAATCCAGTTTTTCAAGCGTTCCTTATAGTCAGTTCCATATTCCGCATCCATGTCCTGGGTGACCGCCCACATGACATTCATGGCATTCCAGCCCACGCACACCGCTCCCGTGCACGTTCCGGTACGGCGATAATTCTGGCGTTTGAAGCGCATGTTCTGGATGAGGGCGCCGTCATCCTGCATCATGGAATTCCAGCGCTGAACTTTATCACCTGTGAAAATCGATGTGGTCGTGTACATCTTCTGCAACTCCGGGTCGTTGGCGGCATCAAAAGCACGGGCATGGCTTTCAACGGTCCGTTTGGTGGCCGGGTGGGTGGTGACATCTTCGATCAGTTCCCCAAATTTGTAAATATTGGGCCGCAGTTTTTTTAGTGCTGCCAAATATTGCTCACGCGTTTTGACTGTCATTATCTTTTCCTCCATCGCTCCTTAAAAATGTTAGTCAAATACCACACCTAAATAGAGTAGCATGATAGTGGCCCTTAAAGGGCCTTTTTCATCTCACCGCCCGCTACGCTCTGCGGTGAATAAATATTTCCCTAACAACTGGCCTGCTTTTCCCTATACTCCCGTATTTTCTCCAGCAGCACCGGTAAAAATTCCCGGCAGTCGTCCACCACACCGAAATCCACCTGGTTGAAAACCGGTGATTTCCTGTCATTATTGACGGCGACCATGGTTTTAGCTCCGGCAATGCCCACCATGTGCTGCTGCTCACCGGAAAGACCGATGCCCAGGTAGGTCTCGGGACTAACCATTTTGCCGCTCTGCCCGATCATGGTTTCCAGTTCTGCCCAGCCTTCGTCCACGGCCGGTCGGGTGCATCCCAGACCCGCCCCCAACTCCTTTGCGAGCCGGGCAATCAGATCCCATCCATTGTGATCGCCGGCACCAGCACCGCCGGCCAGCACGCAGGCCGCGGAATCCAATGGGATGCCCTCTGGTTCCTCCATGACAACTTCCAGAATTTCGACCCTGCCCTTATGTTGGAAGGGTCCCTCGACAGGCACGATTTCATTGGTACGGCCCTCATCCGGAACCGGCAGCGGAAACACCCCCTGGGCAACCGTGGCCATCTGGGGCTTCCTCTCTGGGCAGACAATCGTAATCTCCCCACCATAAGCGGGAATGACCTGTTCCAGGATCTTGTCTTTGTTGATACAAAGGTCGATGCAGTGGGCTGTCAGCCCTGTTTTAAGCCGGGCCGCCACCAGGGGCGCCAATTCCCGTCCCATGGATGTCGATCCCAGGAGTACGATCTGGGGTTCTTGCACCTCTGCCAATCCGACGATTACGTCCGTGTAAACGTCCGGATGATAGTTTGCCAGCTCAGGATCATTTCCCAGGTAAACCCGGTCCGCTCCTGCCCCAAATAAATTATCGGCCTGGGCTTCAACCCCGTCACCCAGCAGAACCACTTCAACACTTACACCCAGATCGTCGGCCAGGCTGCGCGCCTTGCCCACCAGTTGAAGCGTTACCGGCAGCAGGTTGCAGTTCTCCTGATCCGCTATAACCCAAACCGGGTTAGCATTTTCCATCATGATTCACTCCCAATTTATAATAAATCTCCCCAACTGGATCCTGAATATAAAATCCTGGTTGCAGGTTGCGGGTTGCTTCCTTGGTTCTCCGACACTCCGCATTTTCTTATCAGCCACACAAAGGACACAAAGAAACACTAATGAATTTTTCATCACGAAATCACGAAAAGACGAAACCACGAAATAGAGAAATTAAATTTCGTGTTTTCGTGATTGCTTTTTTGGTCTCTGAGGTTCTGTGGCTCTGTAGTTCCGGGGCTCTGTCCTCTGATCTCTGATCTCCTGTCTAGAGTACACCGACTTCGGCCAGTTTCTGCACCAGCTGTTCGGCTTTTTCTTCGCGCGTACCCTCCATGAACTCAACAGTTCGCGTGTTTTCAACGGCGCGCATTTCCGTCACAATGGTTGGCGAGCCCTTGAGACCGACTTTCTCTGCCGGCACGCCAAGATCATCCAGGCCCCACTGGGTGATTTCCTTTTTGCGGGCCTTGATAATGCCCGAAAAACTCAGGGTCCGCGGGGTATTCAGGTCCCTTGTGACCGTGAAAACAGCCGGCAGCCTTACCTTCATGTGCCGGTACCCGTTCTCCAACGCGGCCTTCACCTCCCAGGCCTCATTGTTATGGGCCACAATTTCCCTAACCATGGTGACCACCGGCATATCCAGCATGACGGCCATTTCCGGTCCCACCCATTCGGTGGCCCCGTCGCTGCTGGCCATGCCGCAGAGCACTACATCGGCGGCACCGTTCTTTTGGACCCCCATGGCCAGTGTATAGGCAGTGGCAAAGGCATCGGCACCGCCAAAAGCAGCATCGCTGAGCAGGATCCCTTTGTCGGCCCCCAGGGCCAGGCATTCCTTGACAATGGCGCCCGCGTTCGGCGGTCCCATACTCAAAACGGTGATATAGGCTTCCCCTGTTGCCTTGATCTGCAGAGCCGCCTCCAGCGCGTGCTTGTCCAGGGGATTGATCACCATGGGGACGTCGCAGCGCAGCAGCGTCTTGGTCTTAGGGTCAATCTTGATATCGCACGCCTTTTTCGGGTCTGGCACCGCTTTGACACAGACAACTATCTTAAGCATTGATCACTTTCCTATTAAACAACAATTTCAGAGGTCGGGGAGTTTAGTGCAAAACTGGCGTCATTCCCGCGAAGGCGGGACACAAAGTGAAGCGTCAGCGCTATCCAGAAAGCTACGAGCCGAAAGCCCTGGATACCCGCCTGCGCGGGCATGACCAAAAAATACCCACTAAACAATTATATGATTTCTCATCAATTTTCATCCCTGGCTTATGACAGGGCCCAGCGTGCTATGATAACCTTCATGATGTCCGACGTTCCGGCCGAGGGCCCCAGCACGGCAGCGTCCCGCCAGAAGCGGGATACAGGGTACTCCTCCATGCAGCCGTAGCCGGCATGGATGTCCACGGCAATCTTGGCAGCTTTTTGCGCCGCTTCCGTTGTATAGTACTTGGCAACGGCAAACTCGTTGCTGGAACGGCCGCCGGCATCCTGAATGGCGGCTGCCCGGTATCCCAGCAAACGGCCGGCTTCGAGATCGATTTTCATCTCTGCGATCTTGTTCTGAATGGTCTGTAGCTTGACAATGGGTTTGCCATAGAGAATCCGCTGATTGGCAAATTTGATGGACTCTTCCAGGCAAGCGGCCTGCAGGCCCAGCGCAGTACCCACCATGCCGCCGCGGCCCACGTCACCAATGGCGGCCATGGTCACGCCGAGGCCCTTGCCTTCGACACCCAGGAGCTGTTCTTTGGAGATTTTCAGGTTTTCGAATGACAGTTCACCGGTGTTGCAGCCGCGCATGCCCACCTTGTGCTCCTTGTGGGTGGCTTTCCAGCCCGCCATATCAGCGTCGATGACAAAAGCGCAGAAGGCCTTGGGATCGTCTTCGGATTTGGTCAAAATGGTGATGGTGTCGGCAATATGGGAATTCGTAATAAAGCACTTGCGGCCGTTGACGATGAAATCGTCGCCCTCTTTGGTGTAGGAAGACTTGATGCCGGTGGGGTCTGATCCGCCGGTGGCTTCAGTAACGGCTGTCGTGGCCAGACGTTTTCCGCTGGCCAGGTCAGGCAGGTATTTCTTTTTCAGCTCTTCGGAACCGAATTTGATGATGGGTTCGATGCCCAGCGCGAATACCTGCAGCATCATGGCCGTGGCCACCGAGACCCGGCTGATCTCTTCCAAAGCAATAAGGCGCTCCATGTAGCCAAGCCCCAATCCGCCGTATTCTTCGGGAATGGTGATCCCCATCATGTCGGCTTCACCAAGGGCTTTTACCACATCCTGGCTGACCTCTCCGGTCTCCTCCATTTCCGCCACCTTGGGCAGGATCATGGTTTCGGCAAACTCTTGGGCAGCTTTTTTGAACATCTCCTGTTCTTCGGTAAATGTAAAATCGATCATGTAAATTTCCTCCTTATATTTTTTGGCTAATTGTTGGCACCTGAATTTTGCAAACGTCAGGTGATCACCTATTTTCTCAGTGTTTCCAGAAATCCAACCAGAGCATTGATGGAACGATCCAGTTTTTCTACGGATTTATCCGTACTGAAGCTGACCGATGATCCCAACATGCTGGTGAATATGATTTCCGACATTTCACCGGTATTGACATCCGCCTTCAACTCACCCGATTCCCTGGCCTGGTCCAGCATGCGCTTGATCATGGCTTTGAGGCCTACGAACCCTTTTTGCACCTCTTCCGAAAGGTGGGGGCGTTGGTCACCCAGTTCCACGGCAAACATGATGAA
>JBDLJD010000231.1:0-5465 GCA_039714495.1 Thermodesulfobacteriota bacterium
TTTGCCGCAGGGGTTGCCCAGGGGAAAGTCCGTGAAAAGGAACCGCGCCACCCCGCACTCTTCCACAATATCCCGGGCGGACCCGATCACCACCGTGGGAATGCCATTTTCTTCAAGGTGTCTGGCGATCAGACTCACGGTCTGATGACAGACCGGTCAGAGGGCCGGAAGAATCAAGGCATCCACGCTGTCCTCCCTGCAAAATTCAAAGATTTGTGGTGCAGACTTTTTGCTGGTTTTGCCCTGGCTGTAATCGGTCATGGCCCCGTAGAACCTGGGTGAGGCCGAGCCGATTTTTCCGCTGGCAGCTTTTTCGGCCAAGCTGTTCAGGGGCATAAAGCTTTCGTTGTCATCGGTGCGGGTGGTTTCCTGGTCCCATTGCAGGTCCTGGGTGTAAAAATGTTTGGGAGCGTCTTCCGCCGGATGGGCGTACACTTTTCGCAAGAGGTGCCGATCTTGCTTGTTTTCTCCGGGCAGCTTTTCAAGATCCGTGGTGGTCATAAGACCCACCCGGCATTCAGAGAGCGGTTTCTCAAGCCTGGCAAAGGGGACGTGTGCATGGGACATCCATTTATACGGTTTGGTGTACCCATAGGCGGCATAGTATTCTCTGGAGAGATCCATATAACTTATAAATGTTCGAAAAGGGGTGCGTTTTTTGGCTTGCGTCATAGGCGGTTCTCCTTTGCGGCACATGTCAGTTTAAGGGTGCTTTTACTCCATAGGGACAAACCGCTGAACAGATCCCACAGTTGTGCCCCTTGTGAAATTCGAAGTAGTGGTCCTTTTTCCATTTGTCGCATTCCCGGACATCCAGGATCTCTTGCCTTGGGATTCCGGGAAACCACTCTTTGCCGCTTAGCGCGCCGGACGGGCAGGCGTCCACACAGTGTTGGCAATTTCCGCAGTGGCTGCGCTCTTTGGGCGGCCCGTACGGCAGTTCCATGTCTGTAAAAACCGTGCCCAGGCGAACCCAGGGGCCATAGGACCGGGTGACCAGCTGACAGTGACGGCCGATCCACCCGAGACCCGCCCGGGTGGCGGCGGTCTTATGGGGGAAGTCCCCTTTGATATTTTTCGTATCAGAACGAATTGAAGCGGCCAGGGATTGGGATCGAAAACCCTTTGTCCTTATTGCATTTGCCAGCTTGGATGACAATTGGTTGATCTTTTGGTTTACCCGGGCATACTCGTCTGCATAATCCTGGTTGGGGCCGTTCTGGATACTGGCCATTATGCCGGAATGCATGGGCAGCGCAAATGAGAGGGCCCCGGGGAAGCCATTCCCCTTGTCATCCAGGGGCGTGGAAAAGGATGTCAGATCCGCCGCACCCCACAGGGTGATGTGATGCGCCTCCATCCAAAGGGATAGCCAGGCGGGATGTTCTGCGGATATAGGGGGCAATGGTACCTCCTTAAAGCTAGGCGTCCCTTGGGAAGCGGTAAGAAACAATTTGCCGGACCTCTTCCAGAAATTCATACGCCACGTCCGGTCGGATCACCCGGTCGATCCATCCTTCTCTTTTAGAGCGACGAAGTCGCGTTACATAAAATCGCGGTACGCGAGTTTATTAGCCTTTGAATGTACTGGGCCCATAATCACCAAAGGGTTCATCGCGTTCCCGGACCGCCTCCTTGAAACCCACCTCTGCCGCCCGCTGCTGAAAGGCATAGCCTTCTTTGGTGTGGCGGGTGATGCCGTCGAACACCGTACCCATGATCTGGGTGGGCTGCAAACCGGCCGCCTGCACAGTTTGGTTGATCAACAGTTTCATCATCACCAGCTGGTTGATGGGCATACGCGCGATACGATTCAACAGAATTTCAAAGCGTTCGTCCAACTTGTCCGCCGGCGCACATTCGATGGCCAGGCCCCAATCGACCGCTTCTTTTCCGTTCAAGCAGTCTCCAGTGAACAACAGGCGCTTGGCCTTTTCAATGCCGATGCGAAAGGCCCAGATGGAAGTGGTGGGCGATCCCCAGACCCGGGCCGGCGGGTACCCTATTTTGGCATCTTCGGCCATCACCAGAAGGTCGCTGCAAAGGGCCATGTCGGTGCCTCCGGCCACGCAAAAACCGTGCACCTTACAGACCACGGGCTTGTCGGCGTTGAACAGGCTCATGAAACCGCGCACGTTGCGGCTCATCATCTGATAATCCAGCATGGGGTCCCAGGTTTCTGTGGGATTGTGATTCTGAGCAACGATCGCCGGGTCGTTGGCTGATCCCTTGGGGGCGTTTCCGTTGCCGAATTGAGCCTGGCCCATTTCTTCGGCGCTGTCCACAAGGTCATAACCGCCGCAAAACCCCTTGCCGTTGCCGGACAACGCGATGACGTGTACAGACGGGTCCAGGTCTGCCATTTCAACACATTGTTTCAGTTCCACAGGCAGGTCCAGGGTGATGCCGTTGCCCCTTTCCGGGCGGTTCAAGGTAATCCGGGCTATCGGCCCGTCAACATTATAGGTCATGGTTTTCATTATTTCTCCTTTTCCACAAAAATTTATTCGACCCAGTATTCCGGCCGGTGCATGACGTCAGCGCAGATTACCTTTCCGCTGAACCTGTGGATGGTATCAGGTACCAGCTCCTGCACCATCCAGGCGTCTGCATTTTTTTCTAGAATGGGGTAGGTGGCTTTGAATCCCAGAACACCGGCCGGTTTGAATCCGAAGCGCGGATAGTAGGAGGGGTGTCCCAGCACGAAAACCAGGTGGGCCCCGGCATTTGACAGGACCTTAAGGCCCTTTTCAACCAGCGCTTTGCCCATGCCCGCTTTCTGGTACTCCGGCACCACGGCCAAGGGCGCCAGAATATAGATGAACAAGGGAACATCGGGTTCGAGGCGCGCCCTGGTGAACAGGATGTGCCCAACAGGTGTTTCTTTATTTAAGGCCAGCAGGGAAACAAGCGGCTTAGCGCTGTCGTCTGTCAACAGGTCGCCGACCAGCGCGGCTTCTTCGTCCGAGCCAAAGGCCGCCCGTTCCACAGCCAGTACATCTTTCAGATCACTCTCCAGGGCTTCGCGTATATGCATCGTACCTTCATCTCCTCATATTGCTATCATACAGTTGAATCCAATCTTCGACAGACAGTTTCTGCATCAACGGCGCGATCAATTATGCTGTTCGCTTGAATTTGCATGGGTGCGTTTAACCGTGTGGATGACCATATTCCTTTTCAACCCTGACCACTCTTACCTTGAACGCGGCATACCACTTTTGTCGGCCAAGTGCTTGGGCTTTCCGATGTTCAGGGTGGTCTTTCCACTTTTGAATGGCTGCGAGGTCGATCCAGTAGGATACGGTAATGCCGGTTTGTTCACGCGCCGACTCCACCCCCAGGAACCCGGGCTGGTTTTTGGCCAGGTCCAGCATTCTATCGGCCATATCGCCATAGCCATCATTGGCTTCAGTGCGAACACTGGTAAAGATGACCGCATAATAAGGGGGCTTGGGAGTGTTACCGATGAGGGGCATGGTGATTTCAGCGTCCTTTGAACACGGGCTTGCGTTTTTCCATGGCCGCCATCAAGGCTTCCATGCCGTCTTCGCAAATCAATATGGAGGCATTTTTCTGAGCTACATACCTCAGCCCGGCTTCCACGCCGTGGTCGTTGGTAAACCGCATAGTGTCCTTGACACCCTGGACCGCCAGGGGCGAGTTCTCGGCTATTTCCGTGGCAATTTCGTCGGCCTTGGCATAGAGCGCATCCCGGTCTTCACAAAGATGGGTGACAAATCCGATGTCGAGGGCCTCTTCCCCGGAAAAGTTTCTGCCGGTCAGCGCCAGTTCTCGCGCCCAGGGCTCGCCCACGACTTTGGGCAGACGCTGCAGGGTCCCCAGGTCAGCCACCAGGGCCAGTTTGGTTTCACGCACGGAAAAGAGGGCATCTTTTGACGCCAGTCTAATGTCGCAGGCACACGCCAGGTCCACCCCGCCGCCCACGCAGTGGCTGTGAATAGCCGCAATAACGGGCTTGGTGCACGTTTCGACAATATTGATGCTGGTCTGGCCATAGAGAATGGTTTTTCTGAGGTTTTCCCGGTAATCGGCGCTTTTCTTTTCGATGAGGCCGGCCAGGTCGGCCAGCTCCATGCCGGCGCAAAAGCTTTTGCCTTCTCCCTTGATCACAACGACTCTCACGTCGGGGTCGCTGTCAAAATCCTTAAAAGAGACGATCATTTTTTTCAACATGTCAAAGCTCATGGCATTGCGTTTTTCAGGGCGGTTCAAGGTTACCCGGGCAATGTGGTTCTGGATATCGATAATTAATGGATCATTTGTTGTCATGTTGCCCTCCTGATAATCAGCTGGGATGAATGGCAAACCGGAAGCGGGATAATTACTGTATACGAATACGGGTTTAAAAACAACCGAGACCAAGGGCAGGACGCCAGCAGCCAGAGTGCCGGAGGTCAGAGCCACAGAGGACAGAACTCCAGAGGACGAAACCACAGAAGACGGTGCAGGGCTGAAGCCTTGGCTTACATGCCCATTCTTCGAATCAACCATGTAGCGCAGGGATTTATCCCTGCTGGGGCTGGATGCATTCCACCAATTGCCCCCAGGATCGAACATCCAGAAAAAATAGGGCGTCAGATATTTGAGGGGTCGGGATGTTTTAATCGTCATCCCTGCGCAGGCAGGGATCCAGGCATTCAGCAAATCGCTTTCTGGATCCCCGCCTTCGCGGGAATGACGAGGGGGGGGGTGGCAAGAACTCCCCGACCCTTGAAATATTTAGGAATACTCTAATAAAAAGAGATAACTTTAGATCAGGACTTGATCGTGTATGCCAGGAGGGCGGAAGACTGGAGATGACCCGTTTAAAAAAATCGTAGCGCATCCAATGACCGTTTGCTACAATCGAAATATGAAGACAAAGGTAGGTGTACACATTCGGCCGTACCAGACGCAGGACCGGGAAGTGGTTGTCGACCTGTGGAAAAGGTGCGGCCTTGTGGTGCCGCATAATGATCCCCGTCGCGATATCGAGCTCAAATGTCGGGTGAATCCGGAATGGTTCCTGGTTGCGGTGTTGGGTGGCGATCTTGTGGCCAGTTGTATGGCGGGCTATGAGGGCCACCGGGGGTGGATCAACTACCTTGCCGTATCCCCGAATTGCCGCCGCAAGGGCATTGCCACGCAAATAATGCAAAGGGCAGAAGTGCTTTTAAAAAATGCAGGGTGCCCTAAGATCAATCTCCAGGTCCGTGAGACAAGCCAGGCGGTGATCGCTTTTTACGAGAGTCTGGGCTTTACGAACGACCGGGTTATCAGTATGGGAAAATTACTGGGGGGTGACGATTAGGGGGCTTGACCTGCCGCAAAACAGGGGGAACAATATGTTAATCAATACAAATGGGATCGAGATTCATTGCGAGCTGAGCGGCAAAAAGAATGCGCCGGTGGTGGTGTTGAGCCACTCCCTGGGTTCGAGCATGGTGATGTGGGAACCACAG
>JBDLJD010000232.1:0-5433 GCA_039714495.1 Thermodesulfobacteriota bacterium
TTGGTACAAACTTTTATCAGGGGAGCAGGATAGTAGACCCCATGGTTTTGCGGCCTTCGAGGTCACGATGGGCCCGGGCGGCCTCGGAAAGCGGGTAGGTCTGGCCGATTTCGATTTTGACGGCGTTGCTTTGCACTGCGTCAAACAGGTCTTCGGCATGGACCACGAGATCCTCACGCTTTTCCGTGTAGGTCATTAAGCTTGGCCGTGTGAGAAACAGAGACCCTTTGGCTGCCAAAAGACTCGTATCGAAGGGCGGTACCGCCCCCGAAGACTGTCCGAAAGTGACCATGGTGCCCAGCGGCCGCAGGCAATCCAGTGATTTCATGAAGGTGGCCTGACCCACGGAATCATAGACAGCGTCAGCACCTCTACCGTGGGTAATTTTCCGGACGGTCGCAGCAAAGTCCTCTTTTTCGTAAAGAACCGGGTATTGACAGCCGTTGGCTTTGGCTTTTTCGGCTTTTTCCGGAGACCCCACGGTGCCGATAACCGTGGCCCCTATATGGCTGGCCCACTGGGATACGATGGAACCGACGCCTCCGGACACGGCGTGCATGAGAATGACATCCCCGGCCTTCACCGGGTAGCACCCCCGGATCAGGTAGCGGGCGGTCATACCCTTGAGCATCATGGCGGCCCCGGTTTCGAAAGAAATGGACTCGGGCAGCTTTATCAGGCGATGGGCCGGGATTACACGGACCTGGGAATACGCCCCGGGGGGAACACCGGCATAGGCGACCCGGTCGCCGGGTTTGAATTCACTCACTTCCGGCCCTGTCTGTTCCACGACCCCTGAAGCCTCCAAGCCGGGAACGGCGGGCAGGGCCGGCAGCGGATACAGTCCGGTGCGGTGATAAACATCGATGAAATTGAGGCCGACGGCTTTGTGGCGCACCAGGACCTCCCCTTTGCCGGGATCGCCCGGTTCAAACGGTTCCCATTTCAGGGTTTCCGGCCCTCCGTTATCGTATATGCGTATGGCGTGCGTCATTGTGTTGACCTCCTTTGCTTTGCCCAAATCGAGCGTATTAATTATACTAAGGATGAAAACCGCTTATGGCAACGATAAGTCATAGAATGGGAATAATTGGCTTATATTTGATGGTTTTTTAAGCTAGGTGGCCAAACGTTTTACCTGAGATTCTTCAACAACGCGATGATCTCCCGCCCGAATTCTTTGACCCGCCAGTTGCGCAGGCCCTCGATGGCTGTCAGCTGCCGTATAGATCCGGGGCGCTGTTTGGCGATGTCGCAGATCAGCATTTTGGTCAACACGATAGACGCATCTATTTCCAGATCTGCGGCTTTGGCATCCCGCCAGGTTTTAAGCTCTCTTATACGGTTGGAAACCACTGGCTTCAGGCTTGGGGCTCTTCTTTTGGGGTATACGGGATGTTCATTCTCGGGGGTTTCCAGGGCGGCCTGGATGGTGGCGACCAGCTCCTGCCCGTACTGCTTGGATTGCCTGCTGCTCAATGCACGGATGGCCTTCAACTGTTTGAGGCTGGCAGGTTTGCGGTTTGCCAGCGTCAGGAGAGCAGCATTTCCGATGGTTTTGAAGAGCGGCCTGTCCTTAGCCATAGCCACACCACGCCGGTATTGGAGCAGGGCTTCCAATACGACCAGATCCCGGGGCTTCAACCGGCCGGCTCCCTTGAAATTCAGGAACAGGGGGCCCTGGCTGTTGGCTGCGGGCCTTACCTTGCTCAGCCATAGGCACTCTTCCTTCACCCAGGAGAGGCGTTTTTTTCCGCGTAGCTCCTTCTCGAGTTCTCTGGCCAGCGGTACCAGGAAACATGCATCTCTGGCGGCGTAGGTGACCATATGCTCCGGCAAAGGTCTCTGGGACCAGTCTTTTTTCTGAAAGCGTTTGTCGAGCACCACGTCAAAACGGTTGTTAAGGACGGATTCCAGGCTGGTGTGCTGTACGCCCAGAAACCGGCTGGCAAGTTCGGTGTCGAACAGATTGTTGATTTCGATGCTGTAATCCCTGAAGATCGAGCGCACGTCGTAATCGGCGCCGTGAAACACCTTTTTGATGCGCGGATTTTCAAACAGCGGTTTGATGAGGCTCATGCTGGAGATTGGCAACGGGTCGATGATGAAGGAGTCCTGCTCGGTGGCCATCTGTATCAGGCAGATCTTTTCATGGAAATGGAACATGGAGTCCATCTCCAAATCCACGCCAATGGCTTTTTGGTTTTTAAAGCAGTCCACCACCTGCTGAAGGCCCTGACGGGTATCGACCCATTGAAAATCCTTGTGATTATCTTGGGGGGGCTTTTCTTTTTCCTTGACCATATAAAGCAATTACCCTAACTATAATTGAATTTTACACCGCCTATGGCGGGGGAAAATTCAATTATAATATTTTAAAACAATCGAAACGGTGAACGACGATGATCAACATAACACTTCCTGATGAGAGCATAAAGTCTTTTGATGATCCGGTGACAGGGTACGACATCGCCATGAGCATCTCCGAGGGCCTGGCAAGAAACTGTGTTGCCATGGAACTGAACGGGACGCTTCTGGACCTGAACCGGACCATAGATGCCGATGCCCGGGTGAGGCTGATCACCACCAAAGACGAGGAAGGCCTGGAAATTTTAAGGCACAGCGCGGCTCACTTGATGGCCCAGGCCATTCTGCGTTTGTATAAAGACGCTAAATTGACCATCGGGCCAGTGGTCGGCGATCTGTTTTATTACGATATCGACATGGAGCCGGTCTCCGAGGATGATTTTAAAAAGATCGAAGCGGAGATGAAGAAACTGTCCAAAGCAAAACTTCCTATCCAGCGCAAAATAGTGTCCAAGGATAAGGCGCTGGCCTTTTACAAGGACGAGCCATACAAGCTGGAGATGATAACCGACCTTACAGACGGCGAGATATCCTTTTACGAGCAGGGCGAGTTCACCGACCTTTGCCGTGGACCCCACATTCCGCACACCGGCTTCATCAAGGCGGTGAAGCTGATGAAGGTGTCCGGCGCCTACTGGCGTGCCGACCAGACCCGGGAGCAGCTGCAGCGGATATATGGCACCGCTTTTTTCGACAAGAAGGACCTGAAGAAGTACGTCAATTTCATAGAAGAGGCAAAAAAACGAAATCACCGCAAAATCGGCGAGGCCTTGGAGCTTTTCAGCTTCCACGACGAGGCGCCGGGGATGCCTTTTTTTCATGCCAAGGGCATGGAGATATGGAACGTCCTTCTGGATTTCTGGCGTGAGGAGCACAGAGCGGCAGGGTATGTGGAAACCAAGACCCCCATCATGCTCGAACGCACCCTCTGGGAACGCAGCGGCCACTGGGAGAACTATCGCGAAAACATGTACACTTCGGCGGTGGATGAGAACCAGTACGCCATCAAACCCATGAATTGCCCGGGGGGCATGCTGGTCTATAAAAACAGACCCCATTCCTATCGTGAATTTCCCATCCGGGCATCGGAAATAGGGCTGGTCCATCGCCATGAGCTGAGCGGGGTCCTTTCCGGGCTTTTCAGGGTGCGGGCCTTTCATCAGGATGATGCGCACATATTCATGACCCCGGACCAGATTCAGCATGAGATTTTTGGTGTACTCAAGCTGGCTGAACGGATATACGGAAAATTCGGGCTCGGGTTCATGCTGGAGCTTTCCACGCGGCCGGAAAAGTCGATTGGTTCGGACGAGCAGTGGGACGTGGCCACGGAAGGATTGCGGGCCGCTTTGGACGCCTATGGCGCAGATTACCGGCTCAACGAAGGGGACGGCGCCTTTTACGGGCCCAAAATCGATCTGCATATCAAGGATGCCCTGGGCCGCACCTGGCAGTGCGGGACCATTCAGCTGGACATGAGCCTGCCGGAACGGTTCGACCTTGGATATATCGACAGGGACAACGAGCGGCGGCGGCCCATCATGATTCACCGAACCATTTTTGGCTCCATTGAACGGTTTTTTGGCATTCTGATCGAGCATTTTGCCGGCAAATTCCCTTTGTGGATGGCTCCGGTTCAGTCCGTTATTCTGCCCATAAACGACGAACTCGTACCGGCCGCGGAAGAACTGCGCGATGTTCTGGAAGCGGAAGGGTTGCGTGTAACAGTGGACACGCGGACGGAGAGCCTGAACAAGAAGATCCGGGAAGCCCAGCTGGCCAACATTCCTTTGATTTTGACTTTTGGCGCCAAGGAGATGGAATCCGGCAACCTGTCGGTGCGTACCCTGGACGGCAAGGTGAAGATGGGGGTTTCCCGGGAGTCATTCCTGAAAAATATTAAAGCACACATTAAGAAAAAGGAACTGGAGCTGAATCCGGATTTTTCATAGCCTGGTTCCAACCACAAAGACACAAAGGGCACAAAGAATTCTCATCACGAAATCACGAAAAGACCTGACAATTTCGTGTTTTCAAGGTTTCGTGATTATATTTTTTCATGGCCTGCAACATTCTATCTAGGGTGATTGCATGGCTGCAGAAAAAAAGGTGCTATGAAAAAGGGTGTAAATAAAAAGCCTGAGTCATCCAACGCCGGGGTAACGACGCACAGGATCAAATGGTGCGACCTGCGCTGTGAACACGCGGACTTTGCCAAGGTGAACGCCCTGGACGGCTCGTGTCGAACCTTTCAATCCCTGTGGTGCGAGTCCCTTGAAAAGCACGTGACCAAGAACGCTCCCTGTGAAAAAAAATTTGGTAAAAGGCGACCCACCACAGGATGGTGAAACTTTGAGCGGGTACTAGGGAAGGGAGAATAACCGATATCCAATAACGAATAATCAGTGTCCAAGTGCACACAGTGGCAATAGGCATTCAGCGTAAGGAAAGCAGGGATAAATCCCTGTGCTACGAAGCGGTTGGCTTAAGGCAATGTAGCCCAGGGCTTCAGCCCTGAAGAAAAGACGAACAGCGGGATGCTGGATCTATAAACTTGATCATTGGAAGTTGGGTATTGATTATTGGATATTTAGAGAATGAGAAACTGTCATATTTATGCACCCGGCCGATACCCATCCCTTTAAAAGATTCACATATTACTGGCTCCCGGTCTTTCTATACTGCCTGATTATTTTTATTCAGTCCTCTTTTCCTGCTTCGGAGCACGTACCGGATTTTGACTTTTCCGATAAATTGTTGCACGTGGCGGCGTATGCCGTGCTCGGCCTGTTTTTGTACCGCGCTTTTAATGCCATGGACAAACGCATCTCTCCTATCAGGCTGGTTGCATTGAGCATTTTCCTGACGGCGTTGTACGGGGCCAGTGATGAAATTCACCAGTATTTTGTCCCTTCGCGTTCAGCAGAACTGCTCGACTTTATGGCAGATTTCATCGGCAGTATCCTCGGGGTTCTGGCAGCGGTGGCCCTTTACAAAAACAAACATAAAGTATAGCATTTGGATGAATAAATATTTATTGGGCTGCAACCGCTATATTGACAAAAA
>JBDLJD010000233.1:0-5367 GCA_039714495.1 Thermodesulfobacteriota bacterium
TGCCGGCCTGGGCGGGCTCACCATGGCCTCCCCTGAAATCAGCTTGGTGCCGTCCTGATTGGTGCAGACAGTCGCCAGCCTGACCCGCTTCTTATCATCGATTTTCTCGACAACCTCGACCCTGGCAGTAACCGTGTCGCCGATGCGCACCGGCGCCAGGAACTCGAGGGTCTGGCCCATGTATATGGTTCCCGGCCCCGGGAGCTGCATGCCGATCACGGCTGAAATGAAGCTGGCCGTCAGCATGCCGTGGGCAATCCGGTTTTTGAAAAAGGTCCCCTGGGCATATGCCTCGTTGATGTGGGCCGGGTTCAGGTCACCTGAAATCCCGGCGTACATGTAAACGTCCGCCTCGGAGATGGTTTTCGAAAATTCGGAAATGTCCCCGACAGTGAGCTGGTCAAACGTTCTGCCGATCATAGATATTCCTCCACCTTTTTGAAGGCTTCGTCCACGGCCTTCTTATATTCTTCGCGGCCCTTTTTAAACGCCTCTACCCAATCCTTGACCGCCTTCTTCCCCTCTTCCGGGAGCCATTCCGCCTGGTTCAGCAGGGTATTTGCCAGGGTTTCGTTTTGGTCCTGCACCATGACCATGGCATTGAAGGCATTGGTGAAAGCGCCTTTGTTGAACTCCACCATCTGTTTGAACGCTTGCTTCTGATCCATCATATTTCTCCTTTCACTCTCTGAGGCCCTTTAAGCTCTGCGCGATATATATTATTTAGCTGTTTTTGCAACTGCACACAAGCCCTCGGCCTGTTTAAAACCAAAGGCCGCGCTCTCCTTGAACGCCTTGAGGCCTTTTTTCTGGTTGCCGCTCCACTGGTTCAGCGCCTTTTTACCTTCCTCGGCACCCCAGGGTGACAGTTCCACCAACGACCCGGCTGCTTTTTCTCCATACTCCTGAAATTTTTCAAAAAAATTAATATTACTGTTCCAAACTGTTTTGTTCCAGTCAAGTATCTGTTTGGCAAAATCTCTGTTTTTCATGGTACGCTCCTTTATCTTTTATGAAAACGTGTTTTCTTGTTTTTGTGGATCTCTGTACCCGGAAAGGTGTTTTCCGAGTTGATTTACCCTCAAATATAGGTTTGAATTTCAACTTGTCAAGCTGTTTATTGTGCACTGCACAATTTCTTTTGACTTGGGTTGCAATTTAATTTTCAATACATACTATATAGTTATAAATTATTTATTCGTCACAAAAGTTATAACTTATCGCAACGCCAATAAAAAGGCCACCTGAATAATGGAAGATAAAATCATATTGAAAAAATACAGCAACCGGCGACTCTACGACACGCGCAACAGCCGATACGTGACCCTTGAAGATGTTACCGGGCTGATAAAATCCGGCAACCAGGTTGAAATTATCGACGCGGCCACCAAAGAAGATGTTACCGCTTTTATTCTGACCCAGGTCATCCTGGAGGAGGCCCGCAAGAAAAACATCCTCCTCCCCGAGCCGGTGCTGCACCTCATTATCCAGCACGGTGATGGTGCCTTGAGTGATTTTTTCGACAAGTATTTCCAGAAAACCCTCCAGAACTACCTGGAATATAAAAAGGCCTTTGACGACCAGTTCAGCAAATGGCTGGACGTGGGCACGGACATGGGTAAAATGATGCCCAATATGATGGAAGGCCCGGCCTCCATGCAGAATTTCATGCAGATGTTCATGCCCTCCCAGAGCAATAAACCGGAAAAGAAAAATCCTGCGGAAAAGGATGAAAACCCGGCTGAATAATGACAACCAGATTCCGGAATGCGATAAAATACAACTGCATTGGAACCACAAAGATACAAAGGGCACAAAGAATAAATTTTCTTTGTGTCTTAGAGCCTTTTTGGCTGATATAAATGCGGATCTCCGAATGCAGATTAGTTAAGATGAAGAGGTGATCAATGACCATGGGAACCGACAATTTAACTTATATGAAAAACAATTTCAGCACATGGATGAACGACGCCCTGGCATATGGAACGGATTTCTGGCAGCGCAGCCTTATCCATATGGACATTTTACGTAAGCGCGGTAACACCTATCTTGATCATAACCGGCAGGGCATGCCGCCGGTGCTGAACTTCGACTACGATATCCTGCTTGACGGACGGGATCTTAGGCCGGCAACCAATTACAAGCTGGCCCGCATCCTTGACCGCCGTAAACCCGACACCTCTGCCGGGCACACAGGCAAGGAAAAACGTCAGATAGTGAAAAGCGACCCCGGTTCTCCGGCAGCTAAACGGCCCGTGATCATCCTCGATCCGCGTGCCGGCGGCGGACCGGGCATCGGGGGGTTCAAACAGGATTCCCAGATCGGCATGGCCCTCAGCCAGGGGCACCCTGTCTATTTTGTTCTGTTTACACCTGACCCGGTTCCCGGACAAACCATGGCGGACGTCCAGAAAATAATGTCCGTATTCGTCAAAACAGTTTCCGATCAGCACCCGGAATCCCGCAAGCCGGCCATCATCGGCAATTGCCAGGCCGGATGGGCCGTGGCCATGCTGGGGGCCCTGCAGCCGGATTCGGTGGGCCCCATCATCATGAACGGAGCACCGCTTTCTTTCTGGGCCGGCGTGGCCGGAAAAAACCCCGTGCGCTATCGCGGCGGGTGGACGGGCGGTGTGTGGATGGCCAGTCTGTTCAGTGACCTGGGCAACGGCATCTTCGACGGGGCCAACCTCATGGCCGGTTTCGAAGACCTCAACCTTTCCAGGACCCTGTGGGACAAGCAATATTATCTGTGGGCCAATATCGACACCGAGGAAGAGCGCTATCTCGAGTTCGAAAAATGGTGGAACGGGTTTTTCAAGCTGACCGGAGACGAAATTCATTTTATCGTGGATGAGCTGTTTGTCGGCAACCGGCTTGAAAAAGGCGGGATCCAGATGAACGGCCAGGACATCGACCTTAAAAACCTTAAGGAGCCTGTATTCGTATTCGCTTCCCAGGGGGACAATATCACCCCCCCCCAACAGGCCTTGAACTGGATTCCGGCGGTCTGGAAAACCGTGGATGAAATCCGCCGCCACAAGCGGGTCATCATCTACATGGTGCATGAAACCATCGGGCACTTAGGGATCTTTGTTTCCGGCCCGGTCTCCAGAAAAGAGCATAAGGAGATGATATCCAGTATCGACCAGGCCGATCTGCTCGCCCCCGGTCTTTATGAAATGATCATTGAGGAACGTCTAGAGGAAGGCGACGAAAGCACGGTCTACGACGTCCGCTTTAAAGCGCGCGACATGGATGACATAAGGGCCCTGGATGACGAGGCGGACGACGAGGCTGTATTCGGGCCCGTGGCCCGGCTTTCCACCCTCAACGACCTCTCTTACCGGCTGATGGTGCGCCCCTTTGTGCAGCCCCTGGTGACCGAAGCCCTGGCTGAGGGAATCCACCAGCTGCACCCTTTGCGGACCACCAAATACGGCTTTTCCGACCTGAATCCGTGGATGCTGCCCTTTAAATCCCTGGCAGAACACGCCCGCAGCAACCGCCGCGCCGTGGATGACACAAATCCCTTCATGGCCATGGAAAAACAGGTATCCGCTCACATCAGTAACACCCTTGATTTTGCGAGAGAAGCGAGGGACCTCTCCCAGGAACTCTGGTTTCAGTCCGTCTATCACAATCCGTGGCTGCAGAGCTGGTTCCGCGGTTCAGAGGACCAGGATTGCCCAGGTCCGGACGAATGCCGGATGGAATGGATGGACGACGTGGCCAAGGGCGGGTTTGCGGAAGGCGTCGTGCGCATCGTGAGTGCGCTTACCCAGGTTGGGGAGAGCACGGATCGGCACCTCCTGGATACCTACGGCGAGATATCCAAAAGGGATGAACGTCTCAAAGGCCTGGTAGCAGGGGAACTGGCAAGTGCCGTTCAAAAGCAGGCCTGTATCCTTGCGAACGACCCGGGTCAAGCCATAGAAACGTTGGCCACCCTCTTGCCGGAGCCTGCCGACCGGAAGGCAGCCCTTTCCATTGCCCTTGGCATCTTACCGGAAGGAGAAGCCCTCGACCCGGAGGTAAAGAAGCGCCTCAAAGCCATTCAAACAGTCCTGGATGTTTCAGATTAATCATGAATACAATTGAAGTATAGGCTATTTGTGTTGGATAGACCGGTGTCATGTTGTTGAACGCACAGCACCCTTAATAAAAGCGTTGGTGTCGGACAGGATCTACTTGGAGCATTTTGCGAAAACGATAGGGAGTTATGAATGTCATACGATTTAGATGAAATAATTTCGAGAAAAAATACCAACTCAGTCAAATGGGAATTCATCCCGGCAGGGGATGATACGGTTAAGGATAAACTGCTTCCGCTTTGGATAGCCGATATGGATTTTGCATGTGCAAGTCCGATTATTGAGGATTTGAAAAAAAGAATTGATCATCGGCTTTTCGGATACAGTTCACCTTACACTGATGAATATTTATCAGCAGTGGTCAATTGGTTTGAAAAAAGAATGGATTGGAAGATCAACAAGGATGAAATTGTAGTTGCACCGGGCGTTGTACCGGCGCTTGGCATTCTGATCCGAGCTTTTACCAATGCAGGAGATGGGATCATCATCCAAAAACCGGTCTACTACCCGTTTAAAAATCTGATTCTGAACAATGATCGCATGCTTATTAATAATCCGCTGATCCAGGATGGTAACGCATATAAAATCGATTTCGAAAACCTGGAAAAAAAGGCGAAAGATGCGTCAACTAAAATGCTGATTTTATGCAATCCTCATAATCCAGTGGGAAGGATTTGGAATGAAAATGAGTTGAATCGGCTGGCTGAAATCTGTTTGAAAAATAATGTCCTCATCGTTTCGGATGATATTCATTGCGACCTGATCAGGGAAACATCACGCTACATCCCATTGAGTAAACTCAACCCGGACAAAAATATCATTACCTGCACCTCGGCAAGTAAAACATTCAATCTGGCTGGAATGCAGGTTTCGAACATTGTCATCAAAGATGAAGCAATGCGTAAAAAATGGGAAAAGGAAGCTATGGGAAAATGCGGATTATTTGGCAGCAATGCCTTGGGTATTGTTGCGACACAATCAGCATACTCGAAAGGGGAAGAGTGGTTGAATCAGGTAAACCGTTATATCGACAGAAACCTGGAATTTGTAGGGGAGTTTATTTCAAAACACTTGCCGAAAGCCCTTTACTCAATTCCAGAAGGCACATATTTTGCCTGGATCGATTTCAAGGATTACGGACATAGTCCCAAAGCGTTGGAAAAAATGATGATCTACAAAGCCCATGTTGCATTGGATGAAGGCTATATTTTCGGAGATGAGGGGGCTGGTTTTGAAAGGATCAACGTGGCCTGCCCTCGTCCAATATTAAAGC
>JBDLJD010000234.1:0-5317 GCA_039714495.1 Thermodesulfobacteriota bacterium
CGAAAAAATACTGCGGGAAATCAAAGACAACCCGCGCTTGAAATATTTCGTGGTTGGGTATGTGGATGACGACCCTGGCAAGCTGAAACGCTCGATTCACGGTGTGCCCATCATGGGGAAAATCGATGAACTGCCCGGGTTGGTGAAAATACATGAAATCAAGGAATTGCTGCTGGCAGTGCCTTCTGCCACCGGCGATCAGATGCGGCGCATTGTCGAGACCTGTGAAAAGGCGGGAGTGTCCTATAAAACGCTTCCAGGCATTGCCGAACTCATCGACGGCAAGGTGTCCATGAAAGCCTTGCGCGACGTCAACTACAAGGACCTTTTGCGAAGAGATCCCGTGCAACTGGACATTCCCGGAATCGAGGAATGCATCAAAAACAAGCGGGTGCTGGTCACCGGCGCCGGCGGCAGCATCGGCAGCGAACTGTGCCGGCAGATCGTGCGCTTCCTGCCCGATGAACTGATCCTTTTGGATATGTCCGAGCCCAATCTCTACGCTATCCAGATGGAGCTCAAACACCGGGTCGGTTTCTTGAAATACACCACCATTTTAGGGGCGGTTCAGGATGAAAACCTGGTGGACCAGGCCTTGAGAAAATACAGACCCGACCTTATTTTTCATGCCGCGGCCTACAAGCATGTCCCCATCCTGGAGCGCAACCCCTGGCAGGCGGTGGCCAACAATATCATCGGCACCAAAACCATCCTGAAAAAGGCAGTGGAGCATCATATCAACCACTTCATCCTGGTTTCCACGGACAAGGCCGTGCGGCCCACCAATGTCATGGGCACCAGCAAGCGCGTTTGTGAACTTGTATTGAACGCCTACAAGGGCAACGGCACCACCATGATGTCGGTCCGGTTCGGCAATGTGGTGGGTTCTGCCGGGTCGGTCATCCCTTTGTTCCGCGAGCAGATCAAAAGGGGCGGGCCGGTTACGGTGACGCACCCGGATGTCACCCGCTTTTTCATGACCATCCCCGAGGCTTCCCAGCTTATTCTGCAGGCAGCGGTATTGGGCACCGGCGGTGAAGTCTTTGTGCTGGAAATGGGCACACCGGTCAAAATCGTGGACATGGCCAGAGACCTGATTCGCCTTTCCGGCAAAGAACCGGACAATGACATCAAAATAGAACTCACCGGTTTGCGCCAGGGCGAAAAGCTCTACGAAGAGCTCATGACCCTGGATGAGGATGTGACGAAGACGGCCCATGATAAAATCATGGTTATGAAATCCAGCAATGGCTACAATGGTTATAAAGACCAGACCACCTATCGTGAATGGCTGTTGTTCCGCATAGACGAGCTCAATCATCTGGCCCAAGAACACGACGCCTGTGGGATCAAGAACAAACTCACCGAAATCGTGCCGGAGTACAGCATGCAGGACTCTGACTGCGTCCTCTAACCCATTCCATTTTTTTTATTACCGTTTTCACCTCAAAGCATTTTCCGGTAATCAATCTTTAACCTTCCACAATATTACCGATTATTCCCCAAAGCATTTTTCGGTAATTTATTGCTGTTATCCATAGATTGTGGCTATTATGAATTCTAATGAATAATCTCGATACAACCAAAATAATCCGCCTCTTTCGAGCTACAAAAAAGATCAAAACAGCCAACTTCATTTCTCATATCACCCAGAGAGCTGCCGGTAAGGATCTCCTTTTTATTGAAGACAATGATTATCTTTTCATGCTGTGGCTGCTCAAGAAGATATCTCAAAAGCACAAATTGGAGATATTCGCCTTCTGTTTGATGTCCAACCACGTTCACCTCCTGATGCGGCCCAAAGAGGAAAACCTCTACGACGCCATGCGTGACCTTTTTTCCCGCTATGCCCTCAGATTCAACAGGAAATATGAAAGAAAGGGGCACCTTTTCGGCAGCCCCTATCGCCAGGCGATTTGTATGGATGATGCCTACCTCCTGGCTGCTTCCCTGTACATCCACAAAAACCCTGTTGCCGCAGGTATTTGCCAGCATCCCATGGAATACCGCTGGTCATCTATTAATTTATTTTGTGATCCATCTCCGCCGCGTTCTTTTGTAAAGCCGGACTTCATTCTGGGATTGCTCCAGGGGTCGACATCACATGCACGCAAAACCTATCTGAAACTGATCGACAGAGGCCTTAATGTGCCGTTCGAACAGGTGTCCGAGCAAGGCGATGCCATAGAGCGTTTTCAACGCAGAATGAAAAAACTGTTTCCGCTGATATTTAAGCACCTGGACAAACAGCGATACATAACCGACTCGGTTGAGATCGATTTGCTCGACCTCGACAGTCTGGAAAAGGAGATCGTCTACTTCATGGAGCACAAATTCAGCCGCTCACCTGAAACCAGAAAGGCAAAAAAATATGTTATTGAACAATTGATTGCCCGCGGCTTTAAACGTTATGAGATTGCAGACAAACTTAATATATCCAAAAAAACAGTATACAATCTCCTGAAACCGGAATAATAAAACAGCATCAAGTCAATTCATTAAATTACCGATAATTGCTTTGAGTAAAAAACAGTAATAAAGACATATGAAAAGAGTGCTAATCATTGGAGCCAGCAGCTATGTGGGCACGCCTTTGTACCAACGTTTAAGCCATGACCATCAGGTGCTGGGAACGTATCACGAGCACCCTGTCGAGGCCGGCTGGCAGTGTCTACGGTTGGATATTCGGGATAGGGACAGTGTCAGAAAGGTAGTGATGCGTTTTCAACCGGACCTCATTTATCACCTGGCCTACAGCATGGCCGACCTTCACGGCTCCATTGAAGATGGCACCCGCAACCTCCTGGCGGCCCGCAGCCAGTTGTCCTTGTCCTGTAGTTTTGTTTTTGTGTCCACGGATATTGTGTTCAGCGGCAATCATCCGCCCTATCAGGAGATGCATGAACCAGACCCGATTTTGCCCTATGGTGAATCCAAAAAAAAGGCTGAAAATATGGTTCGCAGGGCAGGGGGTGTGATTGTAAGGACATCGCTTGTATATGGATTTGATCCGCATGACCCTCGAACACTGGAATTGTTGCAAGGTCTTGAAACCGGCGACTTTGCATATCCCTATTTTGCCGATGAATATCGCTGCCCGATTTTTATAGACGATTTATGCGAAGCGCTGATTGAGATCGGAATCAGGAAATATGATTTGCGAACAATATGGCATGTGGCCGGCCCGGAAACGCTGAGCCGGTACATGTTTGCCCGGAAGCTAGCAAGGGCGGCGGGTTTTGATCCAGAAAAAGTTCCCAAGGCCATGATCAAGGAAAGCGGCCTGGTCCGCCCTTTAAATGTTGCCCTGGATTGTACGCTTGCCCGAAAGACCCTTTGCACTACATTCAGGACAGTCGGTAAGCCCGTTGGGAAAGCAGGCAGGCTTGAATAGAATACCTCCATCCAAGATCGATAAGGTAATA
Organism: Thermodesulfobacteriota bacterium; assembly: GCA_039714495.1. GTDB lineage: Bacteria > Desulfobacterota > Desulfobacteria > Desulfobacterales > B30-G6 > JAJDNW01. The sequence continues at coordinate 3,426 of JBDLJD010000234.1, forward strand.
TTCGTTGGGATCCTCGTACTGCTGGTTTTCGCGCCCCTGGCCTTTGGCGCGGTGCATGTCTGGGCCTACAGCCTTGTCGAATTTGGGGTTTTTCTGCTGCTGGCCCTGTGGTTTGTGGATCGTTTAGTCGTTTCCAGGGCGGAAAATATCAGTTGGGTAAAATCGCCGGTAAATCTTCTTTTGATGCTGCTGCTGGTTTTCATCGGGCTGCAGCTCCTGCCGCTGCCATCTCCTGTGGTGGCCTGGCTGTCGCCAAGAACCTTTGCGGATAAACAGCAGCTATTTACCATCCTGGCCAAGGCAGCCGAGGTTTCATTGGATGGGCCGGGGTGGATGAACCTGACCTATTACCCCCTTGCCACCCGGGTGGAACTGCTTAAAATAGGGGCCTATGCGGGTATGTTTTTCCTGGTGGTCAACACCCTGAACGCCAAGCAGCGCATCGACACCCTGATACTGTGCCTGGTATTTCTGGGCATTTTCGAAGCCCTTTATGCCATCTTTCAGGTATTTACGGATAATCCCAAGGTGTGGTGGTGGCAGAGCCGCGTGGGGCGCGGACGTTATGCCAGCGGCACCTTTATCGTGTCCAATCATTTTGCCGCCTACATGGGCATGATGGTCAGTTTGACCTTTGGGTTCATGATCGCTCAGAAAAAGAAAAGCAAAAGGCTGGTGACCGGTTTGGGTGGCCTCAAGGGTTTTGTCCAGAAAATCGTCCATGACTTTTCCCCTGAATCTTCCCAGGCAAAAACAATCTTTCTTTTTTTTGCCGGTATCGTCATGGGGGTATCCCTTTTGATGTCAGCTTCCAGGGGGGGGATCATCAGCCTAGGGCTGGCCATGCTTTTTGTGTCCACGCTGCTGATATTTAAGAAATCATTCCGAAAATATGCTGTCTTTACGATTGGTTTTTGCTTGATCGCATTTCTGTACGCCCTCCACCTGGGTATCGAACCGACCCTCGACAAATTTGAGCGCAGCCAGCAGGGGTTGGAAAAAAGGCTGATTACCACCCGGTCCATGTTTCCCATGTTAGCGGACTATCCGGCCACCGGCACTGGCTGGGGCAATTTTCGCTATCTCTACCCGCGCTATGTGCCACAAGAGTGGGACGGTGTTTCCTCGAGCGGGTATTCCCACAACGATTGGCTCGAGGCCGGCACGGAAACAGGTTTTCCAGGTCTTGCCATCATCTGCGGCGCCTTTTTGATTTACCTTTACCGCATGACCCGTCTCTGGCGGAAAAGGAGAAACCTGCACGCCTTGGGGTTGGGCGCAGGGGCCATGGCCGGCCTTTTGGCCATTGCCTTGCACAGTTTTTTCGACTTCAACATGCACATCCCGGCCAACCCCTTGACCCTGGCCGCCATCCTGGGCATCGGTTATGCGGCCCTGCATCGCCGGGGGCACGGCGCCAGCCAGACTTTTTTGTACCCCACGCGTGTGATTCAATTAACCCGTTGGCGACGTTTTGCCTTTTTTACCCTGGTGCTGCTGGTTTTCAATGGTGTCGTGTTTTTGACCGTGCCTCATTTTTTGGCCGAGGCAGCCTGTCCCACAGAGTGGAACTCCACCATGAACCTGAACTGGAATCCTGAGCTTGACGACATGGACAGGGCCATAGGGTTCAACCCTGGTAATTTTGAGTATCACCACAAGCGGGCCATGCAGTTCATATATTTGAGCGTTGAGACCGGGAAAGAACAAAACGATTTTTATCTTGAAGCCAGAAAAAGCCTTGAAGCGTCCCTGCGCCGCAACCCGGCCCGGGCCATGTCGTGGTACAATTTAGGCTACGTCTATTCCCAGAACCGCTATGATCGCCTGGAATATTTGAACAAGTGGCTGCCCCTGGCCGAGGAGTGCTTTGAGGAGGCGTTGAAATGTGC